>DATEID010000074.1:0-2498 GCA_035279245.1 Reyranella sp.
CCCTTCGCCGGCCACAAGGACAACCATTCCGGCCTGATGACGCTCGACCAGATGGCCGGCTTCAAGAAAGGCATGGGCATCGAGGATGGCCGGGAATGGGAGAAGTTCGCCGGACTCAGCGCCACGGCGGCCGAGCTCGAAGCCTTCATCGCCGGGGCGCCGTTCAATGCTGTGGGCCGCCGGCGGACCGAGGCGACGGCGGTCGAGGTACCGGCGGCGCTGACCAAGCCGAATGACCGGAAGGCCAGCACCCAGGAAGGGTTCGGCAAGATCCTGAATTCGATCGCCGTCGAGGACAGCGAACTCGCCCGGCGCATCGTGACGACCTCGCCCGACGTCTCCGTCTCGACCAATCTCGGTCCATGGATCAACCGGCGCGGTCTGTTCGGCCACACCGAGGCGGAGGACGTGTTCCGCGAGCTGAAGGTCGTCTCGGCCCAGCTTTGGCGCAAGACCCCGCGCGGCCAGCATATCGAGCTCGGCATCGCCGAGAACAATCTCTTCATCCAGCTCGCGGCGCTGGGCCTCGCGCACGAGCTTTTCGGCACTCGCCTGCTGCCGATCGGCACGCTCTACGATCCGTTCATCGCCCGCGGTCTCGATGCGCTGAACTACGCCTGCTACCAGGACGCGCGCTTCATGCTGGCCGCCACTCCATCGGGTGTCACTCTGTCGCCGGAAGGCGGCGCGCATCAGAGCATCCACACGCCGCTGATCGGCATCGGCCAGCCCGGCCTGCTGTCCTATGAACCCGCCTTCGTCGACGAGCTGGCCGCGCTGATGCGGTTCGGCCTGGAATACATGCAGCAGCCCAAGGGTTCGTCGATCTACCTGCGCCTTTCGACGCGTAGCCTGCCGCAGCCCGAGCGCACGCTGTCGCCGCAGCAGGAGGCCGACATCGTCTCGGGCGGCTACTGGTATGCGCGGCCCGAGCCGGAAGCCGACGTAGCCATCGTGTCCCTGGGCGCAGTCACACCCGAAGCGATTGCCGCGCACGAAAGCATCGTGCGCGATTTCGCCGGCGCCGGACTCCTCGTCCTCACCTCGCCCGACCGTCTGCACGCCGACTGGCTCGCCGCGCAGCGCCAGCGTGGCCGCACCGCCGGCAAGATCGATCGCAGCGCGAGCGCGGTCGAGACCCTGCTGGCGCCGCTGTCGCGCGATGCGCGGCTCGTTACTGTGCTCGACGGCCATCCGCTCGCGCTCTCGTGGCTCGGCTCGGTGCGCGGCCAGCGCGTCGTGCCGCTCGGCGTCGAAACCTTCGGCCAGTCGGGCGACATCCCGGATCTCTATCGCACCTACAAACTCGATGCGGCGGCCATCGTCGATGCGGTAGCACGCGCGATCACTTGACCTCGTCGCCATGAAGCCCGAATTTCGGGCGTCATGGCATTCGACGTTCCGCCCGGCTATCGAGCCCTTAAAGAAGCCGACGTGTCGTCCTATCTGGCGGACGTGCCGGCGGTCGCCGCCAGGCTGGGCGGCAAACCCGCCGAGTGGAAGATCCGCGAGGTGGGCGACGGCAACCTCAACTTTGTCTTCGTCGTCGAAGGGCCATCGGGTGGCGTCGTCCTGAAGCAGGCCCTGCCCTATCTGCGTCTGGTGGGCGAGAGTTGGCCTCTGCCCTTGCGTCGCGCCTTCTTCGAGCATCAGGCGCTGGTCACGCAGGCGCGCGCAGCGCCGCAGCATGTGCCGAAAGTGTTGCATTTCGACGAGACACTCGCGCTGACTGTGATGGCCTATCTCCATCCGCACATCATTCTGCGCAAGGGCCTGATTCGCGGCATCGTCTATCCGAAGCTCGCCGACCACATGGCGACGTTCCTGGCCGAGACGCTGTTCGCCACGTCCGATCTCGGCCAGCCGGCGGCGGCGAAGAAAAAGCACATGGCGCTCTTCTGCGACAATATCGAGCTCTGCCGCATCACCGAGGATCTCGTCTTCACCGATCCCTGGCGCATCGCCGAGGGCAATCGCTGGACCAGCCCCCAGCTCGATGACACCGCTGCCGCGGTGCGCACGGACGGTCCCTGGAAGCGGGCGGCGCAGGAATTCAAGCTCAAGTTCCTGGGCGAGGCGCAGGCGCTGATCCATGGCGACCTGCATTCCGGCTCGATCATGGTGACGCCGGACGAGACCTTTGCGATCGATCCCGAGTTCGCCTTCTACGGCCCCATGGGTTTCGATGTCGGCGCGCTGATCGGCAATCTCTACCTCGCCTATTTCTCGCAGAACGGCCACGAGGCGAAGCCCGGCGGGCGCGACGGCTACCGCGACTGGATCCTGCAGACGATCGAGACGATCTGGATCCTGTTCGACCGGCGTTTCCGCGCGCTCTGGAACAAGGCGCATGCCGGCGACACCTTCATGCCGGCGCTGTTCGCGACCGCCGCCGAGCAGGCTGCGTTCGAGGCAGCGCAACAAGCGTATATGCGCCGACTGTTCGTCGATTCCCTGGGCTTCGCCGGCTGCAAGATGACGCGCCGCATCCTGGGCCT
>DATEID010000075.1:0-15571 GCA_035279245.1 Reyranella sp.
CGGTCGGCCAGCCGCTCGCGCGTCTTCCTGGCGATATTGGTCATCCGCTCGAAGTCGGTGACGCCATGCCAGTAGATCCATTGCCAGATTTGTTGGGCGCGAAACGGCTCGAGGCCGGCCTCGACCAGCGCCGCCTTCAGCGCCTCACGCGACAAACCCACCAGGTTCGGGCGCGTATCGTTGCGACCGGTAAAGGGCTCGGCAATTTGCAGCGGTTCTGTCGGCAGAAGGGTCATGATCGGCGCTGAGATAGTGCATGAGAAGACAGCCCGCCACCCCCTGTTCCTTGCGCTACTTGCCTTGACGCGCCCGGAGCCGAGCCTTGCGCTTGTAGATCGGCTCGCCGAATGCCGGGAGCGGCGCCTCCTCCGTCGGAGGCCCTTCGACGACGGGCCGCGGCGCATGCCGGCCGAGCGTCAGCAGCCGGTCGTACATCACGAGGGCGCCGGCGACCCCGAGGTTGACCGAGAAGCGGGTCGGGATCTTCACGATATAGTCGCAGCAGGCTTGCACGTCGGCCGACAAGCCCTCCCGCTCGGCCCCGAGGATATAGGCAGCCTGACGCGGGTGACGGAAGCTCGGCAGCTCGATCGCCTCCTCGGCAATCTCGATCCCGACCAGCCGACAGCCCAGAGGCAGGCGGAAGGCGGCTAGGTCGGCGAAATGATAGGTCGGCACCGAGCGCGGTGTATCGGATGTATCGCTGAGGCTGCCTTCCCGCCGATCGTACTGAGTCCGAAGCGTGAACACGAAGGCTGCGCCGAAGGCATGGGCGGTACGGAACAGTGTGCCCACGTTCATCGCCTTGCTGACGCCTTCCACCCCGATGCCGAAATAGCCTTTCATGGCCTCGCATTTTGTTGCAGAAATCAACGAGCGGGCGGGCGTCCACCCCAGCATTTTCCGGGGTAACGCTGCGTCTGCCGGGAAACAAGGCCATAATGACCGTTCCTTCGCCGTTGGAAGACGTTCGCGCCCAATATGAAGCGTTGCCCTATCCGGCTCGCGACCCGGGCGACGAGGCGGTCCGCCTGATCACCGGCTCACCGAGCCATATCCTGGAAGTAAACCACTATCTCTTCGCCGGCCGGCGGAACTTCAACCGCCCTTTTCGGGCGCTCGTGGCGGGCGGCGGGACGGGCGACGCCTGCATCATGCTGGCGCAGCAGCTCGTCGACCGGCGTTGTCCGGGAGAGGTGGTCTATCTCGATCTCTCGACTGCCTCGCGGGCCGTCTGCGAGGCGCGGGCAAAAGCGCGCGGGCTGCGAAACATCCAGTTCCTGACCGGCTCGTTGCTCGATCTGCCGAGCATGCCGATCGGCTCGTTCGACTACATCGACTGCACGGGCGTGCTCCATCACCTCCCCGATCCGGCGGCTGGCATGCAGGCGCTGGCCAGCGTCCTGCAGCCGGAAGGCGGCATTGGCGTGATGATGTACGGCCAGTATGGGCGCACCGGCGTCTATCCCATGCAGGAGATGCTGCGCATTCTCGCACCGCCGTCGATGGCGATGCCGGACCGCATCGCCATGACCAAGCGCCTGATCCGTTTCCTGCCGACGACCAACCTGTTCCGGCGCAACCCCCATCTCAACGATCACATCACGGGCGGCGACGCCGGAATCTACGACCTGCTGCTGCACAGTTGCGATCGCGCCTACACGGTCCCCGAGCTCGACCGGCTGGCCGCCGACGCGGGGTTGCGGATCGTCGCCTTCCTCGAGCCGGTGCGCTACGAGCCCTCGACCTACATGAGCGACCCGGTCATCGCGCGACAGGCGAGCGCCCTGCCGCTGCTGGAACGGGCGGCGTTCGCCGAGCGGCTGGCCGGCAATCTTCGCACCCACATCTTCTATGCCACGCGCGCGGGCTACGACACGGTCGCACGGCCGGAGGACACGCAGGCGATCCCGGTGTTGCGTGAGATGGACCCGCGCAAGCTGGCGGCCAGCCTGCAGCCCGGCACGCCACTCGTCGCCAATCTCGACGGCTTTCCCTGGCGTGCTCACCTGCCGCCGCTCGCCCCACGCATCGTCGCGGAGATCGACGGCCGCCGGTCGGTGGCGGAGATCTACACCTCGCTCGGCGCACAGGGCAGCCTGCCGCAGTGGGAGGAGTTCTACAGCCAGTTCGAGGATCTCTACGTCAAGCTGAACGGCGTGAATCACCTGCTGCTGCGCTTCAGGTCCTGAGCCTGCGCTCCATCAACCGGCGCTCGGGTTCGGTGCGGGCAAGCACCGCGGCCGCCTCGAAGTGCCGCCGCGCTTCCTCGCCTCTGCCCAGCTCGGCAAGGAACACGCCACACGCCGCTTCGCCATAGGGATTGCCTTCGGTGGCGGGAAGCGCCGCGAGGCCCGCCGCCGGCCCTCGGGCACGGCCAATCGCGACCGCACGCGCCAGAGCCACCATGGGCGAGGCATCGAGATCGCGCAGGTCGTCGTAGATCGCGGCGATGCGGGACCAGTCGGTCTCGGCGGCGCTCGGCGCGGTGACGTGCAGGGCCGCGATCTCGGCGCGCAGATGCCACACGGTCAGCGCCTCGCCTCGGGCGGACCGCTCGAGATGACCGAGGCCCAGCGCGATCAGGTTGCGGTCCCATCGATCGCGCGGCTGGTCCTCCAGGAGCTGCGCCACGCCGTCCAGTCCCACGCGCGTGGGCAGGCGCGCCGCGGTGAGCGAAAGCAGGGCTGCGAGCGCATCGCTGGCCGGGCCGGCCGTCATGGGATGTTGCGCCAGCGCCCGCGCCAGCCTCACCGCCTCGACGCAAAATTCAGGCTGGACCAGCGCCTCGCCCGACGAGGCCGAGTAGCCCTCGTTGAACATGAGATAGAGTGCCGTGCGCACGGACTCGGCTCGGTCGGCCAGGTGATCGGGCGGCGGCGGCTCGATCGCGACACCCGATGCTTCGAGCTGGCGCCGGGCGCGCACCAGGCGCTGGCCGATCGCGCCAGGCTCGCTCAAAAGACCGCTTGCGATTTGCGCCACGGTGAGGCCGCAGACCGTCTTGAGCGCAAAGGTCACGCGCATTTCGGGCGACAGCGCGGGATGGCAGACCGCGAACAGGAGAGCCAGCTCGTCGTCGTTCAGTTCGCGATCGAAACGGCCCTCGCTCTCGGTGCTCGACGTTGAAAGCGACACGAGCTCGTCGGCCAGAGTCACACTACGAGCCTCGGATCGCAGGAGATCGAGCGCTCGATTTTTGGCCACCACGGCCAGCCACGCCTCGGGCCGCGCCGGCACGCCCTTGAACGGCCAGGACGACAGCGCCTGCAGGAGCGCGTGCTGGACGGCATCCTCGGCCACGGCGATGCGGCCTGCGCCCAGCCGCCGTGCCAAGGCCGCAACCAGCCGGCTCGCCGAATCGCGGGCCAGCGTATCGACGAGCCGGTCGACTTCGGCACCCACGGCTTGGTCAGCTTGCCGCAGCCGCCTTGCGCATGGCTTCCATGGATTCGATCGGCCGAATTTCCACCCAGTTGGCGGGCGCGAGGGCAAGATGCGGGCAGTCCTGCGCGATCGCCTCGGCCTCGGCGGCATCTCGGGCTTCGATGACGAAATAGCCACCGATCACATCCTTGGCTTCGGCATAGGGGCCATCGCTGGCGACCGGCTTGCCGTCCCTCACCCGGATATGCCGCACGCCGCCGGCAACGAGCTTTTCGCCGCCCACCACCTTGCCCTTCTGGCGCAGCGCGTCGGCCCAGGCCATGTAGCGCTTGGTCATCTCGAGCATCTTCTCGCGCGGCAGGTCGATGTTGTAGTTCGGAGTCATGTGCAGGAGCAGCAAATACTGTGACATGTCGATCTCCTTCAGTTGACGACGGGCACCCCGTCATCCCATCGACGTTCCAGCTACGCCCGAATCGACATTTTTTCCGAATTTTTTGGCGAGCATATATCAGTGCCATCCCGAGCGAAGCGAGAGCGGTGCAAAAGATCCCTCGCTTCGCTCGGGATGACACCGGGACGGGACCGGGCAGGAAGCAGAACTACTTGCTCTTCAGCGCGTCCGGATTGATCACGTTGATCGGCTTGCCGTCGAGCCAGGCCTCGATGTCGGCGATGGTACCCGCGTAGAAGTGTCGGTAGCTCTCTTCGACGACATAACCCAGGTGCGGCACCAGCGTCACATTGTCGAGTCTGGTCAGGGGATGGCCGGCCGGCAGCGGCTCCTTGTCGTAGACGTCGAGACCGGCATGAGCGATGGTGCCGTTCTTCAAGGCCTCGATCAGTGCGGCTTCGTCGACGATCGGGCCGCGCGAGGTGTTGATCAGCATCGCGCTCTTTTTCATCTTCGCGAGATCGGCCGCGCCGATCAGGCCGCGCGTGCGATCCGACAGCACGAGATGGATGGTGACGAAATCGGATGTCGCCAGGAGCTCGTCCTTGCTGACGAGCTTCGCTCCGCCTTGCCTCGCCTTCTCCTCGGTGAGGTTCTGGCTCCACGCCACGACCTCCATGCCGAAGGCCCTGGCGTAGCCCGCGACCCGGCTGCCGAGCCGGCCGAGACCAATCACGCCGAGCCGCTTTCCCTCCAGCACCACCATGTTCTTGATGCCGTCGTGCCAGCCGCCGGAGCGCATCAGCCGCTCGGCCTTGGCGAGATCGCGCGCACAGGACATGAGCAGCGCCCAGCAAAGTTCGGCCGTCGAGGCATTGGAACCGCCGCCCGGCGTATTCGAGATCGGAATGCCGCGCTCGGTCGCCGCCTTGTCGTCGAGGCTCGAGGCGCGGGCTCCAGTCAGCACCATGAACTTCAGATTGGGCAGCTTTTCGATCAGCGCCCGCGGAAAGGCCGTACGTTCGCGCAGCAATTGCAGGACGTCGAACGGCGCGAGCTTCTGGGCCGCCTCCTCGACAGACCTGAACGGCTCGTGGAAAACAGTAATCTCGACGCCGCGACGGCGCAGCCGGTCCCAATCTCCGAGCTTCAGCGCCACGTTCTGGTAATCGTCGAGCAGGGCGAGCTTGATGGTTTGCGGCATGGCGTGTCCTGGGAGAGAATGGCTGGCTGCCCCGAGGGGCGAGCATCACTATAGCCGCAGGAGGCGGTCGTGAGCATCACCGTCACGCCGACGCATCCCGACTTCGTCGCCGAGATCTCCGGCATCGATCTCGCGCAGCCGCTGCAACCGATCGATCGCGATGCGATCGAAGACGCGATCAACCGCTACGCCGTCGTGGTCTTTCACGATCAGAAGCTCGGCGACGAACAGCAGATCGCCTTCGCCCGCCATTTCGGACCGATCCATTCGTCGGCGCAAAGGGCACGGCACAAGAGCATCAAGCATCGGCTCGCTTCCGCCGAGATTGCCGACATCTCCAATCTCGACGGTGACAACAAGGTGATGGACCAGACCGCGCGGCGCCGCCTCGACTGGCTGGCCAATCGGCTCTGGCATACCGATGCCTCGTTTCGCGCCGCGCCAGGCGCGCTGTCGATGCTCTACGCACATGTCGTTCCCGATGAGGGCGGCGACACGGAATTCGCCGATTTGCGAGCGGCCTACGATGCGTTGAGCGAGCCCAGGAAACAGGAGATCGACGGGCTGATCGCCGAGCACTCGATCTGGCATTCGCGGGCGCAGCTCGATGTCACGGCGTATTCGCCCGAGGAACTGGCGAGCCTGCCGCCGGTGCCGCAGCCTCTCGTGCGTACCCATCCCGGCTCGCACCGCAAGACGCTTTACCTCGCGAGCCATGCCTCGCACATTGTCGGCATGCCGGTGCCGGACGGCCGCCTGCTGCTGCTCGACCTGATCGAACACGCTACTCAACGACAATTCGTGCACGCTCACCGCTGGCGCAAAGGAGATCTGGTGATCTGGGACAATCGCTGCACCATGCATCGCGCCCGTTCGTTCGACACGACCGAGGTGCGCGACCTGCGCCGTGTCACCACGCGCGATGTCGCTTCGACCGTCGATCAAGCGGCATAAGGGACCAGAAATGTCGGATCACGTTTCGGTCGGATCGCCTTCGTCTACCCCTATCGAATCCTATGTGGACGAGCTGAGGGCGGTGGGTGTTCCGTTCGCGGCTGTCGCACTCTGCACGGTCCGCTATCTCGAATCGGGGCCTCTACTGCGTCGGCTGATCGAGAAGGCGGCAGACGGCGCTCTCCTGGGCGACCGAGAATCCCGGCAATTGGTCCGCGCACTCTATATCGTCGGTGGCCGGCGCGACCCGCTGGTGTTCGAGCCGCTGCTGCGCCTGCTGCGTCGGCCGCCAGACGAGGTCGAGGAGCTGCTGGGTGATGTCATAACGGTGGCTTTGCAGCGCATGGTCGCCGGCGTTTTCGACGGCAACGCGCATGCCCTGTTCGAGGCCATTGTCGACCTACAGCTCGATGAATCGGTGCGGGAAGCTCTGCTGGCTGCAGCCACCTTCCTGACCTTCGACAAGCGCATCGAGCTCCAGCAGATGGTCGGCTTTCTCGGACGCTTCGGGACCGAGCGCCGCGTGCCCGATGGCGACACGACCTGGTCTGGCTGGGCACAGGCCATCGCCCTGCTGGGGCTGCGAACACTCGAGCCGGCTGTGATGGCCGCCTTCGATCGCGAAGCCATTCCCGAGTGGATATACCAACGCGAGGACTTCGCAGACGAACTCGCCACTGCCGAACGAAGCCCTGACGATCCCAACCGCTTCGAGAAGGCGGATCTGGGCTGCATCGAGGATGTCCTTGCGGTCATCGGAGATATCCGCTTCGAGGACGACGAGCACTCGTTCGGCGACACCGGGCCTGGCGATGACGATGAAGAGGACGACAGGTGGCCGGAGGACGACCTGGATGCCGATCAGGTTCCGGCAAGCTTTCTGCCGACGCCGCAAGGGCCTGCCGTCAATCCGATGCGCCATGTCGGGCGCAACGATCCTTGCCCGTGCGGCAGCGGCAAGAAGGCCAAGCGCTGCTGCCTCAGGGCGTAGCGACATTACGACAAGGTCCGTGCGCTTGACGCCAAGCAGTTCACACGCAATGAAGGCAGCGTCTGGCGTAAACGACGGAAGTCCAAGGCTGAATGACGGACGAGCTTGTCCCAGACGATTTGAAAACGTTCATACTGGAGCACATCGAATCCGTTGCCCAGCTCGAAGCGTTGTTGCTCCTGCGGCGCGAGGCCGAGCGCGAATGGAACGCCCAAGGCGTGGCCAAACGTCTCTACATCCCTGACCATGCGGCAGCGGAGGTCCTTGGCCAGCTACGCGCCACGGGCTTGCTCGCCGCCAACGGGACACTGTATCGCTATGAACCGGCGACACCCGAATTGTCCGCCATGGTGGATCGCTTGGCCGAAACCTATTCGCGCGCGCTCATTCCGGTCACGAATATCGTGCACAACAATCCTCTGAGGCTGCGCAAGTTCGCTGACGCCTTCCGGTTCAGAAAGGACAAGTAGCATGGCGACGGCGATCTACAGCCTGTGCTCGCTGGTCGCCGTCATCTGCACCCTCCTTCTACTGCGTGGCTACGTGTCCAGCCGCTATCGGCTGTTGTTGTGGAGCGGCCTCTGCTTCGCGGGGCTCAGCGCGAACAATATTTTTCTCTTCCTGGACAAGATCGTCTTCACCGAAGTCGATCTCTCCCTTGGCCGCACCGTGGTCGCGCTGGCAGCAATGCTGGTGCTGTTGTACGGCCTGATCTGGGATGCCCACTGATGGACAGCCTGTCCTCGATGCTGGTCGGTGCCGTCTCCATGTCGAGCCTGGTGGCGGCGCTCTTCTTTCTGCGCTTCTGGCGCCGCACCAGGGACAGCTTCTTCCTGCTGTTTTCGATCGCCTTCGCCATCGATGCCCTGACGCGCTTCGTCCTCGGCTGGGCAAACGTGCCCGATGAATCGCAGCCCTACTACTACCTGCCCCGTTTGGTCATGTTCGGCCTGATCATCGTCGCGGTCATCCAAAAGAACTGGCGCAAGCCCGGTCTCTAGACGGTCTGGACGCGGGCTCCGCGGATGACCAGATAGAGGCATGGCAAGAAGATCCGGCAGCGCCGATCTGCCGCTGCATGGCGGCCGCGTCCCCGCCTGGCTCGCGCAGCGCATGACGCGGCTGGGGATGGTCATCGCCGAGACGATCGTCCATCACTACGGTCGCGAGGAGTTCCTGCGACGGCTCGCCCACCCGTTCTGGTTCCAGTCGTTCGGCGCCGTCATGGGGATGGACTGGCATTCGTCCGGCATCACGACGAGCGTCATCGGCGCCCTCAAGCGCGGACTGGCGCCGCGTGCGGGCGAGCTCGGCCTGCATGTCTGCGGCGGCCGGGGCAGCCATTCGCGCAAGACGCCGCATGAGCTGGTGGCGATCGGCGACCGGACCGGCTTCGACGGCGCAGCGCTGGCGAAGGCGAGCCGGCTGGTCGCCAAGGTCGACAGCGCCGCCGTGCAGGACGGCTTCGACCTCTACCTGCACGGCTTCATCGTCACCGACGACGGCAAATGGGTGGTCGTGCAGCAGGGCATGAACGGCACGAGCAGGCTCGCCCGCCGCTATCACTGGCTGTCGGAGGACCTGAAGAGCTTCGTCGAGGCGCCGCACGCGGCCATCGACGGCAAGAACCAGGGCAAGATCGTCAATCTCACCGACCGACGCGCGGCACCATCACGGCAGCGCCAGCTCGACCTGCTGGGAGATATCGGGCCGGCCGGCATCGTGCGCGAAGTCGCTCGCCTCGAAGGCCGGGCGGCGACACCACTGCTGCCGCACCTCGTGATGCCCGAGCATCACGATGTCCGGCCCAAGGACGTGATCCTGCGGCGGCTGCATGGCGCGCTGGCCGCAGCGAGGGAGAGCGGTCCGACCGATTTCGCCGACCTCCTGCTTGTGCCGGGCGTAGGCGCCCGCACGGTGCGTTCGCTGGCCCTGGTGGCCGAGGTCATGCACGGCGCACCTTGCCGCTTCGCCGATCCCGCACGCTTCTCGCTCGCTCATGGCGGCAAGGATCGCCATCCCTATCCGGTGCCGGTGAAGGTGCTGGACGAGACGATTGGCGTGCTCAAATCCGCCCTCGCGAGCGCCAAGCTCGGCAACGACGAGAAGCTCGACGCCATCCGTCGCCTCGACGATCAGGCGCGCAAGCTCGAGCCGATCGCTTCGGGACCGTCTTTGGACGCTTTCACAGCCGAGGAGCTCGACCGGTCGCCGGACTATGGCGGCCGCAGCGTCTATGGATGGGAGCCTTCTTCCGACGGATCGCGCCAGCGAGGAAGCGAGTAGCACCGACTGCTATGGAGATGGGATCGTTGAGGTATACCTCTGCCTTCCGACCTCCTGTCCTCCTGAGCGCCGCGAAGGATCTCATGGCGATTGCGACCGGCGTGCCCATCGAAATGTCATGAGGTCCTTCGCTTCGCTCAGGCCGACAAAGAATTCCCGTAATTGGAATTTCCGATTCCAGATATTAAACGGCGATATTGTCGATCAGGCGCGTCCGGCCGAGACGCGCGGCGACGGCGACCCTGGCCGGGCCGTGCACATGCTCCAACGGCACGAGGCTCTCGGCATCGACCACCGTCAGATATTCGACCTTGTCGAAGCCCGCTTCGAGCAAGGCCTTCGCCGCCTTTCCGGCGACCTCGGCGCACGGGGCCTTCCCGTCGCGCACCGCATCGGCGACCGCGGTCAATTGCCGATAGATGGCCAAGGATGTCGCGCGCTCGGCCGGCGACAGATAGCGGTTGCGCGACGACAGGGCGAGCCCGTCCGGCTCGCGTATCGTCGGCATGCCGACGATCTCGACCGGCATGGCGAGATCGCGCGCCATGCGCTTCAGCACCTGGAGCTGCTGGTAGTCCTTCTCGCCGAAATAGCCGCGATCGGGCATCGCCATCATCAGGAGCTTGCAGACGACCGTTGCCACGCCCTGGAAGTGACCGGGCCGGAACGGGCCGCACAGATGGTCGGTCACACCTGCCACTGTCACCGTCGTGAGCTGCGGACCGGGATACATCTCCTCGACGGCAGGCACGTAGGCGATTCGGCAGCCGGCCGCTTCGAGCTTGGCGAGATCGCCCGTTTCGTCGCGCGGATACGCGGCGAGATCCTCGTTCGGCCCGAACTGCGTCGGATTGACGAAGATCGAGGCCACCGGCACATCGCCATGGTCGAGCGCGCCGCGAACGAGGCTGAGATGGCCCTCATGCAAGGCGCCCATGGTCGGGATCATCCCGATGGTCCGTCTCGTGGCCCGATACTCGGCAATCGCGCGACGCAAATCGCCAACGGTCCGCACGACGGTAAGCGCTTTCATGCAATCCGCCTCGACACAACTTCCTGCACGACGGGAAGATATTGGAGCGGGCGAAGGGATTCGAACCCTCGACCCCAACCTTGGCAAGGTTGTGCTCTACCCCTGAGCTACGCCCGCGCTCCGACACCGGCAGGGTACATGCCGGGACGCGAGGTGATAGGGGTTTTTGCTTTTTTTGGCAAGCCCGTCGAGGCTCAGCCTTGGGCCAGCAGGCGTTGCAGATATCGGCCGTATTCGCTCTGCTTGATGGGCTCGATCAGACGGGCGAAGGCGCCGTCGTCGATGAAGCCCTTGCGCCAGGCGACCTCCTCGGGGCTCCCGATCTGCAGGCCCTGCCGGTCCTCGACCGTCTCGACGAACTGCGCGGCGCGCAGCAAGCTCGTCGGTGTGCCGGTATCGAGCCAGGCGTAACCGCGGCCGAGCTTCTCGACCGTCAGCCGGCCTTTCTTCAGGTAATGCGCATTGACATCTGTGATCTCCAGCTCGCCGCGCGCCGAGCGCGGGATGGAGGCCGCGACCTCGCAGACATCCGCATCGTAGAAATAGAGGCCGGTGACCGCCCAGTTCGACCGCGGAGTCGCCGGCTTCTCCACGAGCGACGTCGGTTTGCCCGCGCCGTCGAACTCGATCACTCCGTAGGCGGACGGATCGTTCACCCAATAGGCGTAGATCACCGCGCCGCTTCCGGTCGCGCCGCGCTCGGCCATTGCCGGCAAGGCATCGCCATAGAAGAGATTGTCGCCCAGAATGAGCCCGACGCGGTCGGCGCCGATGAAGTCCCGGCCGACCAGGAACACTTCGGCGATACCACCCGGCTGCGGCTGCACGGCGTAGTCGATGCGCAAGCCCCATTGGCTGCCGTCGCCGAAAAGGCGGCGATAGGCCTCCTCGTCCTGCGGATTGACGACCAGCAGGATCTCGCGACACCCCGCCAGCATCAGCGTGGTGAGCGGATAGTAGACCATCGGCTTGTTGTAGACCGGCAGGAGCTGCTTGTTGGCAGCCCGCGTCATCGGGTAAAGCCGCGTGCCGCTTCCGCCGGACAAAACGATGCCTTTCATGCCTTTATGTAGACCGTGCCGATGCTGACCCCGCAACAATTATTCGCCCGGCTCGACGCGCTGGGCCTTGCCCATCGCTCGGTCGAGCATGCTCCGGTGTTCACGGTCGAGCAGGCAAAGGCGCATCGCGGCGCGCTGCCCGGCCATCACATCAAGAACCTTTTCCTGCGCAACAAGAAGGAACAGATGTGGCTCGTGGTGGCGCTCGAGGATCGGGCCATCGACCTCAAGCGGCTGGGCGAAGTGCTGGGCGCCGGCCGGTTGTCGTTCGGCAGTGCCGACCGGCTGCGCCGCACGCTGGGCGTTGAACCCGGTTCGGTGACGCCCTTCGCGGTGATCAACGACATCGACCATCGCGTGACGCTCGCGCTCGACCGGGCCCTGGCAGACGGCGGCCCGATCAACGCGCATCCGCTCACCAATACCATGACGACGGCAATCGCCTTCACCGATTTCCAGCGCTTCATCACCGCCACAGGGCACGGCATCGAGTGGCTCGACTTTCCGCTGTGAGGGGCCGCTTTGACGGCTGGAAGGACAGGGGCTCACCTCTCTGTTACATTATAACAAATGGCACGTCTTCTCTTCGCGCTCCTGCTCCTTCTCGCCGCCGGACCGGCCTGGGCCGAAACGCGTTTGAAGGCGGTCGCGACCTTCTCGATCCTCGCCGACTTCGTTGCCGAGGTCGGCGGCGACAAGGTCGAGGTGAGCGCGATCGTCGGCCCGGACACGGACGTCCATACCTATCGACCGCGGCCGCGCGATGCGCGCCTCCTGAACCAGGCGCAGGTGTTGGTGAGCAACGGCCTGGGCTTCGAAGGCTGGCTCGATCGGCTGGCCGAGGCTGCCTCGTTCAAGGGACGGCTTATCGTGGCATCGTCGGGAACGCCCGCTGCGACGGATCCGCACTGCTGGCAGGACGTCTCCTGCGCCCGCCGTTACGTGACGAACATCGCCGACGGCCTCGCCGCCGCGGATCCGGGCGACGCCGCCTACTATCGCGAGCGCGCAGCGTCCTATGACAAGCGGCTGGCAAGCCTCGACGCCTGGATCCGCACCGAGATCGCGAGCGTGCCCACCGACCGGCGCAAGGCGATCACCGGCCACGATTCGTTCGAATATTTCGCCCGCGCCTATGGCGTGCGCTTTGCCGCGCCGCGCGGCTACAACAGCGACAGCGAGCCGACCGCGCGCGACATGGCGACCCTCATCCGCGAGGTGCGCAACGAGAAGATCAAGGCGCTGTTCGTCGAGAACCTCACCAACCCGGCCTTGATCGACGAGATCGCGCGCGATTCGGGTGCTTCGGTCGGGCCCCGCCTCTATAGCGACGCTCTTTCCAGGCCAGGCGGACCGGCACCCAACTACGAGATGATGATGCGCTACAACGTGACGGCGCTGGTTGCCGGAATGAAGAAGAATTGAGATCGAGGTCCGGAAGGGTCAGACGGCGACGAACGGCAGGCCGGCCTTGCGTCGCGTCGCCTGCAGCGTGTTGTACATCAGGCACGCTACTGTCATCGGGCCGACGCCTCCAGGCACCGGCGTGATGTGGGCGGCAACCGGCAGCGCCTCGGCAAAGGCGACATCGCCCACCAGCTTCGCCTTGCCCTCGGCCGTCGGGATGCGGTTGATGCCGACATCGATCACGGCGGCGCCGGCTTTGATCCAGTCGCCGCGCACGAAACCCGGCTTGCCGATCGCGACGACGAGGATGTCAGCGCGCCGGCACAGTTCCGGCAGATCGCGCGTACGCGAATGAGCGATGGTGACGGTGCAATCGGCGCGCAACAACAGTTGCGCCACCGGCCGCCCGACCAGATTGGAGCGACCCACCACGACGGCATGGCGCCCGGCAAGGGATCCCAACGCGTCCGCGAGCAGCATCGAACAGCCGAGCGGCGTGCAGGGAACGGGGAAATCGAGCGGCGCACCGGGTGCGATCGATCCCAGACGTCCGACATTGATGGGATGGAAACCGTCGACATCCTTGTCCGGATCGATGGCGATCAGCACGCGGGGCGTGTCGATCTGCCTGGGCAGCGGAAGCTGCACCAGGATGCCGTTGACCGCGGGATCGGCATTGAGCTCGGTGACCAGCGCCAGCAATTCCCGCTCGGTGGTCTCGGCCGGCAGGCGGTGATCGAAGCTCGCCATGCCGAGCTCGGCCGCCATCCTGCCCTTGCTGCGCACATAGACCTGACTGGCCGGATCGGCGCCCACCAGCACCGTGGCGAGGCCCGGCGTCAGGCCGGTTGCAGCCTTGAGCTCGGCGACGCCTTTGCCGACACGCTCGCGCAGGCCCGCCGCGAACGCCTTACCGTCGATCAATTTCGCGTCAGCCATGCGCCTTCATCCACTCCTCGATCCGGGCCGCGACCATTGCCGGCTCGCCCGCCACGCTCACGGTCTTGTTGCGTGCGGTCCCGCCCTTGACGATCGCGAAAGCCGATTTCGGCAACCGCCAGCTTTCGGCCAGCAAGGCAACCACAGCGGCGTTGGCCTTGCCCTCCTCCGGCGGCACCGTCACGGCGACCTTGAGGGTCATGCCACATATCTCGACGAACGTCCGACGCGCACGCGGCTGAACGCGCAACTCCACCGTAATGCCGGAGCTGTTGCGACGCAGGAACGGCGGATCGCTCAGTGCACCACCGCAGGCCAGACGTATTCCCAGAGCAGGCTGCGGACGAAGAACAGGCCGAGCAGCAGGATCACCGGAGAGATGTCGATGCCGCCGAGATTGGGCAGGAAGCGGCGGATCGGACGCAGAACAGGCTCGGTGATGCGATAGAGGAAATCGACCACCCAATGGATGAACTGGTTGCGCACATTCACCACGCCGAAGGCCACCAGCCAGCTCATGATCGCGCTCGCGATCACCACCCAGGTGTAGATTTCGATGATCTTGTCGATCAGCAACGCCAGCGACAGCATCGGCTCCCCGCCTCCAATTCCGGCACGCCGCCGGCGGGGCGCACCCTACTCGGCGGAGATTGTCGATCACAAGCGTATTTCCCGCCGGTCAGACCCGTGACAACGCCAGTTCGACGCTGCCGAGGCGAATGGCGCGAATGGACGTGATATCGCGCGGTCCGTGCTCGGGCAGGAGCCGGGCGCCGTCGAGGAACGTCCCGTCGGCGCTGCCGAGGTCGGCGAGGCCGAGCCGCGCACCGGCAACCATCAGCCGCGCGTGGGGCCGGCTCACCGATGGATCAGGCACCGACAGCTCCGTCCGCTGCGCAGCGGGTGCACCGGTCAGCGTCCATGCCGACGACGAGGCATCGAAGGAGAGCGATATCGCTGTGCCGTCGCCCAGCTTGCCCGTCAACGTCCAGCCGCGGGAATCGGTTAGTGCTTTCGGCGGCGGCGGCAAGGCCGATGGTGCGGACGGTGCGGCTGCACCCCCCGTTGTCGATCCTGACGCACCTGATGTCGTTGCCCGCGCCAACGCCATCGTATCGCGCGGCCAGCGCATGAAGGCGAAGATCCAAAGCAGCACCAGCGGCACGATCGTGCCGACGGCCGTCAGCGTCAGGAGAATCGCGCCGAGGCCCGTCCAACCGGGCAGGCCCGCTTTCTCGACGATGCGCCAGGCCATCCAGGCCGCCAGCACGAACGCCACGAGGGCGAAAGCACTGCTGAGGCCGACAAGGCCCAGGAGAGCGGCGAATCCGGTGCCCATGTCAGCCCGAACCCGATGCCTCGCCGTTCGGCCAGTCGCCGAACGCCAGGATCGCCATGACGATGAACGAGCCGATCAGCGGGATCAGGTGCAGGAGCGACCAGCCGCCAGAAAAACCGGCGCGTACGAAGATGCGCCAGGTCGGAACGATCAGGAACAAGGCCATCAGCACATGGCCGATCAGCAGCATCAGGAGGAAGAACGAGCCGATGCTCAGGAACCATAGGAGCGCGTAGTGGAAAATATCAGGCAAGCGCCACGACCTCGATCTCCACCAGGACGTCGCGCGGCAGGCGCGCGACTTCGACCGTCGAGCGTGCCGGAGGATTGGGGCCAAAATATTCCGGCCGGCCATAGACCTCGTTCATGGCGGCGAAGTCGTTCATGTTCTTGATGAAGACCGTCGTCTTGACGGCGCGGTCGAGATCGCTGCCGGCGGCCTTCAGGACGGCGCGCAGGTTTTCCAGGACGCGCTCGGTCTGCTGGGCGACGCCGCCCGCCACGATATTGCCGGTCGCCGGATCGAGCGGGATCTGGCCCGCGCAATAAACCATGCCGCCCGCGACGATGGCCTGC
>DATEID010000076.1:0-36040 GCA_035279245.1 Reyranella sp.
TGCGCATCGTCAGTTCGATCTCGTCCAGCCGATAGCGGCGCCGATGCTCGAGGAAGACGTCGTGGCCGCTCCACAGGAAGCGGAAGGCCGGCACGGTGGCGAGGAAATGCGCGCCGCTCGGCACCTTTGCAGCGTAGTGGCGAACGAGGCCGCTGTCGTCGTCGACATGCTCCAGCACATCCATCATCAGCACGAGATCGCAGTCGGTCGGGCCGCAGTCGCGGCGATATCGCACCGGCTTGCCGGCGACGTTCTCGTCGCGGTCGCGCGCATAGCCGACATCGACGCAAAGGGCGCTTTCGGCGTCGCCCTCGGCCAGCAGGTGCCGCGAGAAGAAGCCCGATCCCGCGCCGACATCGAGCAGCCGGCGCGGTGCCAGGCCATCGACCATGCGCCTGAGCGCCGCCGCCTTGGACCGGTAGTACCAGTGCCGGCCGATCTCCGAGCCGAGGATATCCTCTTCCTTGAGGTCCATCAGGTCCGTTTCGTCATACCTGCGGCGGCCGTGCGGCGCCCTCTTCGTACACGCCTTCGACCACGTAGATCGGCCGCGCCTTCACCTCCAGGAACAGCCGGCCGAGATATTCGCCGATGACGCCGATCGACACGAGCTGGATCGCGCCCATCAGCAGCACGACGATGATCAACGACGCGTAGCCCGGTGTGTCGATGCCGAAGATCAGCACACGGCTAATGATGAAGAGGGCATACAGGGCGGCGAAGGCGGCGATCGCCAGACCGGCATAGAACGACACCCGAAGCGGCACCGTCGAGAAGCTCACAACGCCGTCGAGCGCGAAATTCCAGAGACGCCAGAGATCGAACTTGCTCGAGCCGGCGGCGCGCGGCTGCCGCTCGTAGGGCACGCCGACCGCATTGAAGCCGACCCACGCGAACAGGCCCTTCATGAAGCGGTTGCGTTCGGGAAGCTGGCGCAGGACCTCGGCGGCGCGCCGATCGACCAGCCGGAAATCGCCGACGTTCGTGGGAATGCGCACCGGCGACATCGAATTGAACACGCGATAGAACCAGGCGGCCGACAGGCGTTTGGCGGCGGTATCCCAGGGACGGGTCGTGCGCACGCCGTAGACGATGTCGTATCCCTCCCGCCAGCGGGCGATGAACGGTTCGATCAGCTCCGGCGGATCCTGGAGATCGATGTCCATGGGGACCAGCACGTCGCCCTTGGCATGATCGATGCCTGCGGTCAGGGCCGCCTCCTTGCCGAAATTGCGCGACAGGTTGACGATGCGGATGCGCGGGTCGCGGGCACTGCAATCGAGCAGGTGGGCAAGCGTGTTGTCGCGCGAGCCGTCGTTCACGAACACGATCTCGAAGCGCAGCCGATCGCGCTCGAGCAGGGGCACCACGACACCGAGGAAGACGTCGACCGATTCCTCTTCATTGAACACCGGCACGACCAGCGACAGCAGCGGATCGGCGGCCCGCCGCGCCTTCTGTGCGGCGAGCTGGCGTTCGAGCGCATCGCCCCGGACGACAGGCGAAGGAAGAGGCGAGTCAGGCACTCGCGAAGATTACACCATTGCCTGTCAGGTCACGACCCCGACCGCGCCGCTGAGCTCCATGATGCCGAGCTCGACGGCCAGGTGCGGCTGGCGCTTCTTCAACTCGGACCGGAACTCGTGCAGGGCCTTGGTGTGCATCTCGGTCTCGTAGGCCCGGTCGGTCTTGATCCGGTCGCCATAGGCGACGGCGGCCGCTCCGCAATCCCGGTGGGTGATGGCCGCCACGCGCTTGATCCAGTGCAATTGGACGGAAATGTCGAGGTTGTCCCAGAAGGTCTTGTGCCAGTCGGCAAAGGCCGGCGCCACGACGCCGATCGGGCCGCCGGCAATGTTGAATTGGCTGTAGAGATTCTGCCAACCGCGAGAGGACATATAGGCCCAGGTGTTGGTCGTGAAGCGCGGGTCGATGCATTTCAACAACATCGCCTCGTAGCCCTTGTCGAGGGCGGCCGCAGGGCCGGCGGTTGCCGCAAGGGCTGCCGCGCCGAGACCCAGTCCCAGCAGGCGACGACGTTGAAACATCGCCAGGCACCCACACCCCCTGTGATGAATATGCTCTTTCATTTAAATACGGCCTTTCCCTGTTGTGCGAGACCGCCTTTATCGTTGGCGATCCAGGTCGTTACGGAGCCGTCGCCTTCCTTGCGCGCGCCGACCGTCAGCGGGGTTCCCGCGAAGATCGGTGACAGCGCACGAAACTCGAAGCTCGCAGGCACCCTGCCGATATTCGATCGGCGCGCCAACTCCATTTGCAGCATACCTAGAAGCGGGCCGTGCACGATCAGGCCGGGATAACCTTCGGTGCCTGTGACATAAGGCTGGTCGTAGTGGATGCGGTGGCCATTGAAGGTGAGGGCGGAGTAGCGGAACAGCAGCACCGGGTCGGGCGCGAGCTGCTTCGACCACGTGGCATCCAGCGGCGCAGGCCTGGGCTCGCGTGGCTTCTCCCCGGCCTTCGGCGCTTCGCGATAGACGATGTCGTGCTCCTCGACGAAGGCATGGCCGCGCGCTCCGGAGACGGTGTGGCGCACCGTGACGAACACCATCGCGCCGGTCGAGCCAGTCTTGGGCTCGATCGACTTGATTTCGGACCGCCGCGTCACCCGATCGCCGATCGAAAGCGGCGTGCCGTCGAAGGTGAAGCGGCTGCCCGCCCACATGCGTCGCGGCAGAGGAACCGGCGGCAGGAAGTCGCCGCGCTCGGCGTGGCCGTCCGGCCCGATCCTGGATTGCGGCACCGCTTCGAGGAAGAACAGCCAATGCCAGAGCGGCGGCAGGGGATCGCCCTCGTGCGGTGCGGGATCGCTCTCGTCGAAGGTGGCGGTGAGAGCCCGCACGGGCCAGGGGGTGATCGTGTCCTCGGCGGTTTGCGTCTTGCCGACCCAATCGCGCAGCTTTTCCAGAGACATCGCTTCATTTCCTCCATGGGGCGAGGGAATTTGCCACCCGGAACATGGGGTGGAAAGGGCAGGCGGCGATGGCTATAACCCGCCGCACCTTGCCCTTACTGGAGCGGCTGAGATGACGACGTTCGACGATCGCGAGAAGGCCTTCGAGCACAAGTTCGAGCATGACCTCGAGCTGCAGTTCAAGGCCCGGGCGCGCAAGAACAAGCTGCTGGGGCTTTGGGCGGCAGGGCTGATGGGCAAGTCCGGCGCCGACGCCGAGAACTATGCCCGCGATATCGTCATGGCCGATTTCGAGAAGCCGGGCGACCACGACGTCGTGCACACGCTGATGCACGATCTTGCCGCTGCGGGGAAGCCGACCGAGGAGCACACGATCCGCCGCCAGAGCGACCGGCTGCTGGTCGTCGCGATGAAGCAGCTCATGACCGAGGTGAAGAAGTAGTTTCGGCGCTCTTTGCCAGCGTCACCGACCTTCGGGAATTAAACAGGAAGATTGCGCCACTGCAGTTGCTCATCGGCGTCGCCGACCATCGGGGATGAAACGGATAGGTCATGGCTGTCATCCCGGGCGCAGCGAGGGATCTTTGATCGGCGCTGCTAAAGATCTCTCGCGGCGCTCGGGATGACATGGCAGTGGCTGGGCGCCCCCGATCTTGTCTCTTGTTAGTGGCGGTCCCTTGAGCGCGCTCATCGGAGCGCGCAGCTCCAGTTGCGCTCAGACGGTGCGGACGCCATCAGCCGATTTCAGGCGTTCTTTCCGAACACCCGCCGGAAAATCGTGTCGACGTGCTTGGTGTGGTAGCCCATGTCGAACAGGGCCACCAACTCGTCGTCCGACAGGAATTCGCGGACGTCCTTGTCGGCGCGGCAAAGCGCCAGGAACGAGGCGTTGCCGCGCCATGCTTCCATGGCGTTGCGTTGCACGGCGGCATAGGCCTGCTCGCGGCTCATGCCCTTTTGCGTGAGCGCAAGCATCACGCGCTGGGAGAAGACGAGGCCGCCCAGCGCGTCGAGGTTGCCTTTCATGCGCTCGGCATAGACCATGAGCTGCTCGACGACGCCGGTCAGCCGGGCGAGTGCGAAATCGAGAGTCACTGTCGCATCGGGGCCGATATAACGCTCGACCGACGAGTGGGAGATGTCGCGCTCGTGCCACAGCGTCACATTCTCGAGCGCCGGCACGACAGCGCTGCGCACCATGCGGGCAAGGCCGGTCAGGTTCTCCGTCAGCACCGGATTGCGCTTGTGCGGCATCGCCGAGCTGCCCTTCTGGCCTTGCGAGAAGAACTCCTCGGCCTCGCGCACCTCCGTGCGCTGCAGGTGCCGGATCTCCGTGGCCAGATTTTCGATCGAGGCGGCGCAGACGGCGAGGGCGGCGAAGAAGGCAGCGTGACGGTCGCGCGGGATGACCTGGGTCGAGACCGGCTCGACGGTGAGGCCGAGCTTGCCCGCGACATGCTCCTCGACCCGCGGGTCGACATTGGCGAAGGTGCCGACCGCGCCCGAGATGGCGCAGGTCGCGATCTCGGAGCGAGCGGCGACAAGCCGGGCGCGGCTGCGCTGGAACGCGGCATGGTGGCCGGCAAGCTTGACGCCGAAGGTCGTCGGTTCGGCATGGATGCCGTGACTGCGGCCGATGGTCGGCGTGTCCTTGTGCTCGAGCGCCCGCTTCTCGAGGGCGGCCAGCAGCTTGTCGAGATCCTCGATCAGCAGGTCGGCCGCCTCCTTGAGCTGGACGGCAAGGCTCGTGTCGAGGATGTCGGACGAGGTCATGCCCTGGTGGACGAAGCGCGAGTCGGGGCCGATGAACTCGCCGAGCCAGGTGAGGAAAGCGATGACGTCGTGCTTGGTCACGCGCTCGATGGCGTCGATCTTCTCGACATTGCCAGCGGGATCCGCCTCGAGCGCCTCCATGGCCTTCCGTCCGCCGGTCCAGATCGCCTTGGCCGCCTCCTTGGGGATCACGCCGGCGGCCGCCATGGCGTCGCAGGCATGGGCCTCGATCTCGAACCAGATGCGGAAGCGGTTGGCGGGCGCCCAGATGGCGGCCATCTGCGGTCGGGAATAGCGCGGGATCATGGGCGGGCTTTTACCGCCGATGCCCAGGCGATGCCATGTTAGAAGTGGTCCGCATGACCCCTCTCGCTTCCTGTCCGACCGACGTGCTGGCCGCAGTGCGCGGCCTTCTCACCGACATCGACGAAACCCTTTCCACCCGAGGCCAGCTAACGGCCGAAGCCTATGCTGCCTTGGCCACGCTCAAGCAGGCAGGGCTGCTGGTCATCCCGGTCACCGGCCGGCCCGCGGGCTGGTGCGACCACATCGCCCGCTTCTGGCCGGTCGACGCGGTGGTCGGCGAGAACGGCGCTTTCTGGATGTGGCACGACGCCAAGGCCGGCAAGCTCAGGACACGGTTCATCCAATCGGAGTCCGAGCGCGCCGAGGGCCAGCGTCGACTGGAGGCGGTACGAGTGGAGGTGATGCGCTCGGTTGCCGGCGCCGGCATCGCATCAGACCAGCCCTACCGCCGGGCCGATCTGGCGATCGATTTTTGCGAGGACGTGCCGGCCCTGCCGCGCGCGGAGGTGGAGCGGATCGTATCGATCTTCGAGAAGCATGGCGCGCACGCCAAGGTGAGCTCGATCCACGTCAACGGCTGGTTCGGTGACTACGACAAGCTCAGCACCACCAAGGTGATGATGGCCGAGCTGTTCGGCGTCGACCTCGCACGGGAAGCGGAACACTACGTCTTCTCCGGCGATTCGCCCAACGATTCGCCGATGTTCGGCTTCTTTCCCAATGCCGTGGGCGTGGCCAATGTCCGTGACGTCGCCGGCGCCATGCCGAACTTGCCGCGCTGGGTGACGACCGCCCGCTCGGGGGCGGGCTTCGTCGAGCTGGCTCGAGTTCTGATTGCCGCCCGAAAAGACGCTACGGCATCGGCGCCGCCACCAAGAGCGAGCCGAAGTGGGTGATGCTGTCGGATTGGCTCCAGACGCCGACCGTGCCCGGCACGGGCAGGCTGTCGTCGGTCGCTGTGAAAAGGCGGGTGTCGTCGAGCGAGACCTCGAACTTGTCGCCCTTCAAGACGACCCGCAGCTTGTGCCATTGAGCGGTGGCGATGCTCGTCTCCTTGGCCGCGATCTGCGCCCGGCGGCCGCCCTGCATGCGGTAAAGCCGGACCGATCCATCCAGGGCGTTCGCAGCGACGACGTAGTAGTCGGTCGCATTCTGGGCGCGCAGCACGATGCCGCCAGTACGGGCCGCTGTTCCCGAGACCGGCTTGAAACGCAAGGTGGCATCGACGTCGAGCGCCACGGTCTGGCCCGAGATGCAGAGCGGAAAGTGGAGCTCGGTCCTGTCGCCCGCCGTCTCCACCAGCGCCCAGCCGCCCAGCGCCTCGGGGTCGCGGACGGCCTGCCAAGCCGGCGGCCGGCCGATGCCGGTCTCGCCCTGGATGCAGGCGATGCGGCCGTCGGAGGTCGTTAGCGGCGCCACGAGTTGGGCCGAGGCGGGCTGCATCGCCAGCAGAATGAAAAGAAACACCAACAAAGGCATCGTCCGAACCTATCAAACTGTGTACGGCTTGACCGCCTGATCGGGAGGGAGGACTTTACGCCCCGTCCAAATCTGGAAGACCTTGCAAGGGGGAAACAATGCGTCTTTGCACCATCATGAGCGGCGGGAAACCTGTGGTCGGCGTGAAACTGGGCGACGGCAAGGTCATCGACCTCAGCAAGCAGATGCCCAGAGGGCCGAAGTCGGTGGTCGAGATCCTGGCCGGCGGTCGGAAGATCCAGCAGGAGGTCTTGAAGGCCTGCGCCAAGCCCAAGGCGGGGGCGACCGTGTCCGAGAAGTCCGCCAAGTATCTTCCGCCGATCCCGGCGCCGGGCAAGATTCTCTGTATCGGCCTCAATTATCGCAAGCATGCCGAGGAGACGGGCAGCCCGATTCCGGCCTATCCGGTGGTGTTCTGCCGCTTCAACAACACGCTCACCCCGCACAACGGCAAGATGCCGGTTCCCAGCCACTCACCCCAGCTCGACTGGGAGGCCGAACTCACGGTGGTGATCGGCAAGAAATGCCGCAACGTGCCGAAGGAGAAGGCGTTGTCCGTCATCGGCGGCTATGCCTGCTTCAACGACGGCTCGGTGCGCGACTGGCAGCGCAAGTCCGGCGGCCAGTTCACGCTCGGCAAGAATTTCGACGGCACGGGCGGCTTCGGGCCGGACATTGTCACGCCCGACGAGCTGCCCCCGGGCGGCGCGCCGTTGCGCATCATGACCCGGGTGAACGACAAGGTCATGCAGGACAGCAACACCGACGACCTGATCTTCGACGTGCCGACTCTGGTGCACGAGCTCTCGAAGGTCATGACGCTCGATCCGGGCGACATCATCATCACCGGCACCCCGTCGGGTGTCGCCATGGCGCGCAACCCGCAGCCCTGGCTGAAGGCCGGCGATGTGTGCGAGGTCGAGATCGAGAAGATCGGCGTCCTGCGCAACAACATCGTGAAGGGCGCGTAGTATCTAATGAGCAGCAGGATCGGCGCTTGACCACCACCGCGTCATCCCGAGCGAAAGCGAGGGATCTTTAGCAGCCTTGACTAAGGATTCCTCGCTGCGCTCGGGATGACACAGCTTGCCGTAACGTAAACGTACCCGGTTCATGGCTGGCGGTCGGCAACGCTGGCGAACGGTGGCAGTCGGTAATAGCAGTTGCTCAGGAACCGGGCTGGGCCTTCGGCAGGTTGTCGAGGCCGCCCATCATGAGGCGGGTCGCGAACTCGATGGCGTCGGTCGGGTTGACGGGATCGCGCGCCACCATGGCCACCGAGACCTCGAACACGATGCCCGACAGCGCGGCGACCAGATAGCCGAGATCAACGTCAGGCAGAATGCCGTTCGCCACCGCCTGCCGCACATCGTCCAGGAGCTGGCGCGACATGGCCTGCAGGTTGGGCTTTTCCATCAGCATTCGGATCGGCGTCACGTTCTGGCGGCCGAAGGCCAGGATTTCCGGATCGTCGGCCACGAACTTCATGTAGACGGAGATGTGATTGCGCAGAAACTCCTCGGCAGTGCGCGCCTTGGCGCGGCCCTCGCGGTGTCGCCTCAGGAGTTCCGTCGTCATCTCGGCGACCACGGCCTCGAAGATCTCTTCCTTGTCCTTGAAGTAGTTATAGAAGGTACCCGAGGCGAGATCGGTGCGGCGTACGATATCGCGCACCCCCGCGGCGCCGAAACCCATCTCGGCAAAGACGGTGCGCGCCGCCCTCAACAATGCCGCGCGGTTCTCCGCCTTGTTCTGCTCTCGCCGGCCCGATCGCTCGCGCGCCGTTGCAACCGGCATCGTTTGGTCGTCCATGCTCAGTGCCCCAGTTGTGCCAGCTCGTGGCGCAGCCCGACGATCATGTCGTCCATCGCCCGTGCCGCTGCCGGCAATGTCCCGCGCATGCAGATAAAGCCATGAATAAGCGAGTCGAATTCGCGATGAATGGTCTTCACCCCCGCTGCCGCAAGCCGCTCGGCATAGGCCTGCCCCTCGTCGCGCAGCGGATCGAACCCCGCGGTGAAGACGAGCGCTGGTGGCAGGCCCGCCAGATCGGCGGCGCGCAGCGGCGAGACCCGAGGATCGGCCGCCTGCGCAAGGTCGTCCAGGTACTGATCGCGAAACCACTCCATGTCGGCCCGGGTGAGCAGGAAGCCGTCGCCGCAGCTCGAATGGGAAGGTCTTTCCTCGCTGAGGTCGGTGGCGGGATAGATCAGCCACTGCAGGCACGGCGCCCGGGCTGCCCCGCGCACTTGCTGCGCGACCACGGCGGCGATGGTCGCGCCCGCGGAGTCGCCTGCCACGACGATGCGTGCCGGATCGACGCCCAACGCGTCAGCTTCATTTGCCAGCCAGCGGAAGACGGCAACACCGTCCTCGATCGCAGCGGGAAACTTGTGCTCCGGCGCGAGGCGATAGTCCACGCCAAGCACTGCACAGCCGGTGCGCGCGCTCAGATAACGGAAAAGGAGATCGTAGCCGTCGAGGCTGCCGATCACGAAGCCGCCGCCATGGAAGAACAGGATGGTCGGCAACAATCGCGCCACCGATCCCGTAGGCCGGTAGAGCCGCACGTGCAGCGGGCCCGCAGGTCCGGCCATTGTCCGGTCGAGGATCGAACCCACCGGCAATGCGCGGCCGCCCATCACCGTCATGAACATGTCGAATTCGCTGCGCGACCGCGCCACGCCCAGCCTATGCAGCGGTTGCTGGCCGCTGCGTGCCAGGAGCCTAAGGAACCATTGTGTGCGGCTGTCGAGCGTACGGCCGTCCACCCGGATCGGCGGGCCGACGGCGATATGGACCCATGAGATCGGCATGCGCAGCGCCACGTTGGCGACCCGGCCCTGCAAAACGCGCGCGATCTCCCTCATTTGCATCGCCGTGTCCTAGCACGAGTTTCCGAAGGCGGGCAGGGGCAACAGGGGCGCCTCGACGACGCGACCCGCAATGGCTAGCGTGCGCTCCGTGATGGCCGAAGCGGTAACCGGCGCCTATGCCCAGGCGCTCAGACGCGAGATCCTGCGCAGCGAGCAGGTGCGCATGCGGGCCTTGGCCATCCTGCTGACGGTCATGCTGGCGTCCATCCTGTGCGCCCTTGCTCTCGCGCCGCGCTTCACACGCCAATTGTTCCCGGAGGGCATTTCCGCCTGGGTGCCGATCGCGGGCTTCGGCTCGTTCATCCTGTTCGAGGTCGTGACCCTTGGCGTGCTGCGCTGGCGCATTGCCGCCAACAAGGATTTCCCGCGGCCGGCGCGCTTTGCCAATGCGCTGATCGAGACCAGCATGCCGGGCGTCGTGATCGTGGTCCTCTCCCATCACATGGAGCCGCGTCTCGTCTTCGGCTTCTGGCCGCCGCTCCTCTATTTCATCTTCATCGTGCTATCGACGCTGCGCCTCGATTTCTGGCTGTCGCTCTGGACCGGCGTCGTTGCCGCCATCGAACAGCTGGCGCTGGCCGGCTGGCTCTTGCCAGTGAGCCTGACGGCAAGTCGCGCCGACGAGACGATCTACTATCATATGAGCCGCAGCATCATGCTGTTGCTGTCGGGGATCGTGGCCGGCATCGTGGCGCAAAGCTTGCGACGGCAGTTCGAGAACTCGGTGAAAGCAGGCGCCGCCCGCGACAGGGTGACCAACCTGTTCGGCCAGCACGTCTCGCCCGCCGTGGTCGAGCGGCTGCTCGCGACGCAGGCCGATCCGCCGAGCGAGATCCGACCGGTCTGTGTGCTGTTCCTCGATATCCGCGGCTTCACCGCCATGAGCCGCGCGCGGTCCGCCGGCGAGACGGTCGCCCTGCTGAACGACTTCTTCGCCGAGATGGTCGAGATCGTCGATCGGCATGGCGGCATCGTGAACAAGTTTTTGGGCGATGGCTTCCTCGCCCTGTTCGGAGCGCCGCTGGCCGACGGCGACGCCGCCCGCCACGCCTTGGCGGCCGGCCGCGACATGCTGGTGGCTGTCGATGACTGGAATCGCCAGCGGCCGATACAGGCCTTGCGTGTCGGCATCGGCATCCACGCGGGTGACGCCGTCACCGGCACCGTCGGTTCGGCGCAACGCAAGGAATATACGGTGATCGGCGACACGGTGAATCTTGCCGCCCGCCTCGAGCAGCTGACGAAGGAGACGGGCGCCCGACTGCTCGTCTCGGACGCCCTCGGCCATCTCGCACAATCGACCGGCGGCATCGACCTCGGCCCGATGCCGATCCGCGGCTACGGCGAGCCGGTCAATGTCTGGAAAGTGGCGTAACAATATTCATTGGACCGCGGGCTTCCAGCCCGCATGCTCATGAGCGGGGTGGACCCTTCGACAAGCTCAGGGCAGGCGCTCGCGGTCCAATGAGGTCTGTTACTTCGCCTCCGCCAGCCCCTTTTCCTTCCGGGCGCCGGCACGGTTGGTCATGGGATCGAAGCCTTCGAGCTCGGGGACATCGTCCTCGTGCCAGAAGTTGAGCTCGATCATCACGCCGTCCGGATCGTGCACGAAGACCTGCTGCAACGGCCGCTGCGGCACCTTGCGCACCTCGAACGGCACCTTGTCCTTCTTGATGGTATCGAGCGTGCCGCGGATGTCGGAGCAGTTGATCGCGACGTGATCGATGGCGCCGCCGCCGTGATCCGTGCGGCCGGTCTCGGACACCAGGTGCAGGACCGCCTTGTCGCCGGCATAGAGCCAGGCGCCGGGAAACGGGAAGGGCGGCCGATCGCCATTGCGCAGGCCCACGTAGCGCTCGTAGAAGCGCACCGTGGCGTCGAGGTCTTTGCAATAGACATTCCAATGGTCGAGCGAGAGTGCGGGCATGGGTTCCTCCTCTACGGACCCGAGCTTACACCCATCGCCGCTAGCCGTGGCAGCAAGAATTTCCCGGCTGCTGCTCGTATTTGTCGTGGTGGCGGACCCACGCGGTCAAGTTGCCGCCCGGCGGTTCGTTACGACCCTTGGGCGTGAGATCGAGAAAGCTGTAGGTGCTGCCGAGCTGGTCGGTGCCGCGGGCGAAGACAGAGTAGGTGTGAAAGACTTGGCCGGCCTCGTCCTTGTAGAAGACGCTGAAGCCCGGCATCTCGTCGCTCATGTAGCGGCCGAGCTCGAAATTGTAGAAGGCTCGACCGCGCGTGCGGTCCTCCTCGGTGAAGGAGACGTGGTAGTCGAAATTGAAGTCGCTGCCGAACGACGACACCCACTTGAAATGCCAGCCCATGCGCTTCTGGAAGGCCTGGATCTTGGCGAGCGGTGCGCGCGAGACGGCCACCAGCATGACGTCGTGGTTGACGAGGTGGACGAGCTGGCCATCGAGCTGATCGGCGCCGAACGAGCAGCCGACGCAGCCTTCCTCCCAATCCGGCCCCAGCATGAAGTGCTTGACGATGAGCTGGCTGCGGCCGTCGAACAGATCCGGAAGGGTCTCGCGGCCGCGAGGCCCTTCGAACTCGTAGCGCTTCTCGACCTTGACCCAGGGAAGCGCGCGGCGCTTGGCGGCCAGCGCATCGTGGGCCCTCAACAGGGCCTTCTCCTCGGCCAGCAAAGCGCGACGCGCAGCAAGCCATTCGTCGGTGGAGACGATCTTATGCTGGGTTTCCATGAGGCTCTCCTCTCAGGCGGCTTCGGGACGGTTGAGCACGTGATTGAACACTGTTGCGGGCACGGCCAGGCGAGGATCGCGATAGGCGGCGCGCAACTCGTCGAAGTGGATGTCGGGCTCGCGCGTCAGCGCGGCGACACGGTCGATCAGGTCCGTATCGATCCTGCTGTCGTCCGCGACCATCGCGCCCCAGCCGTCCCAGGGCAGCATCTCGCGATTGTTGAGGGCGGCGAGATCGCGGATGACGTTGCTGGCAATGAACCAAAGGCCGTGCATGTCGAGGATGCCGAAGGCCTGCGGATCGGCGGCGCCCGCGCGACACAGCGCCCACGCCTCGCCGGCCACAAGGAACTGTCCGCGCGGCATATCGAGCGGATCGAACGCCAGCTTGAAGAGCTCGCGCTGGCGCGGATCCATCTGCGCATCGACCATGACCCAGCGATCCTGCTCCTCGTTCCAGTATTCGGTCACCCAATGGTCGAGGAACTTGCCCGGCTCGAAGTAGGCGCCGAACCCGCAGCGCGCCCGGGCGGGCAGTCCCTGGCTGCGCAACATGGAGACCTGGAGCAGGGTGAAGTGACGGCAGACGCCCACCTGCCGCTCCTTCGGTGAGCGTGCCTCCTTCAAGGGCCGCGGATCGTGCGCCGCGATGCTCTGCAGCATGCCCGCGACCGATCGGATATGCGCCTCGGCGTGCTGTCGGTCGTCGAGCGAAACGCCATAGGCCGGCGCTATATGCTCGTGCAGGAGAAGCCCCTGCACGAGTTCGGCCGTCGCTGCCACTCCTCGGGGTAGATCGCCGAATAGATGAGCGTGGCCGTTCGGATCGGTGAAGTCGATCGGCTCGCGATAGAAGTCCACCGTCATGCGAACAGCCTTTCCAGGTTGTCGAGGGCGTAGGTCCAGCCGACACGGTGATCGTCGCGCACCTTCTCGTCGATGAATTGCTCGTGCATCAGGGTCAGCAGGCTGCCGTCGTTCGCCGGCGCAATGTCGATGGTGACCAGCGACTCGCGCTCGGGCGTGCTTTGCCACGTCCAGGTGAAGACCAGCTTCCGGTTGGGGACGATCTCGCGATAGAGGCCGCCGACGCTGTGGTGCTCGCCGTCCTGACCCCAGAACTGCACGCGAAAGCGACCGCCGACCCGCAGATCGGTCTCGGCAATCGGCTTCTTCTGGCTGGGCGTGACGCCCCACCAGCGGATCATTTGCTCCGGCTGCGTCCACGCTTCGAAGATCCTTTCCGGCGGGGCTTTGAGCTGGCGCTTGAGGGTGAGGCTGGGCTTGGTTGCCATTGATCCTGCTCCAGGAAGGCGGCGAGACGGTCGAGCTGGTCGGTCCAGTAGCGTTCGTAGCGGGACAGCCATTCCATAGCTTGCTCCATGGGGGCCGGGCTCAACTGACACGCCACGGTACGGCCGGTCTTGGTCCGCACGATCAGGCCCGCGTCCGACAGCACGTCGAGGTGCTTCATGACGGCGGGCAGGGACATCGGGAAGGGGCGGGCAAGGTCGCTCACCGTCACGCTCTGCTCCGCGTCGAGCCGGGCAAGCAACGCACGGCGCGTCGGGTCGGCAAGGGCGGCAAAGGTGCGGTCGAGGCCTGCTTCTTGATAGTTAACCATGATGTTAACTTTTGGGTCGGGAGGCCACTCCTGTCAAGGCCCGAGAAATCAAATGCTCAAATTCTTTCGATAAGCGCCTGGGCAGCGGCCGGATTGCGCACCTTGGCGCCGGAGATGATGTAGATGAACGCGTCGCCGCGTTTCGCCCACGTCTTGGCCCGCTTGGCCCATTGGTCGAGCTCGGCGGGCTTGTAGCCGGTTTTCACCTTGTCCTGCGTGCCCATCAGGCGGGCATAGGTGAAATCGGCGGTCGGCTCGTCGATCTCGGGAAAGTCCTTGTCGTGGGCATAGACGATGGCGACGTTGTGCTTGCGGCAGAGATCGTAGAAGCGCTCGTCCTTGAAGCTCGGATGGCGCACTTCGAGTGCATGGCGCAGCGGCAGCTTGCCGACCTCGCGCGGCAGCAGCTTCAGGAAGGCCTCGATGTCGTCCGGATCAAACTTCTTCGTTCCCATGAACTGCCAGTTGATCGGCCCCAGCCGATCGCGCAACTCGACCAGCCCCTGGCCGACGAACCGCCCGACCGATTCGGCGGCCTCGGCGAGGACCCGCCGGTTGGTGCAGAAGCGCGATGCCTTCATGGCGAACACGAAGCCGTCCGGCGTCTCTTCGCGCCACTTGGCCCAGCTCGCCGCCTTGAAGCTCGAATAGTAGGTGCCGTTGATCTCGATCGAGGAGAGCTTGCGGCTGGCGTATTCCAGTTCGCGCTTCTGCGTGAGGTCCTTCGGGTAGAAAACGCCGCGCCACGGCTCGAAGGTCCAGCCGCCGATGCCGATATGGATCTTGCCTGCCATGATGGTCTCCTGTGCGGGCGAACCATATGACAAAGGCCGGCGCCTTGTCCTACGGTTGCCGCCAAATGGGGGAACGACATGGGTCGGAGCGAGATCGATGCGATTCGGGCTTTGCTCGGTGCAAAACCGCGTCCTGTGGGCTGGCACGAGAGACGGCAGCGCATCGAAGAGGTAGGGACGCATTGGCCCGTTGCGCCCGATATCGAGTTGCAGCCCGTCGATCTCGACGGCGTGCCCGGCGAATGGTCGATCGCTCCCGGAAGCGACGAAGCCCGGGTCCTGATGTTCTTCCACGGCGGCGGCTATTGTTCCGGCTCGCTTATCAGCCATCGCCGCATGGTGACGGAAGCGGGCCGTGCCGCGGGCATGCGAACCCTCGCGGTCGACTATCGCCTGGCGCCCGAACACCCGTTTCCGGCCGCCCTCGAGGACGCGCTCGCGGCGTGGCGCTGGCTCCGCCGGCACGGCATCACGGCGCATCGCATCATCGTTGGCGGCGATAGTGCGGGTGGCGGCCTGTCGGTGGCCCTGATCAATGCCTTGCTGGCGGCCGACCAGGAAGCACCGGCCTGCGCCTGGCTGGTCTCGCCCTGGACGGATCTCACCCTGTCCGGAACGACCCTGCAGACCAAGGACGCCGTCGATCCGCTGATCCACAAGGGCTATCTCGCAGAGCTTGCCGAGGCCTATGTGCCAACCGGCGTAGATCGGCGCGACCCGCGTCTGTCGCCTTTGTTCGCCGATCTGCGCGGCCTGCCGCCGACCCTTGTCCAGGTCGGCAGCGAGGAGACTCTGCTGGCCGACGCGACGCGCTTCGCCGAAGCGGCCGGCGCTGCCGGCGTTCCCGTCACCCTCGAGATCTGGCCGCACATGATCCATGCTTGGCCGCTCTGGAATGCGGGCCTCTCGGCCGGCCGCGATGCCCTGGCCAACGCCGGCGCCTTCATGCGCGGCCGTCTTCGGTGACGGCTTCGGGCTCGCGCGGGCGCGTCTCCGGCATCAGCAGGGCGACGACGGTGAGACCGACAAAAGCGATCGCTGCCAGGGTGAAAAAAGCGGTCGAGCTGCCAAATGTGTCGGTGATGTAGCCGGCCAGTGTGGGGCTGAGCGACGCGCCCACGCCCATCATGGTACCGACCATGCCCAGGGTCAGGTTGAAGCGACCGGTCCCGCGCGTCAGATCGGCGATGGTGAGCGGCACCATGACGCTGAACACGGTGGCGGTGATGCCGTCCAGGAGCTGGACGGCGACCAGGAGATAAGGATCGCTCACGGTCGCGAACAGGACACCGCGAATCGGCAGGGCGGCGAGGCCGGCAAGCAGGATCGGTCGACGGCCCAGCCGTTGGGCCTGCTTGCCGGCCCAGGGCGAGCAGAGTGCGACGACGAGTTGCGGGCCGACCATGCACGCCGCGATCAGGACCGTTGCCCACTCGCTCGACCGCTTCGTCAGCACGCTGCCCATCAACGGAAGCATGGCGGCATTGGCGAGATGGAAGAGGAGGATCGCGCAGCCGAAGACGATAAGCGGCTTCGTCAGGAGGCCGCGGAAGCGAATCGGCGGATGGTCCTCCGGCTCCCGCGGACTGGCACCGTGGGCCTGCTCGGGATCGATCTCGCGCGGCGAGATGAAGCGCAGCGCTGTCCAGGTCGGGATGAGCAGTGCGGCGGTCACGAGGAAGACCGCGCGCGGCTCGAGGAAGTAGCCGACGGCGCCCATTATGGCGGCCGACAGGCCGGCGCCGATCGACTGGAATCGGGCGTTGCGCCCGAACCGTTCGCCGATCTCCCGCGGGCCGACCAGGCCGAGGCTGATGGCGGCGATCGCCGGCCCGAGCAGGCAACTCGCGGCCGCATGCAGACAGGCCGCCGCCAGGACGATGGGGAAGATCGGCCAGCCAGCGTAGGCGATGGCGCTCGCACTGATCAGGCCGACCGCGACCGCGGCCACCAGGCGCTCGGAACGCGCGGCGTCGAGCAGCCTTCCGGCCGGGATCTGGCCGACGAGCGATACGATGCCGGCAACGGAAAGCACCAGCCCGATATCGACCTGGGTCCACTTCTCCGCCGTGAGATAGACCGAAACGAACGGGCCGAAGCCGGTCTGGACGTCGGCGACGAAGAACGCGAACCAGTCGAGGCCGCGCAAACTGCGTCGCGAGGGGGCCATCAGGGAATGGGCTCGAGACTTCCCGAGGCGCCGAGAATGACGATCGGCTGACCCTCCTTGTATTCGGGCGCGGTCTTCACCTGATCGCGCGTGAGCGCCAGCGCAATGCTGTAGCGTTTGCTGGCCGAAGGCACGAAGCGCAGCGCCTTCCAGTCCACGGCGATCTTGCGGCTGCCGACCCCCAGGAAGCCGCCGAAATCGATGATCGCCGCGCGCGGTTTGCCCTCGCCATCAACGACCACATCGACAATGCGACCCATGCTTTCGTTGTTGGGCCCATGCACCTCGTTCCCAAGGATGCCTTGCACCTCCTTGCTGCCGATGACCGTGACGGACGGAGGGCTCGTGCTATTGGCCGGCGGTGGAGGGGGTTTCTGGGCCGCGGGCGGCGAGGCGGGAGGAGAGGGTGGCGGAGTCGGCGCGGACGGCGACGTCGAGTCGGGCGGTGACGCCGGGGCGGAGGGTTCCGCCGTCGTCGGCGGAATCGCCGGCGCGGGATTGGCCTCCGGCTTGGAATCCGATGGGGCCGCCCTGGATGTATCCGGCGTCGCGTCCGGCGTTGCCGAAGGAGCAGGCGTCGGACTTTGCGCCAAGGCACTTCCCACAGCGGCAACGGTCGCAAGCACTGTCGCAACGGTCAGCCGTCGTAACCTGCCGCCCATTCAAGCCCTCCACCAGCTCCGAATAGCCCGGAATAACTCCGAACCGGTGTACCGGTTCCGTGGCCAATCAGCGCGACGAGACGATCGAAACCTTCGCGTGGCCACGTTGCCGCGTGATCTCGACGGAAACATCGTCGCGATGACGCCGGACCTTAAGGTCGACACTGGATGCGCTCAACTGAAGGCTGCGCAGTTCGATGCTGTCGAGGAAGGAGGGAAGGCAGGGATTGCACAGCCGTATCTCCTCGTTCGCCGGATCGAATTGCAGGCCGAGCGCAGCCTCGATCAGGGAAAAGGGTGTGGCGCTCGCCCAAGCTTGCGGCGAGCAGGCAACCGGATAGAGGGTCGGCCCGCGATTGGGCTGTCGTCGGAAGCCGCAAAAAAGCTCGGGCAGGCGGCGCAGCTCCATGTAGGTGGCGGCGTCGAACAGGCCCTTGAACAGCGTTTGCACCGACTGCTTCAGGCCGTAGCGGGCGAGGCCCAGGGTGATCAGGGCATTGTCGTGCGGCCAGATGGAGCCGTTATGGTAGGACATCGGATTGTAGCGCGCTTCGCCCTGTGCCACGGTCCGGATGCCCCAGCCGGAAAAGAAACGCGGGCCGAGCAGACCAGCCGCCACGGCGGCCGCGCGATCGGGCTGCACGATGCCGGTGAACAGGAGCTGGCCGGCATTCGATGTGCTGACGCGACAGGGCTGCTTGTTGCCGTCGAGCGCCACCGCGTATGTGCCGATATCCGGGCACCAGAAGGCTGCCTCGAACTGCTCGGCAAGCCGCCGCGCTTCGGCTTCGAGTCTTTCCGCCTGCTGAACCCGATCGAGGCGGCGGGCGCAACGGGCGATCGTCGTTTTGGCGGCGAACACGTAGCCCTGGACCTCCGCCAGGGCGATCCGCCCTTCGGCCAGGCGGCCATCGGCATGGAAAATGGCGTCGTACGAATCCTTCCAGCCCTGGTTGGCGAGCCCGAGGTCGGTCGCACGCCAGTATTCGACAAAGCCGTCGCGGTCGGGGTCGCCGAGACCGTCGATCCACCCCAGCGCCGCTTCGATCGCCGGCCAAAGCGCCTTGACGGTCTCGATGTCGCCGGTGCGCTCGGCATAGAGGCCGGCGAGGAGGACGAAGAGCGGCGTCGCATCGACGCTGCCGTAGTAATGTGCGAACGGCACCTCGCCCAGAGCGGCCATCTCCCCGCCGCGCATCTCGTGCAGGATCTTGCCGGGCTGGGCATCCGAACGGGCATCGGTCTCGGTGGCTTGATGCGCGGCCAGCCGGCGCAATACGCCGCGCGCGACACTGGGCTCGTACCACAGCATCTGGAGCGCGGTGATGAGTCCGTCGCGTCCGAAAGTCGTCGAGTACCAGGGCGTGCCAGCGTAGGGATAACGGCCTTCGGGCGTGTCCGTCATCAGCATGCGCAGATCAGCGGCCGAACGGCACAGGATCTCGTTGAAGAGCGCGTTCGACGTCTCGATCGTGGTGGTGTCGAAGGAGGCGGTCCGCAGTTCCCGTCGCGACTCGAGCAGGCCTTTCAGGAAGGGGGCCGGTCGTTGCCCGACCGGACGGTCGCAACCGATGGAAAGATAGATCATCCGGGTCTCGGCCGGCGCGATGTCCAGCCGGTAGACTGCTTCATTCACCGTAAGGGTCGTGGGCGACGGATCGAAGGCGAGCGCGGTGTTTCGGACGACTTCGTCGAGGCCGCGGTACTCGAACAGCACACGGTCGTTTCCCATCTTGCGACGGGTGGCGTGGCCACGCCGCCGGCGCCGCATGCCGCGCACTTCGAACAGGTCGGCGAAGTCGCTATCGAAAAGAAGGGAGAGTGTCAGTCCGATCCGCCGGTCGCTGTGGTTGCTCACCGTCAGGCGTTGATACGCGACGCCGCGCCATAGGAAGAGCGTGCGGCCAAGATGCACGAGGTCCTTCTCGAGGACGACCTTGCCGTTGAGTAGGAAGTCCGGATTGGTCAGATCGGCGGAAAACGAGCTGTTGTCGTCGCGAACGTTCGAGCCCAGCAGCAGCGGTTGCAGCCCGTTCATGCGAAGCTCGAGGCGCGACAGGAAGCGCGTGTCCCTGAAGAACAGGCCGTCCGACGCGCCGGGCACACCCATATTGCCCAGGCTGTCGACGACGGCAAAGGCATCGTCGTGCTTCAGTGTCCAGTGCGGGCCGACGGTCGTTCCTGTCGCGGCGATGTAGAACGGCAGCTCGGGCGGCACGTCGTCGGTTGGTCTGTGGTCGGCGTCGGGAGCGGTCAGCGTGTCGGTGGACATGGCGCCATCGATCCATTCGTTCGAGCGGGGGGACCATCCACATTACGTCCCTTCACGCGACGTTCAACGCCGCAGATTGTGGAAGCCCCTATTTGCCTCACAAAGGTCTTAGTCTGCGGGATGCCGCCAATCCCGGTCGGGGCTACGATGGCATGCGCAACCCGGCCGCCGCGCTCGCGGGCACATGCCGCTCGTGCGGCTGCGCCCGCTCGTCGGCCGGACCCTCGGCGCGTGCGAGATTGAGGGCGCTGTTGATCAGGCCGACGTGACTGTAGGCCTGGGGAAAATTGCCCAGCATGCGCCCTGTACGAGGGTCGAGCTCCTCGGCGAGAAGCCCCACGTCGTTGCAGCGAGCCAGCAGACGCTCGAAAAGCCGGCGCGCATCGCGGTAGCGGCCGAGAAGGAGATAGTTGTCGACCAGCCAGAAGCTGCAGGCGAGGAACGCCCCTTCGCCCGGCGGCAGGCCGTCGATGCCGTGGTCGGTCTCGTAGCGGAGGACAAACTCGCCGTCGATCAGCAGCCGTTTCTCGATCGCCTCCACCGTTCCGCCAACGCGCGGATCGTCCGGCGGCAGGAAGCCGACCAGCGGGATCAGCAGAAGGCTGGCATCGAGGTGCTGTGAGCCATAGGCTTGGACAAAGCTGTTCAACTTGCGATCAAAGCCTTTCGCGCAGATCTCGGCGTGGATCTCGCGGGCGATGTCGCGCCAACGGCGCGCGTCATCGGAGAAAACGCGGGTCGAGATCTCGTCGGCCGCACGGTCAAAGGCAACCCACGCCATCAGCTTGGAATGGACAAAATGCTGCCGGTCACCGCGCACCTCCCAGATTCCTTCGTCAGGCTGGCGCCAGATCGTCGCCAGATGCTCGAGGAATTCGCGCCGGACAGCGTTGGCGCGCTGGGGCGGCGCGAGACCGGCCTTGAGTGCCTGGAACATGGCGTCGGCGACTTCGCCGAACACATCGATCTGCAATTGCCGCGAGGCATCGTTGCCGATGCGCACCGGCGAAGAAGCCTCGTAGCCCGGTAGCCAGGGCACGATCCACTCCGGCAGGCGGCGCTCGCCGCCGACGCCGTACATGATCTGCATCTGGCGCGGGCTTCCGGCGACGGCGCGGATCAGCCAGTCGCGCCATGCCTGCGCCTCGTCGTAGTAACCGAGGTTCATCAAGGCCAGCAGCGTGAAGGTGGCGTCGCGCAGCCAGCAAAAGCGATAGTCCCAGTTGCGCGTCCCACCGAGATGCTCGGGCAACGACGTCGTCGCCGCCGCGACGATGCCGCCTGTGCGGTGGTACGTCAGCGCCTTCAACGTGATCAGCGAGCGCCTGACGGCCTCCGTATAGGGACCGACCTCCGGGCATCGGCCACTCCAGCGGCGCCAGAAGGTTTCCGTGGCTTCGAGCGCTTCCAATGGGTCTATCGGCGGGGGCGGGCGGTCGAAGGAGGGACCGTGCGACAGGACGAAGGGAACTGTCTCGCCGGCATGGACCTCGAAGCTTCCGACGGTCTTGAGATCCTCGCCGTGCAGCGACGCAGGGGTGCGCAACACCAGCCGTTCAGGTCCGGCGATCGCATCGATGACGCCCTCTTCCGTCCGCGTGACCCACGGCACCGTGGCGCCGTAGTCGAACCGGATCACGAGCTCCGTCTGGAACGCGATCCGGCCGCTGCGGCCGATGACGAGCCGGACCAGGTCGGAGGCATCGTCGATCGGCGGCATGAAATCGATCACCGTGGCAGAACCGCCGGCAGTCTCGATCTCGGTCTCGAGGATCAAGGTGCCGGGCCGATAGCGGCGCACGGTCCGTGACGGAGTCTCCTTCGGGGCGAGGAGCCAGCGGCCGTTGTCCGCAGTGCCGAGCAGACCGGCGAAGCACGCCGACGAGTCGAAACGCGGCCAGCACAGCCAGTCGATCGAGCCGTCGCGGCCGACAAGCGCCGCGGTCTCGCAATCGCCGATCATTGCGTAGTCTTCGATCCGCAACGCCATGGCAACTCCTACAACAAACCGAGACTCCTGAAGCTCGCGTGGCCCTTGCGGCCGATCACCAGGTGATCGTGGATCGAGATGCCCAGCGCTTCGGCGGCGCGACGGATCTCCTTCGTCATCTCGATGTCGTCTCGGGAAGGTTTGGGATCGCCCGACGGGTGATTGTGGACGAGGATGAGCGCAGCGGCACCAAGCTCCAGTGCGCGCTTCACCACCTCGCGCGGATAGACCGGCGTATGGTCGATCGTGCCGCGTTGCTGCACCTCGTCGGCGATCAGCACGTTCTTTCGGTCGAGGAAGAGGATGCGGAACTGCTCGGTCTTCTCGTGCGCGAGCGCGGCATGGCAGTAGTCGAGAAGCTGCTGCCAGTTGGTCAGCACCGGCATGTCCTTGACCTTGCGCTCGGCGAGTCGCCGCCCCGCTTCGCGCACGGCGCGGAACAGCACGAGGGTGCGCTGGTCGATCTCGAACTCGCGAAGCTGCGTGGCCTCGGCAGCGAATACGTCGCCCAGCGTGCCGAAACGCTCGAGCAGCCTCTTGGCCAACGGCTTGGTGTCGATGCGCTCGATCGAATGGAAGAGCAGCAATTCGAGCAGCTCGTAATCGGCGAGCGGCTCGACGCCGGCCTTCAGCACACGCTCGCGCACGCGGCCACGATGACCCCAATAATGCGGCTTCTCCGGCCTGGCGTCGACGTTCTTGCCGCTATTGTGGCCGGCAGGTGCGGGCACGGCCGCAAGCGCGGCGGCAAGCTTCGCTGTCGGATCCTCGCCGCTGAAGTCCCAACACTGGTCGAGCTTGTTCCAGACGCCGCCGCAGTCGCGCAGGAGCGCTCGATGGGGAAGAGTGTTGCCGTTTACGCGCCAGGCTCCATCACTTGCCTGCAGCCGCAAGCCAGCCTCCAGGAGCGCAAGCAGCGCATCGTCCTCGGCGCGCGCTTTTTCCTCCGCCGCCTCGGCCTTGCGCCGCGGCATGGATCAGGCCGAAGCCGCCCGCCGCAGCTCGGTCGGTGCTGCCTGGCCGAGATCGTAGGGCGGCTTGGCGAGGCCCTTGGGCGAAAGGGTGAAGAACTCGACGCCGGTCTCGGTGATGCCGACGGAATGCTCGAACTGCGCCGAGAGCTGCTTGTCGCGCGTCACCGCCGTCCAGCCGTCGCTGAGGATCTTCACCTGCCAGGTGCCGGCATTCACCATCGGCTCGACCGTGAAGAACATGCCGGGCTTCAGCACCGGGCCGGTGCCGGGCTTGCCATAGTGCAGGATGTTCGGCGCATCGTGGAAAATGCGGCCGAGCCCATGACCCGAAAAGTCGCGGACCACGGAAAAGCGTTGGCCTTCGACGTAGGTCTGGATGGCGTGGCCGATGTCACCGACATGGCCGCCCGGCTTGGCCGCGGCAATGCCGCGCATCATCGCCTCGTAGGTGACATCGCACAGCCGGCGCGCCTTAACGCTCACGTCGCCCGCGAAGTACATGCGGCTCGAATCGCCATACCAACCGTCGAGGATCGGTGTCACGTCGATATTGAGGATGTCGCCGTTCTGAAGCCTCTTCTCGCCGGGAATGCCGTGGCACACGACATGGTTGATCGAAGTGCAGATCGACTTGGGGAAGCCGCGATAGCCGAGCGGCGCCGATACGGCACCGTGGTCACGGATGAACTGGTCGCACAGCTGGTCGAGCTCGGCCGTGGTCACGCCCGGCTGGACATGGGGCGTGATGAAGTCGAGCGTCTCGGCCGCCAGGCGGCCGGCGCGGCGCATGCCTTCGAAACCTTCCGGCCCGTGGAGCTTGATAGTGCGCTCGTCGCGGCGCCAATAGTCGACGCTGTCGTCCTGGGTATCGCGGGGGCTGCTCATGGCCCCTATTTGGCACGCGACATCGGCCGTAACAAGGCCGTGCAGGTCTGCTTGGCCGTCTCGGGCGCGTCCTTTAGTGTCCTGAAATCCAACGGAAAAGAGCGTCCCATGTCCGAAGCTGCCGCCTCATCGACGAAAATCGTCACCGCCTGCATCGTCGTGATCGGCAACGAGATCCTGAGCGGCCGGACCAGCGACGCCAATATCGCCTATCTGGCGAGCGAGCTCGGCAAGCTCGGCGTGCGCGTGATGGAGTGCCGCGTGATCCCCGACGTCGAGGCGACGATCGTCGCCACGATCAACGAGGTGCGCGCCAGGTTCGACTATGTCTTCACGACCGGGGGGATTGGGCCGACGCACGACGACATCACCGCGGATTCGATCGCCAAGGCTTTCGGCGTCGGCATCTCCGAGCATCCGGAAGCGGTGGCGCGGATGAGCCGCCACTACGGCGATCCGGCGCTGTTCACGCCCGCCCGTCGGCGCATGGCGCGTGTGCCGCACGGCGCCACCCTGGTCGACAACCCGATCTCGGTCGCTCCCGGCTTCCAGATGGAAAACGTCTTCACCTTTGCGGGCATCCCCATGATCGTCGAAAGCATGTTCCAGTCGATGAAGCATCGGCTGGTGGGCGGCGACCCCGTCCTTTCGCGCACCGTGCGGACGAACCTGCCGGAAGGTGTCATCGCCGAGCCGCTGGGCGCGCTGCAGAAGCGGTTCGAGGACCTGGATATCGGCAGCTATCCCGGCTTTCGCGCCGGCAAGGTGAGCGTTTCGCTCGTGCTGCGCGGTACGGATGACGCACGGCTGGGTGCGGCCACGGGCGAGCTGATCGACACGATCCGTAGGATGAAGGGCGAGGCCGAGGAGCTGGCGCAGTAGTCCATGACCGCGAAGCGGCCGCAAAGCGTCATGCGAGCGGGCCGCCGGTTCGCGTCGGCGCGGCAATGGGGCGCGCTCGTCGCGTTGTCGATCGCGATCGGCGGTCTCCTCCTGTGGATGCATGCGCCGGCGGCGCTCCTGCTGGGGCCGCTCCTCGCCGGCATCGTCCTGGCCGCCAATGGCGGCAAGGTGGTCTTTCCGGTTAGCCTGTTCGTGGTTTCGCAGGGAGTGATCGGCTGCCTGATCGCCCGCATGGTGCCCGTATCGATCGTGGGCGATATCCTGCAGCACTGGCAGCTCTTCGCAATCGGCGTCATGGCGGTGGTCGCCGCGAGCAGCCTGCTGGGCTGGGTGATGGGGCGCCTGCGCCTGCTGCCCGGCACCACGGCCTTATGGGGATCGAGCCCGGGCGCCGCATCGATCATGACCTTGATGGCCGAGGACTACGGGGCCGACGTGCGGCTCGTGGCCTTCATGCAGTACTTCCGCGTGCTCGCGGTCGCGGCCGTGGCGGCCCTGGTAGCGCATTTATTCAAGGTCGATACGGCAGCGCATGCGCCATCGGCCGTCGTGTGGTTTCCGCCGGTGGATGCGTTGTCGCTCGGCGAGACCGCGGCCTTGGCGATCGCCGGGCCCTATCTCGCCAGGGCGCTGCGCATTCCCGCCGGTGCGTTCCTGGTGCCGATGGCCATCGGCATCGTGCTGGTGCATTTCGGCCTGATGAGGATCGAGCTGCCGACCTGGCTTCTGGTCGGCGCCTATGCCTTCGTCGGCTGGAACATCGGCCTGCGCTTCACCAGGCCGCTGCTGCTCCATGCCGCACGCTCCCTGCCGGTCGTGGTCGCCTTCACACTGCTCCTGATCGCCCTGTGCGGCGCCGTCGCCGGCCTGCTGGTTGCCGGAGCGGGCGTCGATCCGCTCACGGCCTATCTCGCGACCAGCCCCGGCGGCATCGATTCGGTCGCCATCATTTCCGCGGCCAGCGGCGGCGATGTCTCGTTCGTCATGGCGATGCAGACCGTGCGTCTGCTCGCCGTCCTGTTCCTCGGGCCGCCGCTCACCAAGTTCCTCGCACTGCGCGCCGGCGCCGACAAGCGACCGTGACGCGATCCGAATGGCCTATCGGCAGAGTGCGTTGTAGGTTGCGGCATGAACATCCACGCCATGACCGCGGCCGACTTGCTCGCCGCCTACAAGAGCAAGGAGCTGTCGCCCGTCGAGGCGGTCGACGCCGTGATCGCCCACATCGAGCGTTGGGAGCCGCGCCTCAAGGCGCTTTATGCGCCGGATTTCGACAATGCACGCAAGGCGGCACAGGACTCGGAGAAGCGCTGGCAGGCTGGTCGGCCGCAAGGCGCGCTCGACGGCGTGCCGATCACCATCAAGGAGAACATCGCCACCAAGGGCGTGCCGGTGCCGCTCGGCACGGCGGCGACGGAGCTGGTGCCGGCCACGGCCGACGCCCCGCCCGCGGCCCGCGTGCGCGAGGCGAACGCGATCATCCTCGCCAAGACCACCATGCCGGACTACGGCATGCTTTCTTCCGGCCGCAGCTCCTTCCATCCGCTGACGCGCAATCCCTGGAACCTCGCCTGGAATCCCGGCGGATCGAGCGCCGGCGCGGGCGCTGCGGCTGCGGCAGGCTACGGACCGCTGCATCTCGGCACCGATATCGGCGGCTCGGTGCGCCTGCCCGCGAGCTGGAACGGCATCTTCACGCTGAAACCGAGCCTCGGTCGCGTGCCCCTCGACCCGCCCTTCCTCGGCCGCGTGGTCGGGCCGATGACGCGTACAGTGGAAGACTCCGCGCTCTTGATGGCCGAGCTCTCCAAGCCCGATCCACGCGATCATATGAGCTTGCCGCAGGCAACGATCGACTGGATGGCCGGGCCGATCGAGCCCAAAGGCCTCAAGATCGGCCTGCATCTCGATGCGGGCTCCGGCTTGCCGGTCGACCCGGAGGTGAAGACGGCGGTCGAGCAGGCCGCAAAGCTATTCGCCGACGCCGGCGCGGCGATCGAGCCCTTGGAGGGCTTCCTGTCGCCCGAGATGCTGCACCTGCAGGACCTTTTCTGGCGCGTGCGGAGCTGGGTCGATTTCTCGGCGCTGAGCCATGCCAGGCAGGCGAGCGTCCTGCCCTTCATCGCCGACTGGTGCCGCGGTGGGGCCGACGTGTCGGGCGCCACCGTCATCCGTGGCCTCAACAACTACATGGCGATCCGCGCCGCGACGACGCGGGCCACGCAGCCCTTCGATTTCGTGCTTTCGCCCGTTTCGCCGGTACCGACATATCCTGCCGAATGGGAGACGCCGACCAACGACGTGACCCGGCCGCTGGAGCACATCTCCTTCACCATGCCCTACAATATGAGCGAGCAACCGGCTGCGTCTATCAACTGCGGCTACACGACGGAAGGCAAGACGATCGGCCTGCAGATCGCCGGCCGTCGCTTCGACGATCTCGGCGTCTTGCGCCTTTCGCGTTGGTTCGAGCAGGCGCGCGGGCCGCAGAAGGCGTGGCCGGAGCCGCCGAAGTAGGAGCGCGTGAAGCCGCTCGGCATCCTGATGCTCGATACGCATTTCCCGCGCATCGAGGGCGATATCGGCAATCCGGCCTCGTTCGACTTCCCGGTGATCTATCAGCGGCTGGAGGGGATCGGCCCGGCCGATGCGGTGGCGTCCCATCCGGACAAGCCGCGCCTCATGGCGACGCTCGGGGCGAATGCGCGCAAGCTTGCCGCTTCGGGTGCGTCAGGCATCTCGACGAGCTGCGGCTTTCTCGCGCTGTTCCAGAAAGAGCTGGAGGCGGTCTCGCCGGTGCCGGTGGCGACGTCGGCGCTCCTGCTCGTCCCGGCCATGAAGGACCGCAAGGTCGGGGTCATCACGGCGTCGGCGCGGCACCTGACCAAAAGGCATCTCGCAGCGGTCGGGGCACCCGAGGACACGGCCATCGAGGGCATGCCGGAAGACGGGGCCTTTGCCGCCACCTTTCTCTCCGACATGCCCTACCTCGACCGCGAAGCGGTGGAGCGCGAGACGATCGAGGCGGGCCGGGCGCTGCTGGAAAGGAATCCTGGACTCGAGGCAATCGTGCTGGAGTGCACCAACCTGCCGCCTTACCGGCAGGCGCTCCAGGCGGCGCTGGGCGTCGAGGTCTATGATGTGCGGGACCTGCTGCGCGACTTTTGGCAGCGGCTCGCTTCGGGGGTCGAACGCGGCTGACGCGCATGGAGATTGCCGCGTATAGTTGTGGCCTAAAAGCAAACGACAGGGGGTGGGTATGCGGAGGCATGGACTTGTGTTGGCCGGCGCGATCGCTGCTGGCTTGTTGGCCGCCGGCCTGCCGGCGCAAGCGCAGGATGTCGGCATCGGCCTCGTGGTGCCGCTGTCGCCGCCGGGCGACCCGGTGGGCGGCCAGCTCATTCGTCGCGGTGCCGAGCTGGGCGTCGAGACGGTGAACGCCGCGGGCGGCGTCCTGGGCGGCCGCAAGCTCAAGCTCTATGTCCAGGACTCGCAGGGCAGGCCCGAAGCCGGCGTGGCCGCCTACCGGCGCCTGGTCAGCGAGGACAAGGTCGTGTTCGTACCGGGCTTTTTCCACAGCTCGGTCGCCATCGCGGTCAACGAGGTCGCGAACGAGATGGGCGTTCCGACGATGTCATTGCAGGCTTCCGCCGCCGACATCACGTCCAAGCACTACGAGATCGCGTTCCGCACGCATGTGGTCGATCCGGTGCGCGTCGCCGCCTTCATGGAGTTCATCAAGCAGAAGGGCTTCAAGCGGGTGTCGATGATCGCCGAGACCACCGATTACGGCATCGGCATCGCCGACGAAACGATTGCCCAGGCCAAGAAGGCCGGCGGAATCGAGGTCCAGAAGGTGCCGTTCGACCGCACGGTGACCGATCTCACGCCGCAGCTCCTGCAGATCAAGGCGTTCAAGCCCGACCTCGTGATCAATATCGGTGTCGGCCAGCCGCTCGACCTGATCATCGACCAGGCGACCACGATCGGCCTCCTGCCCGGCACGCCGATGCTGATTTCCTACGACGCTCCGGTCCGGCCGCAATACTGGAAGCTGCATCCCAAGAACGGGGCGGGCCTCTACTTCATCGCCTACTTCTCGCCCAAGGCGCCCCTGTCGGACATCGGCACGGCGTTCGCCAAGGCTTATGCCGAGAAGTACAAGGAAGATCCTGTCTACGGTGCGCTGAACGGCTTCGGCGCGATCGAGATCATCTCCCAGGCGATCAACGAGGCCAAGAGCACCGACTCCAAAGCGCTGATCAAGACCCTGGAGACCGGCACCTTCAAGAGCTGGCCGTCCAATCCGGTGACCTTCCCGCGTGCCAAGGGCGTCTATTGGCACAACTGGTCGGCGCCGGTGCTGATCCTTCACTACACCAAGCCGATGGAGGACTGGAAGGAGGCCGAGGTGGCAGTCCAGTACGCGCCAGTCGTGCCCAAGGACTGACCGCGTCGCTCGCCCCGCGACAGACGGATGTTCTCGACCGAGCTCGTCGTCCAGACGTTCATCTCCGGCATCATGATCGGCGTGCTTTACGCCCTCATGGCGCTCGGGATCACGTTCATCTACTCGATCATGCGCATGATCAACTGGGCGATGGGCGAGTTCTACATGATCGGCAGCTATCTGCAGTACGCGCTGGTCGCCTTTCTGCTGGGGCCGGACCTGTGGTGGCTCGCCATCCCGATCTCGGCCGCCGGCGTCTTCGCCTTCGGCCTCCTGGTGCAATGGAGCCTCCTGAAGCCGATCTTCAGGAAGCCGCCCGAGGCGCGCGACGACTATTCGACCGTGGTGACGCTTGCACTGCTGCTCCTCCTGCGCAGTCTCGCCACGGGTCTCGCGGGTCCCAACCAGTTCTCGCCGGGCTCCAACCTGCCGGTCGTGATGGTCGGGCCCATGCCGATGGCCGGCGCCCGGGTCGCGGCGTTCGTGTTCGCGCTGGCGGCGCTCGCGCTCTTCTATTTGCTGCTGCGCTACAGTTGGTATGGGCTCGCGCTTCGGGCGACTTCGCAGAGCCGCGTCGGTGTGCAGACCGCCGGCATCGACGTGTTGGGCGTCGATCGTATCGCCTTCGGCATCGGCGTGGCGCTCGCGGGTCTGGCCGGCGCGCTGCTGGCGCCGGTGTTCCTGGTCTATCCGACCAACGGCCTGATCACGACGGTGAAGGGCTTCGAGATCGTGGTGATCGGCGGGCTCGGGTCGATCCCCGGCGCCTTGATCGCGGGCGTGCTGCTCGGCCTGATCGAGTCGTTCGGCGCCGCCTTCATCGATTCGGCCTACCAGAACATCTACGGCTTTGCCCTGGTGCTGCTGATCCTTGTGCTCCGCCCGACCGGCCTGTTCGGCGAGCGCGGCCGCGAGGCCTGATGGCTGCGGCGCTCGAAACGATCCGCCTCGTCAAGCGCTTTGGCGGTCTCCTGGCGACCAACGATGTCTCGCTTGCGGTCGAAGCAGGCGAGATCCGCGGCCTGATCGGGCCGAACGGGGCCGGAAAGACGACGCTCGTCAATCTCGTCACCGGTCTTCATGCGCCCGACGCGGGCGAGGTGAAGCTCGGAGGGCGAAGTCTGCGTGGCTGCGGCATGCACGAGATCGCACGTCTTGGCCTCGTGCGATCGTTCCAGGTGACCCGCCTGTTCGGCGGCATGACCGTGCGCGAGAATCTCATGACCGCATTTCTCGCCCGCCGCGATCGCGAGGCGGGCGACGGCGTGGCGCAAACCGAGAGCATGATTGCGCTCACCAAGCTCGGTCCGCTTGCGGACACGCAGGCCAAGAAGCTGTCGGGCGGGCAGCGCGCGCTTCTGCAAATGGCCTGCGGCTTCATGGTCCCGGGCACCTGCTACGTGCTCGATGAGCCGTTTGCCGGCATCAATCCGGTCGTCAAGGATGCGATCATCGACATGATCCTCGACGTGAACCGGCGACATGGCGCGACCTTCCTGGTCGTGAGCCACGAGATGGCGGTCGTCCGCCGTCTTTGCCGGCAGGTCACGGTGATGATGGAAGGTCGGGTGGCGGCGCAGGGCACGCTCGACCAGGTCGCGCGCCTGCCGGAGGTGATCGCGGGCTATCTCGGGAAGGCACTGGAATGACCGGGACGCTGCTCGTTGTCGACGACATCCATGCCGCTTATCAAAGCGGCGTCGATATCTTGCAGGGCATGTCGCTGGCGGTGCCGGCCGGCGGCTTCGTGCTGGTGATCGGTCCCAACGGCGCGGGCAAGTCGACACTTCTGAAAACCGTGTTCGGCCTGTTGGCGCCGCATCGGGGCACCATCTCTTTCGACGGCCAGGCGATCGCCGGCTTGGCGCCGCACGAGGTCAAGCGGTTGGGCTTGAGCTATGTCCCGCAGGAACTCAACACCTTCCCACATCTCACCGTCGAGGAGAACCTGCGGGTCGGCGGCTGGACGATTCGCAACGACGCTCACCGGCTCAAGAGGGAGATCGGGCGGGTTTACGAGATCTTCCCGGTGCTGGCGGAACGGCGGCGCGACAAGGCCGGGGGCCTGAGCGGCGGGCAGGGGCGCATGCTTTCGGTTGCCCGCGAGATGATCACCGAGCCGCGGCTGATGCTGGTCGACGAGCCGACCGTGGGCCTCGCTCCCAACCTGGCGGAGCAGGTCTATGAGCTGCTCCAGACGGCGCGTCGGGCGATCTCGACGACCATCCTGCTGGTGGACCAGAACGTGTCCGACGCGCTGCGCCAAGCCGAGGAGGTGGTCATGATGAATCTCGGCAAGGTGAAGGCGGCCGGCCCGGTGGCGGAATTCGGCGAGACCCGGGTGCGCGAGCTGGTGCAGGAGTGCCTGTTGGGATGAGCGCGTCCTTCGCCTTTCCGCCAAGTTTCCGGCGATCCGTAATCACCATCGTGATAACGACGGTGATCTTCGCCCTCGTGCCGCTGGTGGCGGGCGGCTTCGCGCTCCATGTGCTGACGATCAGCTTCTATTACGTGATCCTGGCATCGAGCTGGAACCTGCTGGCGGGCTACACCGGCCAGTTCTCGCTCGCCCACCACGCCTTCGCGGCCGTCGGCGCCTATACCTCGGGCTTGCTGGGCCACTACTACGGCATCCCGGCCTGGATCGGCATCCCCGCCGGGGCGGTGATGGCAGCTCTGTTCGGCCTCGTTCTTGGCCGCCTCGTCCTGCGCATGCGGGCGATCTATCTCGCGATCGCGACCTGGGCGTTCGCCGAGACCGTGCACATCTACCTGACGGCCGACTACCAGTTCACGCGCGGCGAGTTGGGTCTCAGCGTCAAGCCGCTCTACGGCAATGTCGACCCGCTGCCGTACTATTTCACGTTCCTTGTCCTGACGATGGCGGTCCTGATCGGGCTCAGGGCGCTGATCGATTCGCCGTTGGGCTACTTCATGCGCGCCATCAAGGACGATGAACTGCGCGCAAAAAGCCTCGGCATTGACACAACCCGGGTCAAGATTGCCGTGTTCTCTATATCGAGTGCGATCGCGGGTCTCGCCGGCGCTGTCTATGGTCACTTCATCGTGCTTTTGAGTCCGCAGATGGTCGATTTCAGCGAGATGGCCAAAATCGTGATTATGGTGGTGATCGGTGGCTTCGGCACGTTCCTGGGGCCGGTGATTGGTGCGGCGCCCGTGCAGGTGGTCATGACGTATCTGCAGAAATACGGCGAATGGAACCTTGCGATCTTCGCGCTGGTCGTGATCGTGCTGATGCGCTTCAGCATGGAAGGCTTGGCGAGCCTGTTCACTCCGCTATGGCGTCGGATCTGGGCACGGCATGGCGTCTGAACGCGTCTGTGACATCGTCGTCGTCGGTTCCGGCGCGGCCGGGCTGAGCGCCGCGCTTGCCGCGGCGGTCGACGGCGCGAAGGTGATCGTGCTGGAGAAGTCGCATTGGCTTGGCGGCACCACCGCCATGTCGGCCGCCGGTACCTGGGTGCCCGCCAACCATCACATGCTGGCCGCTGGCATCCAGGACTCGCCGGAGGAGACGCTCACCTATCTGCGCGCCACCGCGCCGCCGGGCTGGCAGGAGACGGAGGACGAGCTTTGGCAGGCCCTGGCCGAGAATGCAGGTCCCATGCTGCGCTTTGTCGAGGATCATACGCCGCTCGTCTTCGAGCTGGTGAACCATCCCGATTTCTATGTGGAGGCGCCCGGCGGCAAGCTTTTCGGTCGCATGGTGTCGCCGACGCTGATCAGCCGCTACCGGCTCGGCCGGCTCTGGAACCGTGTGCGCAAGTCGGTGAAGCCGCAGTTCTTCACCTACAAGGAGATGGTCAATGGCGTGTTGAAGGACCCGATGCGGGCCGTGCTGAAGCTCGGTCCGTCGCTGGTCTGGCGTATCATCGCTGGACAAGTCGGGCTCGGCAACGGGCTGATCGTGGGATTGACGCGGGGTTGCCTCGACCACGGCTGCACCATCCTGCTTGATGCCGACGTCAAGCGCCTCATGGTCGACGGCGGAAGCGTCACGGGTGTCGAAGCGAAGATCGACGGAGACGCTGTGACGATCCGTGCCCGCAAGGGTGTGGTGCTGGCGACCGGAGGCTTCGACTGGTCGCCGGATTACATGCCGAAATATTTTCCCGGTATCGAGATCATCGGTGCGCCGCGGACCAACACGGGCGACGGCCAGCGCATGGCCGCGGAGGTCGGCGCGGAGCTTGCGCACATGGACCAAGCCAACATCGCGCCGGCCTCGTTCACGCGCTACGAGGGTCATCGACATGCGCAGCCGCTTTACGAGACCTACGCGCCGCACTGCATCCTGGTGAATCGCGAGGGCAAGCGGTTCGTGAGTGAAGGCAGTGCGTCGCTGGGGGCGGCGATCGACGAGCGCGGACCGGACGGCAAGTCGAGGCACATCCCGGCCTGGCGCATCTTCGATTCACGCTATGCCAATCGCCTCTCGGCGATGTACGCCGCCAAGGACCCGGCCTTCGTCCGGACAGCCGACACGATCGAGGCGCTTGCCGCCAAGATTGCCCTCGATCCGATGACCTTGAAAGCGACAGTGGAGCGCTTCAACGGCTGGTCGAAGGAGGGCGTCGACCGCGACTTCCATCGCGGTGAAACCGCCTGGGAGCGCCATTACACCAAGGACCGGGCGTTGGCGACGATCGAGAAAGGTCCTTTCCATGCCGCGCCGTTTCTTTATGCCAGCGTCGGCACCAAGGGCGGCCCGCGCACCAACCGCCATTGCCAGGTCCTGAGGCGCGACGAGAGCGTGATCGGTGGCCTCTATTGCGCGGGCATTGCGATGGCGAGCCCCATCGGCACGAAGGCGGTCGGCGCCGGCACCACGATCGGTCCCTGCCTCACCTTCGGCTATATCGCCGGCAAGGCGATCGCTCGCCGCAACGTGTAAGGCAGATGGAGTTGCCGCATGCTAGCCTCGCAGCATGCCGCGCGGGCCGCTCATCCTTCTGTTCTTGTCGCTCTGCTTCTCGTGGCCGGCGCAGGCCCAGGTCGCCGTGCCGGCCGATTGCCAAGCCGATGTCGATCTTACGGCCGACGGCGGGCTGAAAGTTGCCGTCGATTACCGCTGTCGATCGAATTCGGCGGTCGTTTTCCGCGCCGCCGGCGAAGCGGCGGCGGCGCACATAGCGCAGATCACGGACGGCGCCGGCCGGTCGTTGCAGGCCGGCACAGGGGCTTGGCCGGTCGAACCGCTGAACGGTACCGCCGAGCTTCGCTATAGCGTCGACCTGATGGCCTATGCGCGGGATGTGGGTTCGCTCGCGATCGCCGTTGCGCGCGGCGGGGGCGTGCTGACGTTGATCGAAAGCTGGCTGCTGGAACCGCGCGGCCTTCCGCATTTGCCGGTGATCGACATCCGCGTGAACGCCGCCGCCGGCCTTTCGTTTGCCTCCGGCCTGAGCAAGGTGGGCGACGCCTGGCGTTTGGCGGGCACGCCGGTACGGTTCGCGGGCTACGCGGCGCTCGGCAAGTTCTCGTTGCAGGAAATTCCCATGCCGGCGCCGGGCTCGCTGCGCAGCGGGCAGGCGAAGCGGGACGGGGAGCTGCGGCTTGCCCTGCTCGATGGTTTCTCGGAGCAGGGCCGCGCCGATCTTGCCGACTGGGCGCGCCGTACGGCAGAAGCGGAGTCGAACTACTGGCGCGGTTTCACCGCCGATCGCCTGATGCTGGCGATCGTGCCGATGGATACGGCGCGCAGCGTCGGCTTCGGCCGCACTGTCTCGGGCGGCGGGGCCACCATCATGCTCGAGGCTGGTCGGCAGGTGGACGAGCGCCGCCTCTACGATCAGTGGCCGCTGGTGCACGAGCTTATCCATACCGGCATGCCCTATGTCGACAATCGGGGAACGTGGCTGATGGAGGGAGCGGCGACCTATGTCGAGCCCATCATCCGCGCGCGTGCCGGCTGGAAGACCGAGGACGACGTCTGGAAGGAGTGGATCGAGAACATGCCGCGCGGCGTCGCTGCCTTCGACGCCGGCCTTGCGCACGCGGTCGGCCAGCAGAACTACTGGGGCGGCGCCACCTTTATGCTGCTGGCCGATATCGGCATCCGTCGGGCCACCCAGGGAGCCAAGGGTCTGGAGGATTGCCTGGGTGGCGTGCTGTGGAGCGGCCTCGATGCGACCAAGCGCGTCACGGTGAAGGAGTTTGCGGCGGCCTGCGATCGCGCGACCGGCAGTAGCGTGGCGACCGACCTGGTTCAGCGCCACTACGAGGCACGCGAGCCGGTCGATCTCGCGGCCCTCTGGAAGCGGCTGGGTGTGGCCGATGTGCATGGTAGCATCGTCTACGACGACAAGGCGCCCGACGTTCGCTGGCGAAAGATGATCGTGATGGGGCCGCCCGGCCGGTCGCCACAGCCCGTCAAGTTGCCATGGCAGTCATGAACCCATGAAGGGCGTTTGGCTCGAAGATCTCGCCTGGCCCGAAACCAAGGCACGGTTCGCCGCCGATCCGGTCGTGGTGATCCCGATCGGCGCCGCGGCCAAGGCGCACGGTCCGCATCTGCCCCTGAAGACGGACGCGTTGACGGCGCGGGCGCTCGCCCAGGCGCTGGTCGAGCGCCTGCCGGTGATCGCCGCGCCGATCCTGGGCTTCGGCTTCTATCCCGCCTTCACGTCATTCGCCGGCAGTCAGCATTTGAGCGCCGAGACGTTCAAGGCCGTTGTGCGAGAGCTGATCGGCAACCTGGCCGCGCATGGCGTGGAGCGCATCGCCCTGCTCAACACTGGCGTTTCGACCGAAAAGCCGCTCGACGAGGTTGCGGCGATGTTCCGCGACGTGCTCGTCCTGCATATGCGCCTGATGGGACAGGCGGCCGAGGCGCTGATCGAGAACAGGGACGGCGGGCACGCCGACGAGCGCGAGACATCGGTCGTTCTGGCACTCGAGCCGCGCAGCGTGCGGCTCGACAAGCTTGTCCTCGACGGGCCGTTCGAGACAACCGGAGCGACCGGCGACCCCAGGCGGGCCACCGCCTTCAAGGGTGAGCGGCTTCTCGCTGCCCGAGTCGATGATCTCGTGGCGGCCCTGACGCAACGCTGGCCCGATCTTTCATAGCGACCTACTGAACCTGCTCCTCGGCGATCCGCTTGTTCAGGGTCCAGCGGAAATGGGCGAGCGACGCATCGGCGCGGATCGCCAGCATCTTGAAGTCGGGATCGGCATCGACCACCACCTGCTGGTCCTCGATGATGGCTTTGTCCTCCAAAA
>DATEID010000077.1:0-12870 GCA_035279245.1 Reyranella sp.
GCCGCCTCGCTCGTCTTCACCTTCGTCGTCGCCACGCTCGCCGCCAAGAGCCGCAAGGCCGAGCTGGTGATCGTGCCGGCGCTCGACATCCTGCAGTCGGTGCCGGTGCTGGGTTTCCTCACCTTCACGGTCGTGTTCTTCTTGCGCCTGTTCCCGGGCAGCGAGCTCGGCGCGGAATGCGCCGCGGTGTTCGCCATCTTCACCAGCCAGGCCTGGAACATGGCGTTCAGCTTCTACCAGTCGCTGCGCACCGTGCCGGCCGATCTCGACGAGGTGAGCCGCCACTTCCAGCTTTCCCCCTGGTTGAAGTTCTGGCGCCTGGAGGCGCCGTTCGCCGCGCCGGGCCTCATCTGGAACACGATGATGTCGATGTCGGGCGGCTGGTTCTTCGTCGTCGCCTCCGAAGCGATCACGGTCGGCGACACGACGGTCAAGCTGCCGGGCATCGGCTCGTGGCTGGCCGCCGCGATCGCCGCGCGCGACATCACGGCCGTCGGGCTGGCGGTCCTCACCATGGCGATCGTGATCCTGGCCTATGACCAGCTCCTGTTCCGGCCGATCGTCGCCTGGGCCGACAAGTTCCGCCTGGAGCAGACCGCGTCCCAGCAGCGGCCGCGCTCGTGGGTCTACGATCTCTGGCGGCGTGGCCGGCTGGTGCGCCGGCTCTCGCTGGCCACGGCCTGGATCGGCCGGACCGTCTCTGTCCTGCCGGTCAGGCCCATGCAGCCTGCGCGAGAGACGGCGACGCCGTCGGCGCGACGGGCCTCGGACATCGTCTGGCGCCTCGTGGTGCTGGCCGTCGCGATCTATGCGCTGTGGCGGATCTCTCTCTTCGTCCGCAGCTCGCTCGGCTGGGGCGACATCCGCACCGCCGTCGAGATGGGGCTGGTGACGCTCCTGCGCGTGGTGGTGCTGATCGCCGTCGCCAGCGCGATCTGGGTGCCGATCGGCGTCTGGATCGGGCTTCGGCCGCGCTGGGCCACGCGCATGCAGCCGCTGGCCCAGTTCCTGGCGGCATTCCCCGCCAATGTGCTGTTTCCCATCGCCGTGGTGCTCATTGTCTCGCTGCGACTCGATCCCAATATCTGGCTGAGCCCGCTCATGGTGCTGGGCACGCAGTGGTACATCCTGTTCAACGTGATCGCCGGGGCGAGCGCCTTCCCGACCGACCTGCGCGAAGCGTCGACGCTGTTCCGGCTGCGCACCTGGCAATGGTGGCGCAAGGTCATCATCCCGGGCATCCTGCCCTACTACGTGACCGGGGCGCTCACCGCGACCGGCGGCTCGTGGAACGCGAGCATCGTCGCCGAGGTGGCGAGCTGGGGCGACACGAAGCTCAGGGCCGTCGGCCTCGGCTCCTATATCGCCGATGCGACGGAAGCCGCCGACTATCCGCGCGTGGTGCTGGGCATCGTCGTCATGTCGGTCATGGTGGTGATCTGCAATCGCCTGGTCTGGCGGTCGCTCTATCGCCTGGCCGAGCGTCGTTTCCGTCTCGCCTGAAGAGGTTCGCCATGGATCTGGCTACCGCTCCCAAGATCGCTCCGCGCACCGACACCGCGCCGCTGGTCGTCGTCGATCACGTGCGCAAGGTCTATGCCAAGGGCAGCGGCGACGATCTGCTGGTGCTCGACGATGTGAGCCTCGCGCTGCGCAGCAACGAGATCGTCTCGCTGCTCGGCCGGTCGGGCTGCGGCAAGTCCACGCTCCTGCGCATCATTGCCGGACTGATGCCTTCGAGCGCCGGCAAGGTGACGATCGGCGGCAGGATGGTCGACGGCCCGGCCGAGGAAGTGGCGATGGTGTTCCAGACCTTCGCGCTCTTCCCCTGGCTCACCGTGCTGGAGAATGTCGAGATCGGGCTCGAGGCGCAGAAGGTGCCGCCGGCGGAGCGTCAGAAGCGCGCGCTGGCCGCCATCGACCTGATCGGCCTCGACGGCTACGAGAGCGCCTACCCGAAGGAGCTGTCGGGCGGCATGCGCCAGCGGGTCGGGCTCGCGCGGGCCCTGGTGGTGCATCCCAAGCTTCTGCTGATGGACGAGCCGTTCTCCGCACTCGATGTGCTGACCGCCGAAACGCTGCGCACCGACCTGCTCGATCTCTGGACCGAGGCCCGCATGCCGATCTCCTCGATCCTGCTGGTGACGCACAATATCGAGGAGGCGGTGCTGATGAGCGACCGCATCCTCGTCTTCTCGTCCAACCCCGGACGACTAGTCGCCGAGATCCCGGTCCACCTGCCGATGCCGCGCAACCGGCTCGATCCCGCCTTCCGTCAGATGGTGGACGACATCTATGCGCTGATGACGGCGCGCCCGGTCGGCAAGCCGTCGTACGGCAGTCTTCCCGGCGCCCGCATCTCCATGGAGGTGCCGCGTGTGTCGCCCAATCTCCTTGCGGGTCTCATGGAGGCGGTGGCGGGCGAGCCGTTCCACGGCCACGCCGACCTGCCGGCGGTCGCCGGACCGCTGCAGATGGAGATCGACGATCTCTTCCCGGTGGCCGAGGCGCTGCAACTGCTGCGCTTCGCCGAGGTGGCCGAAGGTGACATCCGGCTCACCGAGGCCGGCCGCCGCTTCGTGCAGCTCGACCCCGACGGCCGCAAGCGACTGTTCGCCCAGCACGTGCTCGCCTTCGTGCCGCTTGCCCAGCACATCAAGCGCGTGCTCGACGACCGCGACACCCATGCCGCACCCGCCAGCCGCTTTCGCGACGAGCTCGAGGACAGCATGTCGGAAGACTATGCCGACCGCACGCTGCGTGCCGTCACCTCGTGGGGCCGCTACGGCGAGCTGTTCGCCTACGACGAGGACAGCGGCGTCTTCAGCCTCGACAACCCGAGCTGATCCTTGGGATTTGGTGTCGTCCCGAGCGTAGCGAGGGATCTTTGGACGATGGCTGTCGAAAGATCCCTCGCGCTGCTCGGGATGGCACGGCTTTACGTTGCGCAATCAGGTTCTTCCGGCGATGGCGCGATCCGCATCCGATCCTTGCTGCTCGCGGCCGAACTTTGGCAACGTCCATCATTGCCGGCGCAAGCGAGCGACGCCATTTCTCCGATATGACCCTGCTTCCAATCTCTTCCTGTTGTCGCTTCGCCTGAACCGGCACTTCCGCCGGCTACCTTTCGAAGAACAGCTTTCAGGGAACGAGGCCGGCGACCTGCGCCGGCAGGAGGAGAATCATGTCCGACCCCTACATCGTCGAAGTTTGGGGCGAGCCTGCCGGCGTCGTGCTGAAGGAAGGTAACGCCTTCCGCTTCCATGCGCTCGCCCGGCCGTTCTTCGTGCTCGACGGCGCGCCGTTCACGACGCCCGGCCAGGCCCGTCTTGCCGCAGCCCGCTTGCAGCCGCGACCGGCCGATGGCCGCGCTGTAGACTGACCTTTTCGTCGATGGGCGATCCGTGCCAGCATGACGGCGACAAGCTCGCCGCATGACCTTCGATCCGATCTACATCGCCCTGGGCGCCTGCGTGGGCTTCATCGTCGGCCTCACGGGCGTCGGCGGCGGCTCGCTAATGACGCCGGCCCTCGTGCTGCTGTTCGGCATCCATCCTGCGACCGCCGTCGGCACGGACCTGCTCTATGCCGCCGTGACCAAGAGCGTCGGCTCGCTCGTGCATGGCGCCCGGCGCAATGTCGACTGGCGCGTGGTGGGCTGCCTGGCGTCGGGCAGCGTCCCGGCGGCCGCAGCGACCCTGGCGGTCCTGTCCCGGCTCGGGCCGCGCAGCAGCGGCGCGACGGAGGCGATCACCTGCGTGCTCGGCGCCGCTCTGATGATCACGGCGGTGTCGCTCGTGTTCCGCCGGATGTTGATGGCCGTGCGCGAGATGAGTCCGGCGCGAAGACCCCGGCGCACCACGGCGCTGACCGTGCTCACCGGCGCCGTCATCGGCGTGCTCGTCTCGATTTCGTCGGTCGGTGCCGGTGCGATCGGCGTGACCGCGCTGCTGCTCCTCTATCCGCGCTTTCCGCTCTCGCGCATCGTGGGCACCGATATCGCCCACGCGGTGCCGCTGACGCTGGTAGCGGGGGCGGGCCATTGGCTGACCGGCTCGGTCGATCCCTCCATGCTCTTGTCGCTCACCTCTGGATCGGTGCCGGCGATCGTGCTCGGTAGCTGGCTCGCACCGCACCTGCCTGAGGTCGGCCTGCGCTATCTCCTGGCGCTGGTGCTGGCTGTCGCCGGCGGCAAGCTGGTTGCGACTTAGGGAGCCGGCTGGACGATCCGCGCCTTCACCCCGCATCGATCTTCTTGCTCATGTGGACCGTGACGCCGCCCTTGAAGGGCTCCTCGCGGTCGATCGCGTAGCCATGCCGTCGATAGAAACCGACATTCCCGGCGAACTGCGCGTTCGTGTAGAGCCGGAGCCTGTGCAGCCGCAGGGAGCGCGCGACCTCATCGGCATGCGCCACGAGCAGGCCGCCATAGCCGCGGCGCTGGAAAGCGGACGCGATGGCGACGTTCTCGATCAGGAGATGATCGCCTTCGTTCACCATCTCGATGAGGCCAGCCGGCTCGGCTCCGACGAACAGCAGGTCGACGATGTGCTCGCGCACGGCGCGATCGTAGTCGGCAGCCATCGGCAAAGGCTCGCGGCCGATGACGGGAACCCATTTGGCATAGGCCTGGCGCGTCAGGGCCTGCACGCAGGCAGCATCGGCGGCGACCGCGCGACGGATCGACAGGTTCGGGGGTAAAGGCTCACTCATCTCGACATCCTTTTCTGGCAATGGGCACAACAAAAAAGCCCGCCGGGGAAGATCGGCGGGCTGCGGGCTGAATGGTCGGATCGACCGGACGTCAGAGTCGGCCTTCGGCCTTCCCTCGTCGCTCAGCGCGCGGCACGACCGCCGCCTTGCGGCGGCGGCGTCGGTCGGCTGCGCGAGACCGAACGTTCATGGGTGCATCATGACGGCGATTGCCGTCACGTCAATCAGGCCGGCGCGAAGATGCCGTCCTGCGCCGCGCGCCTCGAACCGGCCGCGGCGGAGGTGCTCTTCGGGCCGGCATAGGCCGGGTCGCGCTGCAGCGTCGGCAGGACCCGGTCGGCGAATAGGCGCAGGTTCTTCTCCGCCTCGTGGTGCGGCAGGTTGCCGAACGAGAACTCGGCGACCAGGTGCTCGAGGCCCGTCACCTTCTGCAGCTCGCCGAGCTGCTGCAGGCAGTCGTCCGGCGTGCCGACGATCTGGATCGAGACGTAGAAGTCGGTCGCCTTCTTGAGGTTGGCCGGGTCCTTCAGCTTGGCGTAGGTCTTGGCGGTCTTGCCGTAGGCCTCGTAGCCTTTGACGTTGGCGAGATGGCCGTCCGAGAAATGATAGTGGTCGTCGATCGACTGCCACTTGCGGCCGAGATAACGGAACGCGCGCTCCTGTGCCTCCTCGCGCGATTCGGCGCAGGAGATGTTGGTGAGGATGATCGGCGGCTTGGGGACGAAGCCCGCCGCCCGCGACATCGCCTGGAACTTCTCGATGTCCTCGCGGCACTTGCTCCATTCGTTCTGCATGATCATCAGCATGCCGAAGCCGAGCTTCGCGATCAGCTCGGCCGATTCGGGGCTGACGGAGCTCGCATAGAAGCGCCGCTCCGGATGCGACATCGGCCGCGGCCGGATCGACATGCGCGGGATCTGGAAGAACTTCCCCTGGTGCTCGAAGCTCTCGTTGGCGAGCGCCTTGACGACGATCTCGGCCGCCTCGGCGAAGCGCGGTCGTGCCTCGCCCATCGGGATACGGAAGCCTTCGTACTCGGTCGAGGCGGCGCCGCGGCCGAAGCCGAACAAGCAGCGCCCGCCGCACATGACGTCCAAGAGCGCGATCTGCTCGGCGACGCGCACCGGGTCGTGCCACGGCAAAACGATCACCGCCGTGCCGAGCTGGATGCGCTTGGTGCGGCCGGCGAAGTAGGCAAGGAGCTGCGTCGGCGCGGGCGACATGGCGTAGCCGGTGAAGTGGTGCTCCAGCCCCCACAGCGAATCGAAGCCTAGCGGCTCGACGAGATCGCCCAGCGCGAAGTGCTCGTGCACCACCGCGACGTCGGGCCGGCCCTGCTCGTAGAGCATGTTCATGGCGATGCCCACCTTCATGGCGTTCCTCCGGTTCGTTGTTCGGACGATCTTCAGGCGATCCGCCACGGGCAGCAAGGTCGGTGCCAACCCATCAGGCGAAAGACTCGCCTGCGCCCCAGGGAGAGGCTAGCGTTTGCCCAACCGTCCTGGAGGCAGCCATGCGGTCGGAAGAAGGGATGGGCCTATCGACAAGGCCAACGGCCATTGTGGCGACGGACGATCTCGCCATGGATCCGGCGCTGCTGTCGAATCGCCAGCGCTTCTCGACAGGAGACTATCAGGTCGCGCGGAGATATATCGAACGCACGACCCAGGGCCTCTTCGACTTCTCCCTGCAAAGGGCCCGCGAGTTCAGACAGTACGACGTCCGGTCCGCGCGCCTTGGAGAAACCCAGTTCGCGCTGGTCAAGGTGGACAGTCTCTCCGGCTACCACATCGAGATGAAGGACAATCCGGACCTTGTCCTTCTGCACATCGTCATGCGCGGCACGGCGCAGTTGCAGCAGGGGGCCGTCCACGCCGACGCTGGTCCGTCGCAGATGGCACTGCTCGAGGCGACGGGTCGCTCGTACAAGCGCTGGCACGGATCGACCCAACTGCTGATGGTCAAGCTCAGTCGCAGCCGCATGGAACGGGCGCTGGCCAGCGAAACGGGGATCGATGTCGGCAAGCCGTTGGATTTCGGCGTCCTGCAGGTCGTCGACCTCCAGCAGGTAGCGACCCTGTGGCACTCCATCGTGACCATCTGCCGGGATCTCAACGATCCGCATCCCTGTCTGGGCGGCCCTGCCGGCCGGCTCGCCGAACGGATGCTGTTCCTGCTGCTGGCGGCGGCCGTGCCCAACAACTACAGCCGGGCGCTGGCCGATCGCACGCCTTCCTCTCCGGCCGCGCCATACTACGTGCGCCGCGTCGAGGACTATATCCGGAACCATGCGCGCGAGCCGATCAGCCCGGCCGATCTCGTGAGCATCGGCGGTGCAAGCGCGCGGTCCCTGTATCATGGCTTCAGGAGGTTCCGGTCGACGACGCCGATGGGCTACCTGAAAGAGGTGCGCCTCGGCTTTGCCCGCGACGCCCTGATGAAAGGGCGCGCGAATGGCGCGGTCAGCGTGACCGAGGCGGCGATGGCAGCCGGCTACACCAACCTCAGCCAGTTCTCTCGCGACTACAAGGCCCGCTTCGGCGAGCCGCCGTCGCGGACCAAGGGCTGCATCTGAGGGAAGCCGCCTTTACAGCGGAATCGCCAGCAGATTGGGAATGCTGAAGGTATCGCACACGGCGATCTTCTCTCGGAACCTGAGTTCGCCGCCGTCCTGCACGACGATGTCGCGATACTGGCCGACGCTGAACAGGCGCGTCTGTCCCTCGAGATCCGTCTGGTAGACCGTATAGCAGGCGGCCACCTCGAAGGTGCCGTCCACCGCCGACAGGATCTCGATGTTCGAGACGACATGCCTCGGATAGTGAAGGTTGTAGACGTTGGCCTGGCGCAGGCTGCGCACGCGATCCTGCATCATGGCCCGGCTGTCGCAGAACATCACGGCGAGCGGCGGCCGGCGCTGGCAATTCTCGCGCGGGATCACCTTGTAGATGCCGTGCTCCACGAACAGGCCCGGCCAGTCTTCCAGGCGATCGTCGTCGAGAAGACGGGCGTAACGGTATTCGAGCGCCTCGACGTCGCGATAGACCTGGTCCGCCGCCCCGCTCATGTCACGTTTCCTTCGGTGCCGACGGCGGGTCCATCATCGTGGCGTAGTAGCGCCAGAAGGCGCGGATAGAGGCCTCGCCCTGCCGGTCCTTGTCGAGGTCGGCCTGGACCTCGCCGAACTCGAGAAACGAATTCTCCCCGCCGTCACGCACGATCGCACGCTGGATCAGCTCGATCGCCTCGCTGTCCTCCATCGAGATCAGCCCCGCCGGTCCGACGAGATTGGCCTGCTTGAGCCGCGCGGCGGTCGTCTGCTCGTCGTCGCCGGCATAGCCGAAATAGGTCCAGTAGAGCTCGAATTCGTCCGCCGCTTTCGGCCGGATGTGGCGCGTCGCCAGCGTGTTCATGATCTGCTGGATCACCAGGCTGGGGAAGATGCTGGTGATCGCCACCGTCACGCCGTCATCGAAGTCGGGGCGGCCTTCCATCAGCGAGGGATCGGCGAGGGAGTAGCTGGCGACGATCTTGTCCTGACCGACATCGCCGGATTGCGCCGCGGTCCGCCAGTCGTCGCCGTAAGTCGCACCCGTCGTGTGCGCGCGTGCCCGATCGCTGCCGCCGGTTCGCTTCTGATTGGTGCGATAGGTGCCGAACGTCGCATGGAAGCCGTGCAGCAGAGCGGCGTGATAGGGGTCTCGCGTGTTCTCGGCGTAGAGCTTCCAGTTGCCGCGCACGCGCTGGCGCATATGGCCAAGCACCTTGACGGGTCGTGCGAACAGCCGGTCGATGGCGGCCAGCAGCGGTGCGTCGAGATAGTCCTCGAGGCCGATGGTCGCCGGATGGAACGTCGCGAAGACCAAGCCCTTGCGGGAGGCGACACGCAACTTCGCAAGGCCATGATCCTTCGCGTCGAAATCCGCAGCATAGCCGCGCGTTCCGCCGGCGCCGCGCCGGTAGGGTACGCCGATCAGCTCGCCTCGCATGTTGTAGCACCATTGATGGTAGACGCAGCGATGCTGGCGGGTGTTGCCGCTTGCCTGCCGCTGAACCGTGGCGCCGCGATGCGCGCAGCGGTTCACGAAGGCGTGCAGGCTTCCGTCTTCGGCGCGGCTGACGACAATAGGCGTATCGCCCACGAACGATGTCTTGAAGTCACCCGGCTGTGGAAGCTCCGCCTCGAGTGCCACATAGTTCCACACCGGCCCTCGGAAGATCGCCTCCTGTTCGCGGGCGAACACGTCGGCCCGCGTAAACACATCGAACGGGACGCGGCTGCCGTCCCGGACCGGCCAGGCAATAAGGGGAGCTTGGTGCACCATTGCGGCAGCCTAGACGATCGGCTGTGATGCGCTTTGCCCGCAGCGCAGCCATTTGATGCGTTGCGCAAAACATCGACGGAAATTGTTGCTCCCGGAGGCAAGCGCTGGCGCTGGCAGCAAAGTCCGTATGTGCCGGGCGTGACAGCATCGATCGACCGGTTTCCAAGTCGCCGTTCTTTGGGGAAGCGCGCATGAAAGTCTTCGTCTTCGATCTCCTGGCGTACGGCGAGAATCTCGAGCATCTCAAGAACGGCGGCCCCGAGTTGCCCTATCCGCTGGGCAAGCGACACTTCAAGGCCGATGTGGCCGTCCGCACTTATGCCCAGCATCTGGCGGCGTGGGAGGAAATGGACCGGCTCGGCTATGACGGCGTGGGCTTCAACGAGCACCACTGCTCGCCCTACGGCCTGATGAATTCGCCGAATCTCATGGCTGCCGCCGCCGCCCAACGCACGAAAAACCTCAAGCTGCTGATCTACGGCAATCTCCTGCCGCTGCACGAGCCGCTGCGGCTGGCCGAGGAGCTGGCAATGCTCGACTGCCTGTCCAACGGCCGGCTGATCTCCGGCTTCGCGCGCGGCATCCCGCGCGAGTACCAGGTGCACAATGTGCCTTTGGCGCAGTCGCGTGCCCGTTTCGAGGAAGCGTTCGACATCGTCACACGGGCCTGGACGGAGGAGGTGTTCTCCTACGAAGGCAAGTTCTGGTCGTACAAGGATGTCGCGATCTGGCCACGCCCGGTACAGCGCCCGCATCCGGAAATCTGGATCCCGGTCGTCGGCAGCAAGGAATCGATCGAGTTCGCCGGCCGGCACAATATCCCGATCACGCCGGGCTTGGGCGGCGGCGGCCTGCGCGACGATATCATCCGCTACTACGCCAGATGCCTCGCCGCGGCCGGCCATCGATTGACGCCCGACCATCTGTCGCTCGGCATCAGCGCCTACGTCGCCGAGTCGAAAGCGCAGGCGGTGAAGGAAATGGCCCCCTATCACCTCTACTTCAATCGCACGCTGTTCAGCCACGGCAACTTCACGGAGACCGCCCTGCAGCGTCAGGCGGGTTATTCGAGCGCTACTTCGACCGACTATGTGCGGCCCGAGAACCAGCGCGCGGCTGCCCTGCTACGCGAGGACTTCCGCAACCTCACACTGGCCGATGTCGAGCGGCAGGCCGAGCAGATGCCATGGGGCACGCCGACGGAGGTGATCGAGCGCATCCTCGCCCAGGCCGAGCGCGCCGGGGCCAACATGGTGCAGATCAGCCTCAACCGCGGCGCCATGCCCCACGAAATGTTCATCGAGCAGATCCGCCGCTTCGCCCGCGATGTCCTGCCGGCCTTGCAGGCCCACGAGGTGAAGCGGGTGCCGGCTGCGGAGGAGGCCGCGGCCTAGCACGACGCGCCAGCCAACAAGAGGGACATTGGGAGGAACGACCGATGGCGATCGGCAAAGGCGTTGAAGCGTCCCCTGTTCCGGTTACGTTGAACGGCCTGCCGCTTCGCGTGGCCGTCCTGTGCGGGCTGATCCAGATGCTGGATGGCTACGACCTGTCGGCCATCGGCCTTGCGGTTCCGTCGCTGATCAAGGCATGGGCGCTGCCTCCCGCGGCCTTCACGCAGGCCTTCGCGCTATCCAGCGTCGGCATCATGGTGGGCGCCTTGCTGTCAGGCCCGGTGGCCGATCGATTCGGCCGCAAGCCCACGCTCCTGGTCTCGGTCGCGTTGTTCGCCGTTTTCTCGTTGCTCTCGGCCTATGCCTCGTCGCTGACGATGCTGGCGGCATGGCGCTTCTTCACAGGCATCGGCATCGGCGGCGCCATGCCGACGACGGTGGCGCTCACTTCGGACTATACCTCGGACCGCTGGCGCACCTCGGCGGTGATGTTCATGTTCACCGGCAATACCATCGGCGGCTTCTTTGCCGGTCAGATCGCCGCCCAGATCCTGCCGCGCTGGGGCTGGCAGGGCATCTTCCTGGTGGGCGGCATCGTGCCCCTGATCCTGCTTGCAGTGCTGATCTTCGTTCTGCCGGAATCGCCGCAGTTCCAGGGCGGCGCGCGGCCCGCGTCGGCGAGGGCCAATCCCGTCGCCGGCCTGTTCAAGGATGGGCTCGCGCTCAGCACGCTCGTTCTGTGGGCCATCTTCCTGATCAATCTTCTGAATATGTATCTGATCGGTTACTGGCTGCCGACAGTATTGAACCTGGAGGGTTTCAGCCCCGCCGATGCCGCGTTCGCGACCAGCATCTACGCGGCGGGCGCCATCCTGAGCACCCTGCTGTTGGGACCGGTCATCGCCAGGTTCGGTGCCGAACGCGTGCTGGCGCTCAGCCTGGCCTTCGGTGCGGTGTGCATCGGCCTGCTGGCGACGCTGCATCTCTCTCGTGTAGGCACGATGGTGGTCCTGTTCGGGGCGGGCGGTGGCTTCATCGGCAGCCAGCTCGGCCTCAACGGCTTTGCTGCCTCGATCTATCCTGCAGGGACGCGCTCGACCGGCATCGGCTGGGCTCTCGGCGTCGGTCGCCTGGGCGGCATCGCGGGTCCGATCGCGGGCGGTGCCCTGCTGGGGATCGGCCTCCCGCCGACGGAGATCATGCTGTTCGCGGCCGGACCTGGCCTCGTCACGGCGGCGCTGGTGGCCTTCCTCGGCCATCACAGAAAAGCGAAGTCGGCCCCGATTGCCTCAGTGCCCTAAAGCGCTGATGATCTGCCGCTACAACCATAAGTTCGATCGAGGGGAGGAGTGAAACATGCGCGTCACTGCTTCGCTGCTTGCGTCTCTCGGCCTTGCGTCCCTTATGTCCCTTGCCGGCCCGGCCAGGAGTTGGGCCGATCCGCTGCTGATCGTGGGCAATGACGAGAAGCTCACCTGGGATGCCCAGGGCAAGGGCGTCCTGGCGCCCGACGGCAAGGATTCGGTGGTGATCCTCGATCTCGCCAATCCCGAGGAGCCCAAGATCCTCGCCAAGCTGCCGCTCAAGAACTCGGTGGTCGGGCCGCCGGTGAACGTCGCCATCGATCCCACGGGCTCGATCGCGCTCGTGGCCGATTCGGTCGATGTGGTGAAGGACGGCGACAAGCTGAAGCAGGTGCCGGACGACAAGGTCTATGTCATCGACCTCAAGGCCAAGCCGCCCAAGCTCGCGGCCACGGTGACGGTCGGCAAGCAGCCGTCGGGATTGAGCTTCAGCCCCTCGGGTACGTTGGCGGCGGTCGCCAACCGCGCCAGCAAGTCGATCAGCGTGCTGTCGGTCAAGGGAACCGACGTCAAGGTGATCGACACGGTCGACATGGGCGACATCGTGAGCCACGTCGTCTTCACGCCCGACGGCAAGCATGCGCTCGCCACCAAGTTCAACGCCCACAAGGTGTCGCTGCTCAAGGTCGATGGCGACAAGGTCACCTACACCAAGGTCGATCTGCCGACCGGGCAGTGGCCCTACAACGTGGCGGTGGCGCCGGACGGCAAGATCGCGCTGACGGCCGACAACGGCGATGCGGGCTCGTCCGACGGCAGCGTCGACACGGTGAGCGTGGTCGATCTCGCGCTCGATCCGCCGCGCATCGTCGACCGCGTCGTGGTGGGGGACGGGCCGGAGGGGCTTGCGATCTCGCCCAAGGGCGATGTCGCGGCGGCCATCATCCTCGCCGGCTCGAACAATCCCAGCGCCTATTTCTACAAGAAGAACGGCCATGTCGCGGTGCTGAGCATCGCCGGCGACAAGGTCACCAAGGTGGGCGATGTCGAGGTGGGCGGCCTGCCGGAAGGAGCGGCCTTCACGCCCGACGGCAAGTACCTGCTGGTCGGCAATTACCTCGACCAGGATCTGTC
>DATEID010000078.1:0-2404 GCA_035279245.1 Reyranella sp.
TGGGGCATCTCGGCCGCGGCTTTCAGGAGCTGCACATGCTGCGGCCCGAAGACCGTGTCGTCGATGCTAAGGTCGTCGTGCACCAGAGACCGCAGGCGCGGATGCTCGCGCTCGGCCGGCGGCAGGCGCGGACCGGGCTCGCGCTCGAACCAGATATCGGCGTCGAGCCCGATCTGGTGACTGGCGTGGCCGGTCGGCGCCGGGCCGCCGCGCGGCTGCCCGATATCGCCGATCAGGAGCGGCGCCTGGCCGGCGGCGTGCATCTTCGCCGCCAGCGTCTCGATAAAGCGCAATGTGACCGGCTGGCCCCAATAGCGATTGCGGCTGATGCGAATCGCCTCGTAGCCCATGCCGTCGAAGGGAAGGGCTTTGGCGCCCTGGATGCAGCCCGCCGAATAGAAGCCGATCGATTGCGTCGGACCGGGCGCGGGAGTCGTGACGTCGGACCAATCGAAGGCCGCACAGCCCAAAAGCGCGATCAGCGAAATGGCGAGACGCTTCATGTTGCGCAAGGATAATCGCCCGCTATGACTTTGCCCATGGTCGACTATGCCAACATCGTCTTGACACGCGACGGCGCCGTGACGCGGCTTACGCTCAACCGGCCGGAACGGCGCAATGCGCTGACGCAGGCGATGATGCTCGAGCTCGAGGATGCCTTCAAAAGCGTGGCCGCCGACAGCGCGTGCCGCGTACTGGTGCTGCGTGGGGCGGGCGGCCACTTCTCGGCGGGCGGCGATCTTGCGGCGATGGCCGAGATGCCACCTGAACCGGCCAACGGGGACGCCGATCCGCTGCTCGCGAGCTATCGCCAGTTCGGCGAGGCCCTGACCGCCCTGAACAACGTGCCGCAGCCGACAGTCGCCGTGGTCGAGGGCTCGTCGGTCGGTGGCGGCTTCGGCATGGCCTGCTGCTCGGATGTGGTGATCCTGCACGAGAGTGCGCGGTTCGGCCTGCCCGAGCCCAAGGCGGGCTTCATCCCCTCGCAGATCCTGCCTTTCATCGTGCGCCGCATCGGTGAGGGCGCGACACGCGATCTCGCCGTGACGGCGCGCGTGATCGACGCCGCCGAGGCCTTCCGGCTGGGCGTGGGCCGGCACCTCTGCGCGACGACGGCCGATCTTGCGCGAACGCTCAAGAGCGTGATCGACGATATCCTGAAGCTCGAGCCGCAGGCGGTGGCGGCGGTGAAGCGCCTTGTGCTTTCGACGGCGACGGCGGACGATCGCTCGGTCCTCGACGATGCGGCGCGGAGCCTGGTCGGGCTGCTGCGGCGGCCGCAGGCGAGCGAAGGTATCGAGGCGTTCATGAAGAAGACGGCGCCGTCCTGGACGAAGGGGTGACAAGGATGCGGAACTACCGGCACATCGAGGTGAAGCCGATCTCGGGCGCGCTCGGCGCCGAGATCGCGGGCGTCGACATGGCGCGCGACCTCGACGACGAGGTGGTGGCCGAGGTCCGGCATGCCTTGCTCGACCACCTGGTGATCTTCCTGCGCAACCAGAAGGCCACGCCGCAACAGCATCTCGCCTTCGCCCGGCGCTTCGGCGAGCCGATCGAGTATCCGCAGCTCAAGGGCCTGCCCGAGGCCCCCATGATCACGCCCGTGATCAAGCTCGAGCACGAGCGGCACAACTTCGGCGGCATCTGGCACTCGGACACGACCTACCTGGCCGAGCCGCCGATGGGCAGCATGCTGCTGGCGCGCGAGGTGCCGCCCTATGGCGGCGACACGATGTTCGCCAACCAGTATCTCGCCTACGAGGCGCTGTCGGACGGCCTAAGGAAGACGCTCGACGGCCTGGTCGGCGTCAGCTCGTCGGCCAAGGCCGACGTCACGCGCACGCGCGAGGATGCGCTCAAGCAGGCGGGCGCGGGGGCAACACCAAAGACCTTGCAGGCCGAGCATCCGATCGTGCGCACCCATCCCGAAACGGGGCGCAAGGCGCTCTACACCAGCGATGCCCACACCGCCTGCATCAAGGGCTGGACGGAGGCGGAGAGCCTGCCGCTGCTGCGCTTCCTATGGCAGCACCAGGTCCGGCCCGAGTTCACCTGCCGCTTCCGCTGGGAAGCAGGCTCGCTCGCCTTCTGGGACAATCGCTGCGCGATGCACAATCCGATCAACGACTATCACGGCTTCCGCCGCGTCATGCACAGGATCACGCTCGCCGGCGATCGGCCGAGATAGGGCGGCCGTCCAACCAATAGCAGTGTCATCTCGAGCGCAGCGCCTACCCTGAGCGAAGCCGAAGGGAGGGACCCTTGATCGGCGCCGCCAAAGATCCCTCGCTTGCGCTCGGGACGACACAGAATTTGCCTGGATAATCAGCGATTGGCCGGGACGAGGCGGATCGTGCCGACGGCGGTGCGTTCGAGCTCGGCCGGCGTGCCGGCGATGGTG
>DATEID010000079.1:0-3079 GCA_035279245.1 Reyranella sp.
ACCCGCCACGGCGGCGGAGGCGGCGCCATTGTCAATGTCTCGTCGATGGCCGCAACGCTGGGGGGAAGATCGGGCTCTTCCGCCTACGCCGCCACCAAGGGGGCGGTCGACGCCTTCACCAAGGGCTTTGCCCGCGAGGTCGCCTCGGAGGGCATTCGCGTGAATTCGATCCGGCCGGGCATGGTCTTGACGGAGATGACCGAGGGCCGATTGAGCGACACGGCCTTCCGTACCGGCATCGAAGCCTCGATCCCGATGCGGCGCGTCGGTGCCGCGCACGAGATCGCCGAGGCCGTGCTATGGCTGCTGTCCGATGAGGCGTCGTTCATCACCGGCGCCATGCTCGACGCCGCCGGCGGCGGCTACATCATCTAGGATGGCTTCGGCGATCTCGGAGAAGTCGGCGGAGACGATAAGCTGTGCGGTTTTTTAAGTTTCCTTTTGGCGGTCGCGCGTCCGACTACAGCGAACCGCCGACTGTCGGCGCCCATTTGCGTGCAGGCAACGTCTATTTGCACCCCAACGTAAAGACGACCACTGGCCTATGGATCTTTGCAGAGCCTGTCTTGGTCGCAGGGGAGGACGATGACCGTATTGCAGAGCAGCTTCTTGGCCTGCTGTCTATTCGGCGCCGGGTGGTGCCGCACCCGAAATCGTGGCAGGGCCTCACAGATCCGCTCATCAAGGCTGCCAAGGCGCGCTCGTACAAGGCCTTCGTCGCCTCGGCAAAGTATGTCGAAGTCACGCAAGAAGCGGATACCGTCTCTCTCGTCCCGACAAAGAACGGCGGCCAGCGCGACGGACTCCAGCATCTGAGCCACAAGGTTAGCCGCTGCCGCCCCGCGGCCGCAGCTGTTCGCCAAGCCCTTCGGCTGGCATTCGCCGAATGCGAATAGCCTGTGGTGGCACGGCCCTCTCCCCGCCGAAGCGAGGAGAGGAACGGCGGTCGTCTTTTAGTTCCGGGTCTTGTCGACCAGGGCCTTTTCCTTGATCCACGGCATCATGCCGCGCAGCTTCACGCCGATCTCCTCGATCGGATGCTCCGACATGCGCTTGCGCATCGCCTTGAACGAGGCCTGGTTGACCTTGTTCTCGAGCATCCAGTCGCGCGCGAAGCGGCCCGACTGGATGTCGGCCAGCACGCGCTTCATCTCGGCCTTGGTCTCGGCCGTCACGATGCGCGGGCCCGAGATATACTCGCCATACTCCGCGGTGTTGGAGATCGAGTAGTTCATGTTGGCGATGCCGCCCTCGTAGATCAGGTCGACGATCAGCTTCACCTCGTGCAGGCACTCGAAGTAGGCCATCTCCGGCGCATAGCCCGCCTCGACCAGGGTCTCGTAGCCCGCCTTGATCAGCTCGACGAGGCCGCCGCACAGCACCACCTGCTCGCCGAACAGATCGGTCTCGCACTCTTCCTTGAAGGTCGTCTCGATCGTGCCGGCACGGCCGCCGCCGATCGCCGAGGAGTAGCTGAGGCCGATCTCCAGCGCATTGCCCGAGGCATTCTGCGCCACCGCGACGAGACACGGCACCCCGCCGCCGCGCAGGTATTCGGAACGCACCGTGTGGCCCGGGCCCTTGGGCGCGATCATGAAGACATCGATGTCGGCGCGCGGGCTGATCAGGTTGAAATGCACGTTGAGACCGTGGGCGAAGGCGAGCGCCGAGCCCGCCCGCATGTTCGGCGCGAGATCCGCGTTGTAGATGTCGCTCTGCAGCTCGTCCGGGGTGAGGACCATGACGATGTCGGCCCACTTCGCGCCCTCGGCCGGGCTCATGACCTTGAAGCCCGCGCCCTCCGCCTTCTTGACCGTGGCCGAGCTCGGCTTCAGGGCGATGCGTACGTCCTTCACGCCCGAATCGCGAAGATTCATGGCATGGGCGTGGCCCTGGCTGCCGTAGCCGACGATCAGGACCTTCTTGCCCTTGATCAAGTTCACGTCGGCGTCACGATCGTAATAGACACGCATTTTCCTGCTCCCTCTCGAATGGCGCGCTGTCTAGCGGCTGAGCAGGGCGAGGCGCAAGCCGAGAAGCGCCAGCGCACCGCCCATGATGCGATCGAGCCATAACTTGGCCCGGCGATAGATGGCCCGCGCCGGCCCGCCGGAGAACAGCAGGGTGATCAGTGCGTACCAGGTGAACTCGTTGAACGCCACGATGGCGAGCGTGGCGATCTGCATCCCGGTCGGCGGATGCGCCGGCAGCAACGCCAAAAAAATGCTGCCGAAGAAGACCATGACCTTGGGATTGCTGAGCTGCAGCAGCAGCGCGCGGACGAAGCCCTGGACCGCGCCTGTCTTGTCGCCGGTGGTCTTGTCGCCGGCGGCGCTCGGCTCCGGCAGCGGTTCAGGAGCGTGCCGCCACAGCATCAGCGCGAGGTACAGGAGATAGAGCCCGCCGCCGATGCGCATCGCGAGATAGAGCCACTCGAAGCGGGCGAACAGCGCCTGCAGCCCGTAAAGCGCCGCGGCCGCCCAGATAAGGGCGCCCAGCATCATGGCGAACGCCGCCAACAGGCCGGCGCGGCGGCCGGACCCGACGGCCGTCTGCGCCACCAGCACGAAGCTCGGACCCGGGCTCGCGGCCGCCATGAGATGGACGGCTGCGAGACCCAGCAGAGGCAGAAGATATGTCACAGCGCCTCGCCGCCGCGGGTGGTGGCGACGATGCCGGTGCGGCCGACATCGACCAGCCCCAGCGCCTCCATCAGGCCGATGAAGGTGTCGACCTTGTCGGAAGCGCCGGTGACCTCGAACACGAAGGAATCGTTCTTGGCGTCGATCACCTTGGCGCGGAACACGTCGGCGAGACGCAGCGCCTCGACGCGCTTCTCGCCCGTGCCCTTCACCTTCACCAGCGCCAGCTCGCGCTCGACATGCTCGCCTTCCACCGTGAGATCGCGCACACGATGGACCGGCACCAGGCGATCGAGCTGGGCCTTGATCTGCTCGATGATCATCGGCGTGCCGGTGGTGACGATGGTTATGCGCGAGAGATTCTCCTTCTCGTTGGTCTTGGCGACCGTGAGGCTTTCGATGTTGTAGCCGCGGCCGGAGAAGAGGCCGACCACGCG
>DATEID010000080.1:0-6555 GCA_035279245.1 Reyranella sp.
TCGACCCACCTCATGGCGACGCTTGCCTTCCAGCGCGGCATCTCGGGTGGCGAGCTGGGCGAGGGCTCGGCCATCGCGGTAGCGATGATCCCGTTCCTGATCTTTGCCACGCTGTTCAGCTACTTCGCCCTGGCACGCCGCAAGTGGCAGCAGGGAGAAGCCAATGACTGACGTTCCTGCCGGCGGCGGTTCGACCAACGTCGCAAGCGCGACGCCCGAGAAACTTGCATGGGACAGTCGCGCACGCCGCGTGGTGACGATTTATGTGCCGCTTGCCTGCTTCGTCGTGATCCTGCTGTTCCCGTTCTATTGGATGGCGGTCACGGCGTTCAAGCCGGACAGCGAGCTTTACGACTACAAGGACTACAATCCGTTCTTGATCGGCAGCCCGACGTTGGGACACATCAAGCACCTGCTGTTCGAGACCCACTATCCGCACTGGCTGATGACCACGATGTGGATCGCCTTCGCGGCCACGGCGGTATCCCTCTTCGCCAGCGTCCTGGCCGCCTACGCCATCCAACGGTTGCGCTTCCGGGGCAGCCAGTATGTCGGCCTCGCCATCTATCTCGCCTATCTCGTGCCGCCGACGATCCTCTTCATTCCGCTCGCGACCATCATCTACCAGCTTGGACTGTTCGACTCGCCTTTCGCCCTGATTCTTACCTATCCGACCTTCCTGGTGCCGTTCTGCACCTGGCTGCTGATCGGCTACTTCAAGTCGATTCCCTACGAGCTTGAGGAATGCGCGTTGATCGACGGTGCGACGCGCCTGCAGATCCTGCGGCGGATCACCCTGCCGCTCGCAGTGCCGGGGCTGATCTCGGCCGGCATCTTTTCCTTCACGCTCTCGTGGAACGAGTTCATCTATGCGCTGGCCTTCATCCAGAGCAGCGAAAAGAAGACCGTGCCGGTGGCAATCCTCACCGAGCTCGTGTCGGGCGACGTCTATCAGTGGGGAGCGCTGATGGCAGGATCGCTCCTGGGCTCTCTCCCTGTCGCCATCTTCTATTCCTTCTTCGTCGACTACTATGTCTCCTCGTTGACGGGAGCGGTGAAGGAATAGCGCGCGACCGGCCCTGGCGGTCCTGGTGGGTGGGGCGGCGTGGGCGGCTCGACTTCCGGGCCGGGCGGACTCGCCGGCGGCATCTCGGGAGGTATGGGGTCGGTCTTGCCCGGCGTCGGCGGGGAGACCGGCACGGGATTTGCGGGCTTTTCCGGAACCTCGGTCATGGTTCATCCTTGGCAAACGAGGATCGCTCCTGGCCTTCAAGGAACGTTCGCCGCATTGTCCCAGTTGCGGCCTTGGCGGCGCTCAACCTCCGACAGACAGCAGGTTGGGCGCCAGAAGAAGCGAGACAACGACCCGCTCGAGGGACTCCGCCTCGATCGGCTTTTGCAGCAGCGGGACATTGGCGTAGCGACGATCGATGCTGTCACGCTGATAGCCGGTCAGGAAAACGAAGGGCACGCTCCGCGCCGTCAGATAGTGGGCGAGCGGATCGGCATGCTCGCCGGCGAGATTGAAGTCCAGCAGTGCACCGTCGAAGCGCTCGGACTTTGCGGCGGCGATCCCTTCGGCGAGGCTAGCGTAGGGGCCGACGACGGTCGCGCCCATCTCCTCCAGCAGGCGCTTCGCCATCATGCCGATCAGGAACTCGTCCTCGACGATCAGCAGGCGCTTGCCAATCAGGCTCGATTTCCTGCCCGGAACATCCGGTTTGGCCGACTTTGGCGGTGCTTCGACCGGATTTTCGTTCACGATCTGGGTGCGCGGAACCGAAAGGTGGCAATGCAGGCCTTCCGGTCGCCAGTCGTACGAGACTCCGCCACGAAACTGCGCCTCGATGCTGGAGCGCACGATGGTGAGGCCGAAGCCGAGCGAGGTCGGCGCCGTCGCTGGCGGACCGCCGGACTCGACCCAGTCGAGCTCCAGCGCCTTGTCTTCGAAGGACCAGACAAGCTTCAGCCGTCCCCCCGGAGTGGAAAGGCCGCCATACTTGGCCGCATTGGTGGCGAGCTCGTGCAGGGCCAAGGCCACGGCTTGGGCCGTGGCGGGCAGCAGCATGGCGGGCGGACCGCCGATGACGATCCTGTCGGCGCCGTCGGTCCGGTAGGGAGCCAGCTCTTCGTCGACGATGCGGCGGAGTTCGGCACCCTGCCACCGTGTCGTCGACAGCAGATTGTGCGTGACGGCAAGGGCGTGGATGCGTCCTTCCACGATTCCAATGAACTCCGGCATCGTCCTGGCCTTGGTCAGCCGTAGGACCGACAGCACCACGGCAAGCATATTCTTGGCACGGTGATCGACCTCGCGTGCCAGCAGAAGCTGGCGCTCTTCCGCGCGCTTGCGCTCGGTGACGTCGACGGTCACGCCGTTCAGGCGCAGCACATTATCGTGCTTGTCGCGGGTCGCGGCGCCGGCGGCAAAGCACCAGCGGGTCTCGCCGTTCGGTCGCACCACCCGGAATTCCTGCTGATAGCGCCCGTCGGGGCCAAGGTCGCGTTCTGCTTCGGCATACTTCTCCCGGTCGTCGGGATGCACGAGAGCGTGAATGCCTTCTCGTGTCGGTTCGAACTGGCCGGGCGTCAGGCCGAAGATGCGGAACTGGCCGTCATCCCAAAGGAAGCGCCCTGTCGCCGGATCGAGCTCCCACGACCCCATATCGCCCGCAGACAGGGCCAGCGAGCGCCGCTCCTCGCTGCGGCGAAGGCGATCGGTCTGGGCCTCGAGCTCGGCGGTTCGGGCGGCGACACGGGCCTCGAGCTCGCTGTTCAGCGCCTCGAGCTGCCGCGTCTTGCGATAAAGTTCGATGAACACCTTGACCTTGGCGCGAAGCACCTCCGGCACGACCGGCACGGCAACGTAATCGACGGCGCCGATCGCATAGCCGCGCATGTGGTCGGAGTCCGCGATCTGCACGCCCGATACGAAGATGATGGCAAGCTTCTCGAAGCGGGGATGCTCGCGGATCATCGCGGCAAGCTGGAAGCCGTCGATCTGCGGCATGACGACGTCGATCAGCACGACCGCGACGTCGGTCTTCAGGAGAACGCCCAGGGCCTCCTGCGGAGAGGCCGCCTTGATCAGATTTTCGCCCAGCTCGGCGAGGATCACCTCATAGCTCAGGAGCTTCGCCGGCTGATCGTCCACCAGTAGGATGTTGACCTTGTCCACCGAAGCCCCCTTGGCCGTTCGATGTCCTAGCGGTGCAACCAGAGACGCAGAGCACTGAACAGCTGCTCGGTATTGACGGGCTTCGCCAGATAATCCGAAGCCCCTGCCTCCAGGCATTTCTCGCGATCCCCCTTCATCGCCTTGGCGGTGAGCGCGATGATCGGCAGCCGCCTCAGCGTGGGATTGCGCCGGATGAGCGCGATGGTTTCATAGCCGTCCATCTCCGGCATCATGATGTCCATCAGGACGATCGCCACGTCGGAGGACGTCTGGAGGATCGATACGGCCTCCTGGCCGGTGGTCGCGGTGAGGACGCGCATGCCGCGCCGTTCCAGGGCGCTCGAGAGGGCGAAGATATTGCGCGTGTCGTCGTCGACAACGAGGACCGTGCGGCCGGCCAGCATTTCGTCCGAGGCATGCAGCCGTTCGAGCATACGGCGCTTCTCGGTCGGCAGGTCGGTCGCGACCTGATGCAGGAAGAGCGCCGTCTCGTCGAACAGCCGCTCCGGCGAGGAGGCACCCTTCACGACAATGCTTCGTGCCATGGTGTGGAGCTGCGCATCCTCCTCGGCGCTCAGGTCGCGGCCGGTGAAGACCACTACCGGCAGGTCCACGAGAGCGGTATCCTTCTGCATCTCCTCCAGCACCTCGAAACCCGACATGTCGGGTAGGCGCAGGTCGAGCACCATGCAGTCGAAGCGTTGTGCGCGGAGTCGGTCGAGGGCAGCGCGGCCGGTTTCGACCGTATCGATCTCGATGTCGGGATGTGACAGGAGCTCGGTGACGCCCAGCCGCTCGGCCTCGTTGTCCTCGGCAATCAGCAGCCGTTTCCGCCGCGGCTTCACGTATTCATTGATGCGCGCCAAGGCAGCATTCAGTCCGTCAGGCGTTGCCGGCTTGTTGAGATACGAGAAGGCGCCGCGGGCCAGCCCCTGCCGCCGATCCTCGTCCATGCTGAGGATCTGCACCGGGATATGGCGGGTCTCGAGCGTTCGCTTGAACTGGCTCAGCACGTTCCAGCCTAGCATGTCGGGCAGGAAGATATCGAGCGACATGGCGACCGGCTTGTATTCCAGCGCGAGATCGAGCGCCTCCGCACCGTGCGCGGTTACCACCGCCTTGAGGCCGGCGGTATGCGCTGCGTCGACAAGGATGCCGGCATAGTGCGGATCGTCCTCGACGATCAGCAGTGTCGAATCGCCTTGTTGCAGGTTGCGGCGGTCGTCGGGGAACTGGTTTGCCAACCGTTCGGGCCGAAATGCCTGCGCCGCCGCGGGCGTGCCCTGCACCGGCAGGCGGACCGCGGTACGCGGACCGGTGTACATGGTCGGCAGATAGAGTGTGAAGGTACTGCCCATGCCCGGGGTGCTGCGCAGCGCGAGCTCGCCGCCCAGCAGGGTTGCAAGCTCGCGGCTGATGGCGAGGCCAAGTCCGGTGCCGCCGTACTTTCGGCTGGTGCTGGCATCAGCCTGCTGGAACGCCTCGAACACAATCTTCTGCTTCTCGACTGGAATGCCAACGCCGGTATCGGTCACCTCGAAGGCGACGGCCGAGCTTGCCTGATTGAGCGCCGTATTGTCGGGGCGCCAGCCGCCATGAGCCGGCAGGACACGCAGACGGACACTGCCTTGCGCGGTGAACTTCAGTGCATTGGACAGGAGGTTCTTCAGGATCTGCTGCAGTCGCTTGGAGTCGGTTACGATGCTGCGTCCGAGGTTGGCGTCGATCAGGACGTCGAAGGCCAAGCCCTGCGATTCGGCCTGATGGCGGAACGGCCGCGCCACCGTCTCCAGCAGGTTGCCGAAGAAGATCTCCTCGGTATCGACAGTGACTGTTCCCGACTCGATCTTACTGAGATCGAGGATGTCGCTGATCAGGTTGAGAAGGTCGGTGCCGGCGCCGTGGATGGTGCGGGCGAACTCGACCTGCTTGGGAACGAGGTTGCCTTCCGGATTGTCGGCGAGTTGCTGGCCCAGGATCAGGATCGAATTGAGCGGCGTGCGCAGCTCATGGCTCATGTTGGCCAGGAATTCCGACTTGTAGCGTGAGGTGAGGGCGAGCTCCGTCGCCTTCTCCTCCACTGCGCGCCGCGCTTGCTCGATCTCCTGGTTCTTGCGCTCCACCTCGACATTGCGTTCGGCGAGCTGTTGCGCCTTCTGCTCGAGCTGCTCGTTGGTCTGCTGCAACTCGACCTGCTGGGTCTGCAGCTCGCTCGCGAGCTTCTGCGACTGCTGCAGCAGGCTTTCGGTCTGCATGGTCGCTTCGATCGAGTTCAGGACGATGCCGATCGATGCCGTGAGCTGCTCCAGGAAGGCGATCTGCAGCTCGGTGAAGTGGCTGAGCGAAGCGAGTTCCATGACCGCTTTCACCTGACCCTCGAACAGCACCGGCAGCACGATGATGCTCTTCGGCGTAGCCTGGAACAGGCCGGAGGTGATCGGACGCACCGTCGGCGGCATGTCGGAAATCAGGATCTGGCGTCGATCGGCGGCGCACTGCCCGATCAATCCTTCGCCGACCCGGATGACCTCGGGGTGGGCGGCATCGACCGAATCGGCATAGGCCGACAGGAGCCGGAGGCTCGCTTCGCTGTCGTTGCGGTAGATCACCGCCTGGTGCGCGCCGACGAGCGGCGTCAACTCCGACAGCATCAGCCGACCGACGGTGCCGAGATCGCGCTGACCCTGCAGCATGTTCGTGAACTTGGCGAGGTTGGTCTTCAGCCAGTCCTGCTCGGTGTTGCGCTCCGTCGTGAGGCGGAGATTGTCGATCATCGTGTTGAGCTTGTCCTTCAGCTCGGCCACCTCGCCAGAGGCGTCGACCTGGATCGAGCGGGTCAGATCGCCCTTGGTGACGGCGGTCGCGACCTCGGCGATGGCGCGCACCTGGGTCGTGAGGTTCGCCGCCAGCATGTTGACGTTGCCGGTAAGGTCTTTCCACGTGCCGGCGACGCCGGGCACCTGGGCCTGGCCGCCGAGCTTGCCCTCGGTGCCGACCTCGCGCGCCACGCGCGTCACCTCGCCGGCAAAACCGTTCAGCTGGTCGACCATCGTGTTGACGGTCTCCTTCAGCTCCGCCACCTCGCCGCGGACGTCGACGGTGATCTTCTTCGTCAGGTCGCCGTTCGCCACCGCGGTCGTCACCTCGGCGATGTTGCGGACCTGGCCGGTCAGGTTGTTGGCCATCGAGTTGACGTTATCGGTCAGGTCCTTCCAGGTGCCGGCCACACCCTTGACCTCGGCCTGACCGCCCAGCTTGCCGTCGGTGCCCACCTCGCGGGCGACGCGCGTCACCTCCGCGGCGAACGACGACAGCTGATCGACCATCCGGTTGATCGTGTCGGCGAGCGTCGCGACCTCGCCGCGCGCCTCGACGGT
>DATEID010000081.1:0-4361 GCA_035279245.1 Reyranella sp.
ACCAGATGGTGGATCTTTCGCACGCCGAGCCAATGCAGAACGTCGGGCATCAGTTCCTGGAAGCGCATGTCCTGCACGCCCGCCACGCATTCCGTACGGTTGAAGTATTGCGCCGCCGAATCGCCGCCAGGCTGGCGCTTGCGGGCGTTGTAGACCAGGAACTTGGTCACCTCGCCCAGCGCCCGGCCTTCCTTGCGATTGTAGATCACCACGCCGACGCCGCCCTTCTGCGCCATCTCGATGCAGATCTCGATGCCGTGCGCGAGATAAGGCCTACAGGTGCAGATGTCCGAGCCGAAAACGTCCGAGCCGTTGCATTCGTCGTGGAGCCGGCAAGCGATCCTGGTCTCTGGCTTGCCGAGCTTGGTCACGTCGCCGAAGAAGTAGATCGTCGAACCGCCAATCGGTGGCAGGAAGATCTCGAGATCGGACCGCGTGACGAGCTCGGTGTACATGCCGCCCGTATGCTCGAACAGCGTGCGCCGCAGCTCCGTCTCCTTGACACCGAAGCGTTCGGCGATGCCGGGCAGCCACCAGACCGGCTCGACCGCCGCCTTGGTCACGCGCACGTCGCCGTTCGGCATCAGGAGATCGTTGTCGGGCTTCAACCGGCCGGCCAAGATCGCATCCCTGATCTCGGGCATGTGCACATGCGCCTTGGTGACTGCAATGGTGGGTCGAATGTCCCAACCGGCCGCGAGCTTGTCGGCGAACACCTCGACCACCATGTGCCCCCAAGGATCGAGCGAGACGATCTTCTTGGGATCGAACCAGCTCTCGAACGGCCCGATGGGCTCGGCCGGCGAGGTGTTGGTGAGGTCGGGCCGATGACCCGGCTTCAATTCCTGCGCCGCAATCGCGAGGGCGCGATAGATGCCGTAGCTGCCCGAGTGCACGCCGATCGCATTGCGCCTGGCCGGATCGGTCACCGTGCCGACCACCGGGCCGCGCAACGCCGGATCGCGCGCGCCCCAGATCACTGGGGGAGCCGCCTGGCCGCCCTGCGACGGGTGGGTATTCAATCTGATATGAGCCATATGCTTTCCAGGTGCCAACAGGCGGGAAAGCGAGGCATTCTAGGCGCTGTGGATAAATAAGGAAAGAACGTTCCCAAGACCTTGAAGGCAAAAGATTTGCCGTGCGCGAAGCAGCAGCAAGACGAAGCCCTTGCCGAGCCGGAAATCGTGAACCATCCGGGCGTGGACTCCTTACCCACGGCCTGCGGCTCCCTTCGACTATCGGCCGCTCGGCTTCGACCGATGACATCCGGTCTCTCGCTTCCCATATAGCCTCTCCTTTCTCGGAGAGTTCCATGCCGCTCGACGATGTTCGTCCCCTCGACGACAGCTCCCTTCTCGACGCCTACTCGCGCGCCGTGATCTCGATCGTGGACCGGGTCGGGCCGGCGGTGGTGCGGGTGGAACGGCTGGACGAGAATGGCCGACCCGCCGGCGGGACGGGCTCCGGTGTGGTCATCGCGGGCGACGGCCTCGTGCTCACCAACTCGCACGTCGTGGGCGGCGGTTCGCGTGTGCGGCTCACCTTTGCCGACGGCAGTAGCCGCGAGGCGCGTGTGATGGGAGACGATCCCGACACTGACCTCGCGCTCCTGCGCACCGACTTGCCGGGCGGCACACCCGCGGCAACGTTGGGCAATTCCAAGGCCCTGCGGCGCGGGCAGCTCGTGGTGGCGATCGGCAATCCGCTGGGCTTCGAATCGACGGTGACAGCGGGTGTCGTGTCGGCGCTCGGCCGCTCTTTGCGGGCCACCTCGGGCCGACTGATCGATGACGTGATCCAGACGGACGCGGCACTCAATCCCGGCAATTCGGGCGGTCCGCTTGTGTCGACCGCCGGCGAGGTGGTGGGCATCAACACCGCCATGATCGCCCGCGCACAGGGCATTTGCTTTGCCGTGGCGTCGAACACCGCGGTGCTGACGGTGAGCGAGTTCATCGCACACGGACGTGTACGACGCGCCCATATCGGCATTGCGGCCGAGACCGTGCCACTGCCGCGCCGGATCGGCCTCGCCACCGGGGCCGGCCAACGCGCGATCCGCATCGGCGAGGTGATGCCGGGCGGTCCGGCTGCTGCCGCTGGCCTGCTGGCAGGCGACCTGATCCTGTCGCTCGACGGCATCCCGGTCGAAGGCGCGGACGATCTCGTGCGACTCCTGAATGCGACGCGGATCGGCAAGGAGACGGTTGTCTCCATCCTGCGTGGCGGGATCGTCGAGACTCGCACGCTGGTGCCGGTCGAGCGGCAGGTGAAGCGCTAGGAGTGCGCGGCGACGCGCCTATCGCCTGACGGCGATGGCCACAAGCCGGCGGCCGTGATGGATGATGCCGTCCGCGGTCATCAAGCCCTGCAGCCGCTGGCGGATGGTGGCGCGGGCACGCATCGTCAGCTCGGGCGGCAAGTGGCCCAGGAAATTGCCGAAGGAGCTCGCCTCGGAAAAGCGGATCGCCGCTTCGGGCGAAGGCCACATGCGCGTGCTCTCGCGTACTTCGATGAGCGACGCCGAGAAGCCCGTCATCTCGAAGAAGGCGCGCATCTCCTCGGCATCGACGGGAAAGGTGAGCTGGGCGCGCGGCCGGGGAAAGCGGTCGAACGGCGGCTCGGCCAGAACCTTGCTGGCGATCTGGTGGACACGGGTGCGATGGCCCTTCAGCACCGTCCCGATGCCAAGCCGCCCGCCGGGCCGTAGCACACGGGCGCATTCCAGAAGCGGCCGCGTCTTCTCGGGGAACCAGTGGAACACCGCGTTCATGATCACCACGTCGAACGACGAGTCCTCCAGCATGTCGAGATGATAGGCGTCGCCCACCTCGAAGGAGAGGTTGGCACGACGCTTGCTGTGCGCGAGCTCGATGCGCAGCGGCAGCGGGTCGATGCCCACGACCTTGCCCTGTGGACCGATAAGGTCGGCGATATGCTCGGCCAAAAGACCGGTTCCGCAGCCCAGATCGAGCACGCGTTCGCCCGGCAGGATGCCGAGATCGACCGCCAGCCGTTGGCCGGACTGGAACTGGCGCGTGGCGCTGATCCGCTCGTAGTCACGCGCAAGCTCGTCACTGTCGAGCGCCAGCGAAGGCGCGCCATCGACCACCCGCAGATTTCCAGCCCTCATACCCCTCCTCCGCTCGGCGCCAATTGTACGATGTCCAGGCTCTGGAGGCGCAGCGCATTTGTCGCGATACTGGCATGTCACCAAGGAAAGGCAGCCGGCGGAATGCGTGTTGAGATCCTATGCACGGGCGACGAGATCCTGACCGGCAAGACCGTCAACACCAATTACGGCCACATCGCGCGCCGCCTCGTCGAGGTCGGCCTCGAGGTCCATTGGGGCACGACCGTCGGCGATGACCGGGCAAGCCTGCTGACGGCCTTCCGCCAGGCCGCCGAGCGTGCCGATGCAGTGATCGTGAATGGCGGGCTGGGCCCGACGGTCGACGATCTCAGCCAGGAAGTGGCGGCCGAGGCGTGCGGTGTGCCGCTGGTGCTGAGCGAGCATTGGCTGCAGCGGATGACCGAATCCTACGCCCGCCGCGGACGGGTGATGCCGGTCAACAACAAGAAGCAGGCCATGCTGCCCGAAAGCGCGGAACTGATCGACAATCCGATCGGCACGGCCTGCGGCTTCGCCGTCACGATCGGCAAGGCACGCTTCTTTTTCACACCGGGCGTGCCGCGCGAGATGCGGCGCATGCTCGACGAACAGGTGATTCCGCGACTTCTGAAGCTCGGCGGCATAACCGGCGTCGCGCGTCTGAAGCGCTTCCATACGTTCGGCATCGGCGAGTCGCGGGCCGACGAGATGTTGGCCGGCATCCCGGGCCTTGCGATCGACGGCGAGATCAAGCTCGGCTTCCAGGCGCACTTCCCCGAGCTCGAGACCAAGCTTGCCGTCCGCGGCGCCGATGCCGAGGAACTTGGACGCAAGCTCTTCCCCGTCGAAGCCGAGGTGCGGCGCCGCCTCGGCAATTTTGTGGTCGCTGAGGACGAGCAGACGCTGGAAGGTGGGCTGATCGCCACGCTCGGCGCCACCGGCCAGACGCTTGCCGTGGCGGAGACATTCACCGGCGGCGCCATCGCCGCCCGCCTCTCGCCGCTTCCAGGCGCCGAGACGGTGTTCAAGCGCGGCACGATCACGCGCATTTTACCGTCGGACAGCCCGTCACTCGGGGCCGCCGCTCAGGTCGCGGCCGAGCTGCGGCAGGAGAGCGGGGCGAGCCATGCGCTGGCGGTGCTGATGGGGCTCGACGAGGGCGCCGACCGGCCCGATTTCGGCGCCGCGATCTTCGTCGGCATCGTCGATTCGGCCGGCCCAGTCACGCGTCAGGCGCGACTGGTGGGCG
>DATEID010000082.1:0-14897 GCA_035279245.1 Reyranella sp.
CCCTGCGTCGCGAGCGTGGCGCTTTCCATGTCGACCGCGATCGCCCGGCCGTGGCTGATGCGCTGGCGTTCCTGCGACCATCGGAGCTCCCAGTTGCGGTCGTCGTAGCTCACCACCGTGCCGGTCCGCAGCCGCCGCTTCAATGCATCGCCGCGTTCGCCGGTCACGCGCGCGGCCGCCTCCTGGAGCGCCATCTGCACCTCGGCAAGCGCGGGCACCGGCACCTCCGGCGGGACGAGATCGTCCAGAATGCGGTCGCGCCGCATGTAGGCATGCGCCAGCACATAGTCGCCGATCGTCTGCGACTGCCGCAGGCCGCCGCAATGGCCGATCATCAGCCAGCAATGCGGACGCAACACGGCAAGGTGATCGGTCGCGTTCTTGGCGTTGGACGGACCGACGCCGATGTTGCAGATCGTGATCCCGCCGCGATCGTCGGACCGCCTGATACTGTAGGCTGGCATCTGGAAGCGATGCCACGGTGCCGCCGCGACGAGGGCGGCGCCGTCCGCCGTCGCGTCATCGCGCCGTAGGACAACGCCGCCCGGCAGCACGAGCTCGACATAAGGCCCGTCCGGCTTGCGCAGTTCGTCCATTGCCCAGTCCAGGAACTGATCGACATAGCGCTGGTAGTTCGTGAACAGGATCCAGGGCTGAAGCGTGCGCCAGTCGGCTCCGGTGTAATGCATCAGCCGGCGCAGCGAGAAATCGACGCGCAAGGCGTCGAAGAGCGCCAGAGGCCGCGGCCGCCCCCTGTCGAAAATCCAGGTGCCGTCGGCCACCTCATCGCCGACGCTTGCCAGCACGGGCGTCGGGAAATGATGCGCCAGTTCCGCGACGGAGAGATCGCCGTGGATGAATTCGTCGCCCTCCTCGGTCACGAAGGGATAGGGAATTTCCTGCTCGCTGACACCGACCTTGATTGCAGCACCAAACTCCTCGACAAGCGGCCGCAATTGCTCGAGCAGGTATCGGCGAAAGAAGGCCGGCTGGGTGATCGTCGTCGCATAGCGTCCCGGCACCTGGAACTTCGCCCAGGCGCGCCGCGTGAAGTGCACCGTGCCGGACGGATGCCAGTCCACCTGTAGCTCCGGATAGCGAAACCGCCGCCTCTCGCCGGCAGTTGGGGGAATGCCCGACGCCGTAAAGCGCGCCAAGGCATCACGCAGCGCGTTGCAGGCTTCGCGGTGAAGATGCTCCAGCCGATCGACGGCCTGTTCGGGAGTGAGGCTATCCCGGCCGATGCTGTTCGGCGTCATGCACGCCTCCTCGACAGTCGAGGTGAAGAGCCGCCTGAAGGCAGCCTATTTGCAGTGGGGTTTGGGCAACGCCTCGAGGCGCGAGATGCGGTATTCGATGCCGCCATCGCCTTCTTCATGGGTGCCATAGAGCTCGATGCCATTGTCGAGCGTCAGGCTGCTCATCTCGAACGTCGCCTGCTCGCCCTCCTTGCCGGCATCGGCGTCGAAAAAGCCGCCGCGATAGTAGATGCGCGAATGGCCTTCGACGAGCCGCCTGCCGTCCTTGGGGATATGGAGATCGGCCAGCCGTTTTGGAACCTTGCCGATCACGACATTCACAGACTGCGGCGGCTTGGGCTTCTCGCCGAAGAAGAACAGCGCATCGAAACCGGTGTCATGGGCCAAGGCATGTTTGATCGTCGCGCGCGTCATGGCCATGGGAAACATCGTGCCCGGAGGCAAGGCAACCGATTGGCCTTCCGGGTCGCTGAATTGCGCTGTCCCCTTGCCGTCCGCATCCAGTATCGCTTCGCCGCGAACCAGGCTGATCTGGCGGCCATTGGCGCTGGAGCGATGCTCGAAATGCAACGTTCGCCCGTCCCGGCTCTCCGTCATCTGTGAGAGCTGCTCGCTGACGACCGGCGACCGACGGCCGTCCATTTCCAGGCGGAGGCGCTGGTTCATGACGTAGCCGTCACAGGTGAGCTTCAGCTCGAACGCGTAGGTGCCGGCCATATCCTCGCCCTGCTTGCCGTGATCGAGCATGGCCACATCGTAGGCGGCGCGATGCGGCTGCAGTTCCTGCGCTTCGGCACATACGGCGCCGAAGGCAATGGCTGCCGCAAGCGCGGGCGCGAGCAGCTTGTAACGAGCGGTCAACATTTCGGCTTCGGCAGGGCTTGGATTTGCACGAGATGAGCGTCGACGGCAAAATCACCATAGTCCAGCAACATCGAGCGAGCGATGCCGTTGCCCAAAAGATCGAGCGCCAGCTCATACTCCGGCTGCGCGCCCTGGTCTCCGTTGGCGAAGAAAGCGAAGCGGACACCCCACGCCTGCTGGTTGCGCAGCAAGCCCACGTCGCCGCGAACCGCCGTCGTCCCCGCATTGGAGCGCGATCGACGGCCGATCACTGCATTCACCAGGAATGCGCCGTCGAGCCGGGCGCCGTCGAACACCTTGTACGATACCGACTTGTCGCCATCGCGGGCGTGCTTGAGGACGAGCGCCAGGTGCGTCGTGGGGAACAAGGTGCCGGCGGGCAGCTCGAAGCTTCGCGGCTCGGGCAAGGTGAAGCTCGCCCGCCCCTTGCCGCCGAGCGAGTCGAGGTCGGCGCTGCCCCGCAGTTCCTCCTCGACCTCGTCGTTCTGGACATTGCGCACGCTGAACCGCAGTTGCAGACCGTCCTTCGTTTCGTAGCTTGTAAAGCTCGAATCGGTCTCGAATTCCTCCCCATCGCTGCGCAGGAAGGTCAGCTTGATGCGTTGCCGGGTCTCCCAGGCATCGCAGGAATCGACGGTCTCCAGCACCATGTTGCCGTTGACCTCGACGATGCCGCTGTTGGGCCGCGCGACGGCGAGCTTCATGTCGTAGGTCGCCCGGTTGGGCACCAGCACTGAATCGGCCGGCAACTCCGGAATGTGTACCGGTTGCGATGGCTGTGCCGATGCCTCCGGCTGCGCCGCCTGAGGTTGCCCCGACTGAGCGGGCGGCTGCGCCTGGACCGGCTGTGTGGCCGGTGGCTGTTGCGGCGGCCGTTGTGGCGGCTCCTGGGCGTAGGCGGCAGTGCTTATCCACAAGACCAGCACAAATACCGCGCTCGCGGCGGCAATCGAGACCACCGTTTGGACGCGGGAACAGCGAAAACTATACGTGGTCAACGGGGCGATTGAGCGGGACTAGGCCTTGTAGCCGGATGGCCAAGCGTAATATCCATGCACGTCAATTTCCAGAATGATCGGCTGCGGCAGGGCTGCACAGGAAGGAATATCCTCCATGACTACCCGTAAACCTCGTGTGCTGGCGACGCGGCATTTTCCACCCGACGTGGAAGCGCGTCTGGCGGCGAATTTCGAGGCCGTCCTGAACCCGGACGATCGACTGTTCGACGGCCCTTCGCTTGCCAAAGCGAGCGACGGATGCGACGCGATCCTGTGTGCCGCAGGTGACCCGCTGAATGCCGAAACGGTCGCCAAACTGGCGGCGTCGATTCGGATGATCGCTACCTTTTCGGTCGGCTACGAGCACGTCGACGTGGCGGCGGCGGCAAAGCGCAAGATCGCGGTGAGCAACACCCCGGACGTCCTCACCGATGCGACCGCCGATATCGCCATGCTCTGCCTCCTCGGGGCAGCGCGGCGCGCGCACGAGGGTACGACGATGCTGCGGACCCACCATTGGGTGGGCTGGAGCCCGACCCAGCTCATGGGCGTGCATGTCACCGGCAAGCGGCTCGGCATCCTCGGCATGGGCCGCATCGGCCAGGCGATGGCCGACCGGGCGCGGGCATTCCGCATGACCATCCATTACAGCAACCGCAGCCGCCTGCCGCCCGACGTCGAAAAGGGCGCCATCTTCCACGCCGATGCCGACGCCATGCTGCCGCACTGCGATTTCCTGTCGATCAATGCGCCGCTGACGGCCACCACCCGCAAATGGGTCAATGCGGAACGGATTGCCCGCCTGCCCAAGGGTGCGGTCGTCGTCAACACCGCCAGAGGCGGCGTGGTCGACGACGATGCGCTGATCGCGGCCCTGAAGACCGGGCATCTCGCTGCCGCCGGACTCGACGTCTTCGACGGCGAGCCCCGGATCCATGCCGGTTACTACGGGCTCGAGAACGCCTTTCTACTGCCCCATATGGGATCGGCCACCGTCGAAACCCGCAACGCCATGGGCTTCAAGGCGCTCGACAATCTCGAGGCCTTTCTCCTCAGGGGTCAGTCTCCGCCCGACCTGGTTCGTCCTTGATTGCCTACTTCTTCCTCGTGCTCGCCGGCTCGGAGTAAGCCTGCGGATCCCAGCTCGTTGACGGCGCATCCGCTGTGGCACGAAGTGGCGGCCCATATTCGACCCCGTCCTCTCCGCGTTGACGGAAAGGCTCGGTGTAGTTGACGTCGTAGGGATCACGGACGCCATCGCGCGGCCGGCAGACGTCCTGGTCGCGGAACATTCGCCACACGGCGCAATCTTTTTTCGAGACCATGGACACGAAATGATCGGCCACCGTCTTGTCGGTCCCGGCCAGCGACACGCCGTCAGCACCGTAGCTGGCCGCGGTCAGGGCCAACGGCGCACCGCATGCGCCTGTCAGCAACGACAGACCGACTGCCGCCGGCAGGATGCGGAACGAGAATCGAGACGGGCTCATAGATACTCTTAAAGAATGGCCGTAACATATTGAAGATATTACATTTACCAGCGCCCGTCAAACGCTCACCCGGTTCGTTCGTTCTCCCGCACGGCCTGCACGTAGACATTGATGATCAGGGCGCCGAGCAGGATCAGGCCGCGAATCAGGATCTTGAGGAAGCTGTCGATCTCGACGTGGTCGAGCCCGTTGTTGAGCACGCCCAGGATCAGCAGGCCGATGATGGTGTTGCCGATGCCGCCACGCCCGCCGAACAGGCTAGTGCCGCCGACAACCACCGCGGCAATGGCATCGAGCAGGTAACCGTCGAACTCGTTCTGCTGGGCGCTGCCGAAGTGGGCGACGCCAAGCATGCCGGCGACGCCCGAACAGACGGCCGAGATCACCATCACTGCGCTCAGGACGAGCTTGACGTTCACGCCCGAATACTCGGCTGCCTCGCGGTTGCCCCCCACCATGTAGACGTAGCGGCCGAACCGCGTGTAGGTCAGCACGATGTGACCGCCGACGAGGAAGACGGCGAGCACGATGATGATCCACGGGATGCCGACGATCGAGCCTGCGCCCATCGTCGCCACGAACGAGGGCACGGCGTAAGCGATCTGGCCGCGCACCAGCAGGGCGCAGATGCCCGCCCCGATCTGCATCATCGCCAACGTCATGATGAACGAGGGAATGCCGATCGCCGTCACGCCGATTGCGTTGACGAGCCCCAGCAAGGCACAGGAAACGAGCGCCAGGGCGATCGCCGCCGCGCCGGATAGCGGCACGTTGGCGATGTTCACGTAGGATTCCTGCAACGTAAAGTAGGCGACGACGATGCCGGTCGCATTGGCGATTGCCGCCACCGACAGATCGATCTCGGCGCACAGGATCACGAACGTCAGCCCGACCGCGATCACGCCCGCGACGGAGATCTGCGTCAGGATGTTGGCGGCGTTGTCGAGCGTGGCGAAGGACGGGCTGGCGATGCCGAAGAAGATCAGCAGCACGATGAGCGTCGCAAACGGCGCGATGTTGCGCATCTGGCTGCGCATGAACACCCCCAGCCGCGAACCCGGTTGCGGTCCTGCCTTGACGTCGGACGACGTCGTCATGCCTGCCTCCCCTAGGCCGCCTCCAGCAGCCGATCCTTGCTGATGGTCTCGCCGGCGAACTCGTGAACGATGCACCCCTTCTTCATCACCAAGACGCGGTCGGCAAGCGAGAGCACCGTCTCGGGCTCGGTCGACATCACGACGATGCCCAGCCCCTGCTCGCGCAAGCCGCGAACGATCCGCACGACGTCCTCCTTGGCGCCGACATCCATGCCGCGCGTCGGCTCGCTCAACACGAGGACCTTTGGCGGCCAGGTCAGCCATTTCGCCAGCGCCACCTTCTGCTGGTTGCCGCCGGACAGGTTCTGCAGCAGCGTCTCGACCTGTGGCGGCCGGATCGACAGCGCCTCTGCATGGCGGCGGGCAATGTCCTTCTCCAGCGCCGGCTTCAGCCAAAGCCGGGCGATGCGGCCGAGCACGCTGATCGACATGTTCTTGTACACGGGCTCGCCGTAGAACAGCATGGCGCGGCGGCTCTCGGGCACGAAGGCGATGCCGGCGCGGCGTGCATCAGCGGTATTGCGCAGCCGCAACGTGCGGCCGTCCATTTCCAGGCGCCCGCTCGCCGGCCGGACCTTGCCGAACAGGGCCCTGGCAAGCTCGATCTGACCACAGCCCATGAAACCGTATACCCCCAACACCTCGCCCGCCCTGACGTCGAACGAGACGTCGGAAAAGGCCCGTCCGACGCCGAGGCCGCGCAGCGTCAGGACGACCGGCGCTTCCGGCTTGCTGTCGAGCGGGACGGCGCCGGTATAGCTCTCCTCGAGATCCTCGTGGCCGCGGCCGATCATGCGCTCGATGACCCAGCCCTTGTCGATGCCGGCCGCGGCTTCGGTCACAACGCGCCGACCGTTGCGGAAGATCGTGACCGTGTCGGAAATGGCGAGGATGTCGTCGAGAAAGTGCGAGATGAAGACGACGCTGCGGCCGCTTGCCCGCACGCCGCGCAGCACCTCGAACAGGCGGTGCACCTCCGGCGGCGAAAGCGCCGACGTCGGTTCGTCGAGGATGACGATGCGCGCGCCCGAGAAAAGCACCCGCGCGAGTTCGATCAGCTGCTGCAGGCCGATCGCCAGCGAGCCCATGCGGGTACGCGGATCGACGTCGATGCCGAGGCTCGCGAGATGCTCTCGGGCACCCGCATACATCGTCCGCCAGTCGATCACGCCGCCCCTCGTCGGCTGCTTGCCGAGGTAGACATTCTCCGCGACGCTCAGATCGGGAACGATGCTGAGCTCCTGATGCACCATGCCGATGCCGGCTGCCAGCGCGTCTCGCGCGGACCGGAAATGCATGTCGTCCCCGTCGATCGCCATGCGACCCTGATATTGGGTGTGCACGCCGGCGATGATCTTCATCAGGGTCGACTTGCCGGCGCCGTTCTCGCCGACCAGGCCATGGATCTCGCCTTGGCGCAGATCGAAATCGACGTCGCGCAGCGCTGCGACGCCGCCGAACGACTTGGAGATGCCCCGCATGACCAGCCGCGCCGGAGTCGTGTTCTCCGGCACGGCAACCGACTCGACGGACATGGCGTCAGATCAGGAAGTGGTCTTCCATCCAGAGCATGCCGGCGGCATTCGCTTTCGTCACCACCGGCCCGTCGGTGACGATGTTCTTGGGAATGCCGCTGCCCGTCTTCTCGCCGGCGGTCACCGCCGCCACGCCGGCGATGATGGCGCCGCCATGGATGCGGCACGACGGATTGCGCACGGTCGCGAACATGCGGCCATCCTCCACCGCGTTGATCGCCGGCGGCATGGCATCGACGCCGCCGATCAGGATGTTGGTGCGGTTGTGCGCCTTCATTACGTTGTAGGCGGCCAGCGCCATGTCGTCGTTGTGGAAGAACGCGGCGTCGATCTTCGGATACTTCGTGAGATAGGTCTCCCACAGCCGCGCCGTCTTGGTGACGTCCCAGTCCGCCGGCTGCTTGTCGAGCACCTTGATGTCGGGGTACTGCTTGACGACCGATTCGAAGCCTCGCGCCCGGCCTTGCGCGCCGGTGTGGCCGAGCGCGCCCTGGGTCATGATGATGTTGCCCTTGCCGCCCATCTTGGTGACCAGCGCCTGCGTGACGGAAGCGCCCATGAATTCGTTATCAGGGGCGAGGAAGGCGTGGACGTTGATCTTGTCCAGCGGCGCAATCAGCGTGTCCATGTCGATCACCGGAATGCCGGCATCGATCATCTTCTGCACCGGCTGGGTGAGCGTGCCGATGCCGAAGGCCTGGATGGCGACGAAATCCCACTTCTGGGAGGCCATGTTGTCGATCGCCGCGCGCTGCTTCACGGCATCGAGCTGGCCGTCGAACCACGTCACCTCGACATTGTAGAGCTTGCCCCAATATTCCGCCGCTGCCTTGCCCTGCGCGCACCAGGTGGCCTGCAATCCGGCGTTGGAAAAGGCGGCCTTCAAGGGCTTCTCCGACCGTCCGGCCGCCGTCCCCGCCGCCATCGCCGGGTTGATCCCGAAAACCCCGAGCGCCGCCGCTGCGCCGCCCGCCGAGGCAACGCCGAGAAAATCACGCCGGCCCTTGTCCACTGTATCCGTCATCGCTTCCTCCTTGGTCGACCGGTCGTGCGCCGGCATTCGCCAAAGTTTGGCAGCGAGCGTCAGAAGCGGCAAGCGCCGCCCCTGCCGAGACGATCGTCAGTCTTTCCTGGGTGGCGGCAGCTTCAATGCAATGTGCAGCTCGCGCAGCTTTTCGGTCGGCACTTCGGTCGGTGCATCCATCATCAGATCGACGGCCTGCTGGTTCATCGGGAAGGTGATCACTTCCCGGATGTTGGGCTCGTCGGCCAGCAGCATGACGATCCGATCGACGCCGGGAGCGGCCCCACCGTGCGGCGGCGCGCCGTACTTGAAGGCGTTCAGCATGCCACCGAAGCGATGCTCGACCTCCTCGCGGCTGTAGCCGGCGATGCCGAAGGCCTTGTACATGATCTCCGGCTTGTGGTTGCGGATCGCGCCCGAGCAGAGCTCGATGCCGTTGCAGACGATGTCGTACTGCCACGCCTTGATGCTGAGCGGGTCCTGCGTCTCGAGCGCCTCGAGCCCGCCCTGGGGCATCGAGAAAGGGTTGTGGCTGAAGTCGATCTTTTTCAGCTTCTCATCGTACTCGAACATCGGGAAGTCGACGATCCAGCAGAAGCGAAAGGCATCCTCCGCGATCACGCCGAGTTCCTGAGCTACCTTCGTGCGAGCTTGGCCAGCGAACTTCCAGGCCGCCTCCGGCTGGTCGGCGACGAAGAAGACGGCGTCGCCGTCCTCCGCGCCAGTCGAAGCTTTGAGCTGCGCAAGCCGCTCGCCCATGACGAACTTGGCGATCGGTCCCTTGCCCGTCCCGGCCTCGAGGATAATGTATCCGAGTCCAGGCTTGCCCTCGCCCTGCGCCCAACTGTTCAGCTTGTCGAAGAAGCTGCGCGGCTGGCTCGCGGCGTTGGGCGCGCGGATGGCGCGAACGACGCCGCCCTTCGCGACGATGCCGGCGAACACCTTGAAGTCGGAGCCGGCGAAAACCTCGCTCACGTCGAAGATCCTGAGGGGATTGCGCAAATCCGGCTTATCGGTGCCGTAAGTCAGCAATGCCTCGGCATAGGGAATGCGCGGAAACGGCGCCGGCGTCACCTCGCGCGGCGTATCGCGGTCAAACGCGGAGAATTCCTGGAAGACGCCGGCCAGCACGGGCTCGATCGCGGCGAAGACGTCTTCCTGGGTGACGAAGCTCATCTCGAAGTCGAGCTGGTAGAACTCGCCCGGCGCACGGTCGGCCCGTGCATCCTCGTCGCGGAAGCAGGGCGCGATCTGGAAGTAGCGGTCGAACCCCGACACCATCAGGAGCTGCTTGAACATCTGCGGCGCCTGCGGCAACGCGTAGAACTTGCCGGGATGAAGGCGGCTCGGGACCAGATAGGAGCGTGCGCCCTCGGGGCTGTCGGCGGTCAGGATCGGAGTCTGGAACTCGGTGAAGCCCTGCTCGATCATCCGTCGCCGCAGGCTGGCGATCACCTGGCTGCGCAACATGATATTGCGATGCAGCTTGTCCTTGCGCAGGTCGAGGAAGCGGTACTTGAGCCGCAGCTCCTCCGGTGTCGTATCGTGCTCCTGATACACCGGGATCGGCAGGGGCTCGGCCATCGACTGGACGGTCAGCTCCTCCGCGTCGAGCTCGACCTCGCCGGTTGCCAGGCGGGGATTGACCGTCGCCTTGTCCCGCGCCACGACCTTGCCGCTCACGGTGATCACGCTTTCGTTGCGCACGGCCTCGGCAGTCTTGAAGACCGGACTCGCCGCATCGACCACGATCTGGGTCACGCCATAATGATCGCGCAGGTCGATGAACAGCAGATGGCCATGGTCGCGCTTGCGCTGGACCCAGCCCGACAGGCGGGCCGTCTGGCCGACATGTTCCAGCCGCAATTGGCCGCAGGTGTGGGTTCTGTAAACGGAAGACATCACGATTTTCCGGGGTTTGACGGGCCGGCAAAAGGCACGGATCGCCGTGTCAAGTCAAGCTGTTGGACCTTTTCGGCCACGGCAACTTTCCCCAAGCGGCGGCGAGGTCTATAGATCGTGCTCAATGAAGCTCATCACCACGACGGACGAGTTGGCGGCGTTCTGCAAGCCCCTGGAGGAAGCCGAGTTCGTCACCGTCGACACCGAATTCATGCGCGAGCGCACCTACTGGCCCCGGCTGTGCCTGGCGCAGGTAGCGGGCCCTGACGATGCCGCCGCAATCGATGCGCTGGCACCGGACATCGACCTTGCCCCGCTGGACGAGCTGATGGCCAATCCAGGCGTGCTCAAGGTCTTCCATGCCGCCCGCCAGGATCTGGAGATCTTTTACCTGCGTATGAACCGCGTGCCGCAGCCCCTGTTCGACACCCAGGTCGCGGCCATGGTCTGCGGCCACGGCGAGGCGGCATCGTACGAGTCGCTGGCAACCAAGCTGGCCAAGGCCCGCATCGACAAGTCGAGCCGGTTCACGGACTGGAGCCGCCGCCCCCTCAGCGAGCGGCAGATCGCGTACGCCCTGTCGGACGTCACGCATCTCCGGGTGGTCTACGAGAAGCTGCGCCGCCAGCTCGAGAAGAACGGCCGCCTGCCCTGGATCGCCGAGGAGATGGCCGTGCTGAACGATCCGGCCACCTATCGGGCCGATCCCGAGCTCGCCTGGCGTCGACTGAAGCCACGCGGCGCCTCGCCGCGGCTGCTCGGCACCCTCAAGGAGGTTGCGGCGTGGCGCGAGCGCACCGCGCAGCGCATCGACATTCCGCGCCAGCGCCTGCTGCGCGACGAGCAGCTTCTCGAGATCGCGAGCCACGCCCCCAAGTCCGTCGAGGAGCTGGCGATGACGCGCGGCCTCGGCCGCAACTTCGCCGAGGGCTGGCAGGGCCGCGAGCTTCTCGAAGCGATCGACAAGGCGCGTCGCCTGCCCGACTCCGAGCTGCCGTCACGCGACAAGCCGCCCGAGCAGCTGCGCGCGCCCAGTGCCGTGGTCGATCTCCTGCGCACGCTGCTGAGGCTGAAGGCCGAGCAGGCCGGCGTCGCCGCCCGCCTGGTCGCGAGTGCCGACGAGCTCGATCGGCTGGCCGCCGGAAAACGTGACATCCACGCCCTCACCGGCTGGCGGCACGAGATCTTCGGCCGCGATGCCATCGACCTCATCGAAGGCCGCCTCGCCCTCGCCCTCGACGGCGAGCATCCGAAGCTGCTGCCGGTGGGATCGCTGACGTAAGAGCGCCGGCGGCGCTCACTCCGAAACGATCGCCGACTTCAGGTTGAAGGCTTCGGCCGCGCTCTCGAGGCGGCGGGCCGTGACGTCGCCCAGACTGCGCTTGAGCTGCCAGGGCACGATGAGCCGCAGGTCGCGCTCGGTGCGGCGCAGCCCGATTTGCGGCAGCAGACCGGGCGCGCCGCCGGACAGGTTGTAGGCGAGCCTAAGACACGCTCCCAGCCTCCGCGCGAAGGATCGGCTTTTGCCGTCGGTCAGTCTCAACGCGGTATCGAGCATGGCCGACCTGGGGTCGCTTTTGTAACGGTAGGTGAGCGTCATCGCGAGCACAGCGCGGTCGCGATGGCTCATGCCGGGCGCCGGCAGATGGAGCACGCGCACGTAAGCCTGCTCCGCCCGATAATCGGGATGATCGTCCCATGAGATGTCGCTCAGGTGGCAGGCGGCGGTGCGCAGGATGCGCTCGGCGTCGCTTTCGCCGGCAAAGACCGGCGTCAGCCAGTCGAATATCTCCAGGGGAGAAAGATCGAAGCGCCGCCAGCCGGCGCCCTGCTCCTCCGCGAAGGCGATCAACGGGTGGCGCGACTGCTCCTCGGCGCCGAGACGCGAATAGTAGAATCCTTCGCGCAACCCGAAGGCCGAGAACACCACGTTGCGCGGCTTGAGCGCGGCCAGCAGCCGATCGAGCGCGAGGCAGGCGAGCGGCAAGGTGTCGACACGACGGCGCGAGACGCCCGGCATCTTCTCCAGCGACTTGGGGCTCTGCACGGCGATCAACCGCGCGACCGCGCGGATGTCGTCGGCCGGCACGTCATAGTGATGAATGATGTGAAGGGGATAGCCCGCCTGCTCCATGTGCAGCCGGGCAAAGGAGCGCCAGGCGCCGCCCACGGCGTAAAAGGTCTTGCCCGTCTCCTCGCGCAGCCAGCGGACATTGTCGATGGCGTCGACCACGATCCGCTTGGGATCACCCTTGCCGGACGACATGAGCCTGAGCGGCCCGATCGGCAAGGTGCTCGACGCGCCGATGCGATTGCCGCCCAGCGCCACCAGCTCGAGGCTTCCGCCACCCAGGTCGCCCATCACGCCCGAGGCGTCGGGCATGCCGCAGATCACGCCATATCCGGAATAGCGTGCCTCGTCCTGGCCGCTCACGACGTGAGCCTGGATCTCGGGCCGACGCTCGATCTCGCGCATGAAGTCGGCGCCGTCGGCGGCGTCGCGGACGGCCGCGGTCGCGAGGAGATCGAGCGACCTCACCTTCATGTTCTGGGCAAGCGTCACGAAGCGGTCGATATTGGCCAGCGCCAGCTCGACACCCGCGGCGTTGAGCCGGCCCGTGGCATCGAGGCCGCGGGCGAGTCCGCACAGGACCTTCTCGTTGAAGACCGGCAACGGTGCCCGGCTGGCGCGCTCGTACACGACCAGCCGGATCGAGTTCGAGCCGACGTCGATGATGCCGACCCGGCCTTCCCCGACGCGGCCGTCCCCGACTTGAGCGTGTGCGGTCTGTTGGCCGTCCATGCGCGCCCCGTCTAGCCGAATCCGACCGGCTTTGCAGCGGGAAATGCAGGCGTCCGGACGCCGCGTCCCGCCTCAGGAGCTGAGAACCAGTCGCGGCACGGCACCACTGAGACGCAGGGCGCTTCCCCGGCCGGAAAGCGACGGATTCGTCATGAAATAGTGATGGGCGATGAAGGGTTCCTTGCCGTGCTGCGGCCGGATATAGGTGCCGGCTGGAGTCATGATCCAGCTTTGGCCGTCGTCCTTGAGATTGGCGACCATGATCTGGTCCAGTACCTGCTCGTGGACCGTGGGGTTTTCCACGGGGCAGAGGAGCTCGACCCGGCGGTCGAGATTGCGCGGCATCCAGTCGGCCGAGGAGATGAAGACCTTGGCCTGCGGCGACGGCAGGGTGACCCCGCCGCCAAAGCACACGATGCGCGCATGTTCCAGGAAGCGGCCGATCATGCTCTTCACGCGGATATTCTCGCTCAGGCCGGGAACCTCCGGCCGGAGGCAGCAGATGCCGCGCACCACGAGGTCGATCTGCACGCCGGCGCGCGAAGCGGCGTAGAGCCGGTCGATCAATTGCGGGTCGACGAGAGAATTGAGCTTGGCCCAGATCGCCGCCGGCTTGCCGGCTGCCGCGTTGGCGATCTCGTCGTCGATCAGGCCGTAAAGCGTGGAGCGGAGCGTGACCGGCGCGAAGGCGATCTTCTCCATCTTCTCCGGCCGGGCGTAACCGGTCATGAAATTGAACAAGCGCGCCGCATCGCGCCCCATCGCGGGATCGCAGGTGAAGAACGAGAGATCGGTATAGATGCGCGCGGTGATCGGATGGTAGTTGCCGGTGCCGAAATGGACGTAGGTGCGGATCGATTGGGCCTCGCGACGCACCACCATAGACACCTTGGCGTGCGTCTTGAGGTCGATGAAACCATAGACCACCTGCACGCCCGCGCGCTCGAGGTCGCGGGCCCAGCGGATATTGGCCTCCTCGTCGAAGCGTGCCTTGAGCTCGACCAGCGCCGTCACCGTCTTGCCGGCCTCCGCCGCGGCGATCAGTTCCTTCACGATCGGCGAATCGGCGGATGTGCGGTACAGCGTCTGCTTGATCGCCACCACGGCCGGATCGCGCGCCGCCTGGCGCAGGAACTGCACCACCACATCGAAGCTCTCGTAAGGATGGTGGACCACGATGTCCTTGGCCCGGATGGCGGCGAAGCAGTCGCCGCCGAAGTCGCGGATGCGCTCGGGGAAGCGGGCGATGTAGGGCGCGAACTTGAGATCGGGGCGGTCGTCGACGATCACTGCCTTGACGTCGCCGATATTGAGCATGCGCTCGAGCTCGAAGATATGGACCGTGTGGCCTGCGATCTCGAGCTGGTCGAACAGGAAGTCGCGCAGCTCGGCCGGCATGGCCGCATCGAGCGTGATCGAGATCAGGTCGCCTCGCCGCCGGCGCTTCAGGGCGCTTTCGTAGAGTAGGACGAGGTCCTCCGACTCCTCGTTGATCTCGACGTCGCTGTCGCGGATCAGGCGGAAGAAGCCGCGTGCCGTCACCTCGTAGCCGGGAAAAAGCCGCGGCAGGAAGATCGCGATCAGCTCCTCGAGCGGGAGGAAGCGGATGGCCGCCCCCGGCAGGCGCACGAAACGATCGACTTGCGACGGCAACGGCAGGAGAGCCATCAGCGTGCGTTTGTCGTCCTTGCGTTGGAGCTTGAGCAGCGCAGAGAATCCGCCGTTGGGGATGAAGGGGAACGGATGGGCAGGGTCGATCGCCAGCGGCGTCAGGATCGGAAAAACCTGATCGATGAAATACTGTTCGAGCCAGGCGCGCTCCCGCTCGACCAGTTCCGAGGCGTTGAGGACCGCGATGCCCGCCCCCCGAAGCTCGCCCTGCAGGACCGCCCACGTCTGTTGCTGCTCGGCCATCAGGATCGAGG
>DATEID010000083.1:0-2540 GCA_035279245.1 Reyranella sp.
GTCGGCAGGGTCTGCGCGCCGCGCCGCATCAGCACGATGCCTTGCACGATGTCGTCGTCGTCGTTCTGGCCCGCGATGCCCAATCTCGGCTTGTGCCCGACCGTCACCGTCGCGACATCCGACACCAGCACCGGCGTGCCGTTCGACTCCGCCAGCATGGTCTCGCGAATGTCGTCCATCGAGCGGATCTGGCCCACCGAACGGACGATCGCCGATTGCGGACCGATGTCCACGGTGTTGGCGCCGACATTGATGTTGGCGTTGTTGAGCCCGTCGAGCACCTGCTTGAGCGTGAGGCCGTAGGCCTGCAGGCGGGCGAGGTCGACGGTGATGTCGTAGGTCTTCGTCTTGCCGCCCCAGCCAGTCACGTCGATGACCCCGGGGATCGCCTTGAAACGGCGCTCCAGGACCCAGTCCTGGATCGTCTTCAGATCGGTCACGGTGTAGCCCGGAGGGCCGACGACGCGATAGCGGTAGATCTCGCCGATCGGGCTGGTGGGCGAGAGCTCGGGCTGCACGCCGTTGGGCAGCGGCGGAAGCTGGCTCAGCCGGTTGATGACGTATTGCGCCGCCTGCTGGTAGGTGAGGTCATACGTGAACTGCACCTTCACGTCCGACAGGCCGAACAGCGAGATCGTGCGGACGGCCTTGACGTAGGGGATGCCCGCCATCTGGATCTCGATCGGGATCGTGATGTAGCGCTCGATCTCCTCGGATGACTGGCCGGGATTCTGGGTGATGATGTCGACCAGCGGCGGCACCGGGTCGGGATAGGCTTCGATGTTGAGTTGGCTGTAGGCGAACAGCCCGCCCACGATCAGCGCGGCGGCCAGGATGATGACGAGGATGCGCTGCCTGAGCGCGGCGGCGATGACGGCTTGCATGGCGGTGTACGGATCAGCCGGTCAGTCCTGGGCGGTGGCGCGGTCGATGAACAGCGTTCCGCTCGTCACGACCGACTCGCCGACCGACAGTCCCTGGAGCACTTCGACAAGCCCGTTCTCGGTGTCGCCGACCTTGATGGAACGGCTGACGACCTTCTTCTCATTCGGCCGCGCCACCCAGACATGGGCTTCGGAACCCTCGTAGACGACCGCGCCCGGCGGCACAGCGGGCATCAGCCGGGTCTTGCCGGCGATGATACGGAAGGTCGCGAACATCTCGGGCAAAAGCTCGCGCCCCGGATTCTGGATGACGGCACGCACCGACAGGCGACGCGTGGTGGGATCGAGCGCCGGGGCGACATAGGAGAGCCTGGCGTCGAAGGTGCGGCCGGGATAGGCGAGCACCGAGACCTCGACGGGCGCGCCGACCTTCATGAGCGGCGCGTCCGATTCGCGCACGTTGGCGATCAGCCAGACCGTGCTGAGATCGCCCACCGTGAACACCGGGTCGGTGGCGCCGACCGTGATGTATTGGCCCACGCCGACCTTGCGCTGGATGACGGTGCCGTCGATCGGCGCCGAGACGACGGTTTCGGCGCCGATGTGATCGACCTTTTCGAGCCGGTCGATCTCGCTGTCCGACCGGCCGAGGATGCGCAGCCGATTGCGTGCGGCCGCCAGCGTGATCTCGGCCGAGCGCATGTCGCCCTGGGCGTTCACCAGATCGGATTGCGCCTGTTGCAAATCCTTCAGCGCGCCGCCCTTGATGGCCAGCAGCTCGCGCTGGCGTTTCTCGTTGGCCTTGGCGAGCTCGAGGCGCGACTTGGCCTTTTCGACGCCCGCCGCGGCGGTTACGAGATCGTTCTGGCTCTGGACGAATTCGCTCGCGTCGATGGCGAACAGCGGCTGGCCGCGCTCGACATGGTCGCCCGGCTTGGCGATCAGGCGGGTGACGCGGCCGGAGAACGGCGAGAAGACCGGCGTGGTCGTGTCGCCGTTGATGGCGATCCTGCCGTCGGTGACGCGTTCGTCGCGGAACGCCACCTCGCGGACCGGCGCGACCTTGAAGCCCGCCCATTGCGTCTCGCTCGGCGCGAAGGCGCCGTCGGGATCCTGCACCGTCTTGGCGGGGCGGCTCACGGCATTGCCCGGGCCGCTGTCGAACGTCCAGAATGCGATGGCGGCCGCCGCGACGGCCACGGCGCTGCCTGCAATCCAGAGCCGATTGCGCCTGGCGGGAGTGATGGGGGGATCGATGATCGGCATTACTGGAACGCGGTCCGGCGCGTGGCGGATCGCGGACTCTAGGGCTGCCGCATTACTTTTACCTGACAGAGGGGCGGATATCCGACAGACAGGCAGGCGCCGCAGCCGCATGCTAAAATAACGGCTGGAAGCCGCGGAAGAACGGTCGCGCACAACCATGAGAGTGCTACTTGTCGAGGACAATGCGGAGCTGGTGTCGCTCCTGATCAAGGGCCTGGCGCAGGGCAGCTTGGCGGCGGATTCCGTGGGCACCGTCGGCGATGCGCGGCTCGCGCTCGGCGCCATGCAGTATGCCGCGGTGGTGCTCGATCTCGGTCTGCCCGACGAGGACGGGCTCGTCCTGTTGCGCGAGATGAGGCGCAGGGGCGATGCGACGCCGGTGCTCGTGCT
>DATEID010000084.1:0-5425 GCA_035279245.1 Reyranella sp.
GGCCGCCCGTCGCGTTTCAGGTCGATGCCTCAGGCGGTTCGATCGCCAGACCGGCCGTGGCTGCCGCCGAAGCGACGTCCGCGCCACTGTGGCCGGCTCTTCTGCCCTTGCGGATGACCGCCGGGGGCATGCTCGCCGCGACGATGCGCATGATCGGGGCGATGACGCGCCGAATGCGCTCGCTCGTCGCGGCGTGGCGCATCGCGATAATCACCCTGAACCCAGCGGCGATCATGCTGGCCGCTCTCGCTGTCCGGGCGGGACTGTTGATGACGCCGCGGATGGTCGCTCTGGTCATGGCGAGGCCCGCGATGCTCGTGTCGATGCTCCTGCCGAGACCCGCGGCGATGCTCATTATGTTGACCGCCGCGTTGTTCCTGCAGGCGCGGCCGGCGAGGTTCACGCGGCTTGCTATCGTCGTGCTCGCCAGGCTGGCTCCCGCGCGGCGCTTCCTGTGCCATATCCTCGTTGGCCGGCGTCTGGACGACAGCGAGGCGCTGATTGGTCAGCCGTTCGATGCTCTTGAGCTGGCCCCGTTCACTGCCGTCGCAGAACGACATGGCAATACCCGATGCGCCGGCGCGCGCGGTGCGGCCGATGCGATGAACGTAGCTTTCGGCATCGGCGGGCAGCTCGTAGTTGATCACGTGCGTCACGCCCGCGACGTCGATGCCGCGCGCCGCGAGGTCCGTGGCCACCAATACACGGGCGCGGCCGCGGCTGAAGCTTTCGAGCGCGCGCTGGCGGGCGTTCTGCGACTTGTTGCCGTGGATCGCTTCCGAGCGCACCCCGCTTTTGTCCAATGCCTCGGCAACACGGTTGGCGCCGCGTTTCGTGCGGGTGAAGACGATCACGCGCTCGAGGCTCGCATCGGCCAGCAAGTGGCCGAGCAGGGCGCGTTTGTTGGCGGCGTTCACGAAGTAGACGCGCTGGTCGATGCGGTCCACCGTGCGGCCCTGCGGCGCAATCTCGACGCGTTCCGGATTCTTCAGGATTTCGGCCGCGAGCCTCGCGACGTCAGGCGGCATGGTCGCGGAGAAGAGCAGTGTCTGGCGCTCCTTGGCGACCGACGCTGCGATGCGCCGCACGTCCTTGATGAAGCCCATGTCGAACATGCGGTCGGCTTCGTCGAGCACCAGGAAGCTGACCTGATCGAGCTTGACGCTGCCGCGCTGCATCAGATCGAGCAGCCGGCCTGGCGTGGCGACCAGGATGTCCACGCCGCGCTGCAAGGTCTCGACTTGGCGGCCGAAGCCCAGACCGCCGATCACCATGCCGAGCCGCAGGCCGAGGCCGCGTCCGTAGGTCCCGAAGCTTCTCGCGATCTGCACCGCGAGCTCCCGCGTCGGCGCCAGCACCAGCGCGAGTGGACTTCTGGAGGGGGCGCGCCGGCCCGACTGGGAAAGGCGCTGCAGGACTGGAAGCGCGAATGCCGCTGTCTTGCCGGTGCCTGTCTGGGCAATGCCGAGCACGTCGCGACCTTCGAGCAGGAGCGGAATGGTGCGGGCCTGGATGGGCGTGGGATGGGTGTATTTCGCCGCGTCGAGGGCGCGCAGCAAGGGCTCGGCGAGGCCGAGATCCGCAAACCTCACAATACTCACTGGGAAATCAAATCCTTCTTGCCGTCGGGCACGCCGTCCCCGGCGCGCCAAAGTTGGCGGCTTTGGCCCGTTCCCGCGCGCGGCTGGGAGGGCTCTTGCTTCTGGGAGATGTCTCGGGATGAAGCGCCTGACTTCAGGGGGCGCGTCGCGCGACCGCGAGAGACCTTGTGAACCCGCTCTGCGGGTTGGCGCGTATATGACGCTGCAGTGCAGCGAAGTCAAGCTATCCTGCGTCAGTGCGTCACCGTGTTGAGAGCCTGGGCGACGGCCGATCTCAAGCGGCGGATCCGTTGTCCGCGTCGCAAAAGATCCCTCGCTTACGCTCGGGATGACACGGAACGCGTAGGTTACTGCCGGCGCTTCTTGCGGAGCAGCTTGCCCGGCAGCGCGCCGGTCGGCTCGTTGTCGCGCAGCATGATCTCGCCGTTCACGACTGTGGCCCTGATGCCGTCCGCCTTCTGCCGCAGCCGCTTGGCGCCGGCGGGCAGATCGCACACGACCTCCGGCATGCGCGGTCCGACCGTATCGGGATCGAACACGACCATATCGGCGGCCATGCCTTCGCGCAGCAGACCGCGGTCGTGGAAGCCGAACTGGGTGGCCGTGTCGCAGGTTATGAGCTTCACCGCCTCCTCGAGCGTAAAGGCCTCCTTCTCGCGCACCCAGTGGCTCAGGAGGTGGGTCTGCAGGGAGCTGTCCATGATCTGAGAGACATGCGCCCCGGAATCGGAGAAGGTCACGACCGACCGCGGATGCTTCATCAGCTCCAGCGCCTCGGCCTGGTTCTCGTTGGCCACGGGCTGAATCATGAAGAACTTCATGTCGCGTTGGAGCGCCATGTCGATCATCAGCTCGACGGGATGCGTGTTCTTCTGCCGCGCCAGCTCGGCCATCGACCTGTGCGGACCCTTCATGTCGGTCAGCGCGAAGATCCAGTCCCATTCCGGCGGACGCGCCTCGGTGCCGCGGACGATCGGCCCCTCGTAGGGACGCGATGCGATTTCCACCAGCCGTCGCCGCGTGTCGGGATCCATCAGCATCTTCTTCTGCTCGGCAAGAGGCTTGGTGCGCATCTCGCGCCACATCTCCCACTTGTCGAACGGAAGCTGGGTCTCGAACGAGAGCAGCACGTTCAGCGCCCGGCTGTGCACCTGCGCGAACATGCGGCCGCCCTGCTGCGCCGTGCGCTCGATGATGTCGAAGGTGCTGCGCCAGCCGCCCGGCATGGTGCGCCGGTTGAACAGGCCGAAGGTGATCGGCCGGCCGCTCTCGATGGCGAGCTTCGAGAGATCCTCGTAGTACTTGCGCGCCTTCGCGCTCTGCGCGCCGGTCGGCTCGCCCGCGACCTCGACGAGGCCCGCGCCCATTGCCTTCACCAGCGTCTCGAATTCGCTCCAGCTCGCGAGACGGCTCGCGACGGGCTTGTCGTCCGAGGTCTGGTGATTGACGCTGCGCGTCGTCGAGAAGCCGATCGCGCCGGCAGCCATCGCCTCCTTCGTGTGAAGGACCATCCTGGCGAGATCGTCCTCGGTCGCTTCGTCGGTGAAGGCGCGCTGGCCCATCACATAGGTGCGAAGCGCACAGTGACCCATATAGCCCGCGTAATTGATGCCTTTGGGCAGCGACTCGAGGACATCGAGGAATTGCGGGAAGGTTTCCCAGCGCCACTTGATGCCGGCCAGCATGGCGTCACGGCTGATATCCTCGGCCCGCTCGAGATTGCGGAACACGAGATCGGCCTCGCTTTCGCGGCAGGGCGCCAACGTGAAGCCGCAATTGCCCATGACCACGCTGGTCACGCCCTGGAAGCAGGAGCTGGTGCCGATCGGGTCCCAGAAGACCTGGGCGTCCATGTGGGTGTGGCCGTCGACGAAGCCCGGGGCCACGACATGACCTTGGGCGTCGATCGTCTCGTTGGCGGCAGCGCCGTTGATGCGGCCGATCTCGGCGATCCTGCCGTCCTTGACGCCGACGTCGGCACGGTAACGCGGCAGTCCGGAACCATCGACGATCATGCCGTTCCTGACGACGAGGTCGAATGCCATGGCCACCTCCGATAGCTGACCCGAGCCTACGCCTCGTCTGCCGAGGGTCAATCGCTGGCCAGCGCATGGCTGGCCCCCTAGGATCGCCGGCCGAAGCACAATGAATGAAAAGCACACCCAGCCTGGCCCTGGAACGGCACCGGCTTCCGTCGCCCAAACAGGGCCGACCCTCAATCGCAATTCGCTCGGTGCGCTGCTCACGATGCTGGCGATGCTCTGCTTCGCCGGCATGGATGCCATCAGCAAGTCGCTGGTGGCCGACTATGCCGTGGGCCAGATCATGTGGGTCCGCTACGGCCTCCTCTGCCTGTTTGCTGCGTTCGTGGCCTGCCGCCGGGGTGTGGGGGCCGCACTCCGGACAAGTCGGCCGTGGCTTCAGATCGGGCGCTCGCTGGTCGCCGTCGTCGAAGCGGCGACTTTCATCCTCGCCTTCCGCTACCTGCCGCTGGCCGAGACGCACGCCGTCGCCGCGACCTCGCCGTTGATCGTCATCGTCCTCGGTGTCCTTTTTCTCGGCGAGCGCGCCGGTTTTGCGCGCTGGCTCGCCGTCGCCGCGGGCCTGATCGGCGTGCTGCTGATCCTGCGGCCGGGCTTCCGCAGCTTCGACTGGCCGTTGCTGCTGCCGCTGGCCGGCGCGGTCCTGTGGGCCAGCTACCAGGTGCTGACGCGCCTCGCGGCCCGGCACGATCAGCCCGACACGACGCTCCTCTGGTCGGCAATCGTGGCCTTCGTCGCCATGAGCTTCATTGGCCCGTCCGTCTGGCGATGGCCGTCAGCGACGGCATGGGCGCTGCTCGTTGCCATCTCCCTGATCGGCGCGGTGGCGCATTACGCGCTCATCAAGGCGCTGGACTATGCCGAAGCAGGTGCCCTGCAGCCCTATGCCTACATGCTGCTGGTCTGGGCGACGGTGCTGGGCTTCCTTGTCTTCGGCAACGTTCCCGATGGCTGGACGATCCTGGGCGCCATCATCGTCGTGGCGGGAGGCCTCTATAGCTGGCACCACGATCGCCGGATCGTCCGGTGATCCGGAGCGGTCAACGCGGCCAAGCCCTGAGTGCCACCAGCCCGCCATCGATCGGCAGCATCACGCCCGTCACCCAGCGCGACTCGTCCGATGCGAGGTATACGGCGCCATGGGCAATGTCCCAGGCCGTGCCCTCGGTCTGCATCGGCACCATCTTCCTGCGTCGCTCCCGCGCTTCCGCCCCGAGATGCGCCACCATCGGCGTATGCACCGAGCCGACGACAATGCAGTTGGCGCGGATGTTCTGCGTCGCATAGTCGGCGGCGACCGACAGCGTGAAGCCGTGCAGCCCGGCCTTGGCAGTCGCGTAGGCCACAGCGCCGGCGCTGCCCATCAGCCCAAGCGCGCCGGCGATCGACGACACCATGATGACCGAGCCGCCACCGCCCGCCTTCATCCTCGGCAGGCAGTGCTTGGTGCAGAGCATGGCGGTCGTGAGATTGGCTTCGAGCACCTTGTTCCAGTCCGCGAGGGTCACGGTCTCGGGCGTGCCCGCGGCGCCGATGCCAACGTTGTTGTGCAGGATGTCGAGTCGGCCATAGGTCTCGACCGCGAAGTCGGCCATCGCCTCGGCGACCTCCGGCTTCGCGACGTCGCCGGCGAACACGCTGGCCTTTCCTCCCTCCTTCTCGATCTGACCGGCGAGCTTCTCCGCCCGCTCGGCGCTGCGGTTCACCAGGACGACCTTGGCGCCTTCGCGCGCGAACAGAATGGCGGTCGCCATGCCGTTGCCCACGCCCTCGCCACGCGGC
>DATEID010000085.1:0-18350 GCA_035279245.1 Reyranella sp.
CGTATGCGCCACGAGCACGATGATCACGGTCAGACGCTGGGTGAGCTGGAGGCGCTGACCGGCAATTTCACGGTGCCGTCAGGCGCCTGTCGTACGTGGCAGGCGCTTTATGCCGGCGCCTCGAAGTTCGCCGACGACCTCAGGCAGCACATTCATCTCGAGAACAATGTCCTGTTCCCGAGATTTGCCTCGGTTGGCCGGTCAGTTCAGCAACTGGGCAAGTGCTGGCGATAGGCCGACGCTTTCGACAGGTGCAGGCGGCGAAAACGCACCGGCTTTGGCTCTAGTCGGCTTGTGCCGCGCCAGGCTCTCGGCCATCGAGATGGCGCAGGCGACGCCATCCAGTAAAGGAACGTCCACCGCGCCCTCGAGCCTGGCCGCCATGCCGGCCAGGCCCGCTCCGCCCAGGATGACGACGTCGGCGCGATCCTCCGTCACGCACGCCTGGCAGCCTTTTGCCAGCAGCGCCATTGCCGCCTCCGGGTCGCGCGCGATGTCGGCGCCCGTCGGCGCGACCGTGCGCACCGAAGCAAGGCGCGAGCCAAGGCCATGGCTTGCCACGAACTCCTCCAGCATCGGTTTCCAGCGCACGCCGCCGGTGACGATCGAAAAGCGATTGCCGAGCGTGCAAGCCTGCAGGATGGATGCCTCCGCCATGCCGACTACCGGCACTTGGGCGATTTCCTTCAGCGCGGCGAGGCCCGGATCGCCGAAGCAGGCCAGCACCACGGCGTCCTTGCCTTTCGTGTCGTTCGCCAGCGCATCGACCGCGGCATGGCCGGCGATCGCGTAGCCGGCGCGCGAGGCGATATAACGTGGGCCGAACGCGCCGGTGATGGCACGCAAGGTCGTGTCCTTGCGGACGAATTGCCGGGCCGTCTTCAGGACGAGCTCGGTGATCGACGCCGTCGTGTTGGGGTTGATCAGCAGCAGCTCGGTCATTGCTGCATGATCTCCTTCAGCCGCGCCACGTCGTGGTTCTCGCCGATCGACAAGGCGCAGATGCGCGAAACGTGCGTCATGGGCAGTCCGCTCTCCTCCTTCCAGGCGTTGAGCTGAGCCTGAGCCGCACGCAGATCCTTCTTCGATGTCGCTGCGGCGCTGAGCGGCACGCCGGAGTCGCGCAGACAGAGCAGCACATCGCCCGAGAGCACGAAGGCATCCCAGCCGATGAAGCGCAGCAGGTACTGACCGCTATGGCCGCCCAGGCGCGAGCCGCGCCTGGCGAGCAGGTCGAGCAGGCCCGCCTGGTCGTCGGCCGGCCAGTCGGCGAGGAACTTGCCGAAGCTGCCGTGCTCGGCCGCGATCTCGTTCACGAACCTGGCGTTTTCGCGCACCGAGCGGATCTTCTGCGGATTACGGACGATGCGCTTGTCCGACGCGAGCTTCTCCCAGAACTCGGCAGGCTGGAACAAAAGCCGCTTCGGATTGAAGCCGAGGAAGGCTTCCTCGAAGCCGGGCCACTTCTTGTCGATCACCTCCCAGACGAAGCCGGCGGAGAACACCCGACAAGCCATCTCCGACAGCACGCGATCGTCGCCCAGCTTGGCCAACGCCTTGTGGTCGGGCTTCTGTGGCAGGAGGCTCGCCAGCACCTTCTCGCCGCCCTTGCGCTGGGCTGCCCTTTCGCGAATGCGCTTGAAGGGAATTTTGGCCATGTCATTCGAGCCAGCCGTCGAAGAAGTCGAACACGCTTGCCTTGAAGAGGCCATGCCCGATCAGCGAGAAATGATCGCAGCCCGGGACGGCGACGGCCTTGGCGCCGGGAATGGCGTCGGCCAGACCCTGGGGCGGACCGGCAAGCTGATCGCGCATTCCGGCGATCACCAGGGTCGGCCGGCGAATGGCCGCCAGCGCCTCGGGCGTGAGCGGCGTGCGCGGCCCGCGCGAGCAGGCCGCCAGCGCCAGGCGGTCCTCCTTCTGCTCGTCGGCAAAGTAGCGGAAGCTCTTCAGCATCGGATCGGCGATCGCCTCGGGCGACGGTGCTTCCATCGCTTTGGCCATGCCGTCGGGATCGCGCGGCGGCTCGAAGATCCGGCCGCCGACGCCGCTCACCACGAGGTGGTCGATGCGGCCACCGTCGATCAGCGCGGCGGCGAGCGCGATTTGCGATCCCATCGAGAAGCCCAGAAGGTGAGCCCGTTCGATGCCCGCATGATCCATCAGGGCGAAGATATCGCGTGCCATCGCCTCGCGCGCGTATTTCTCGGGTTCGTGTGGCTTGGCGCTCTCGCCATGGCCGCGATTGTCGAGGGCAAGACCACGCAAGCCCTTGGCGGCCAGTGCATCATACCAGCCCATGCGCTTCCAGTTCTCGTATCGGTTGGCCGAGAAGCCGTGCACGAGCACGATTGCCTTGCGGGCGTCGGTCGGGCCGAAATCATCGTAGGCGAGCGCGAGTCCGTCGGAGGTGAACTGAGCCATGGCTTTCCCTAGCCCGCGGCCGGACGGGCGACAAGATCGATGGCGGTCTCTAGACTGCCGGCGTCAAGGGGGAAGAGGGGAGAGACATGGCGGCGAAGATCGGCAAGACGGTGGGCGACTCGCAGCCTTTCTGGCCGGAAGGGCCGAAGCGGCCGGCCGGCCTCGGCGGGAAAGGCGCGCCCAACATCCTGGTCGTGCTGTTCGACGATGTCGGCTTTTCCGATTTCGGTTGCTACGGCTCGCCGATCTCGACGCCGACCATCGACGCCATCGCCGGCCGCGGCCTGCGCTATACCGGCTTCCATACGACAGCCATGTGCTCGACCACTCGCGCCGCGCTGCTGACCGGCCGCAACCATCATTCGGTCGGCGTCGGCTGCCTCGCCAATTTCGACTCCGGCTATCCGGGCTATCGCGGCAAGATCAGCCGCGAGGCCGGCACGCTGGCCGAGATGCTGCGCCCGTACGGCTATCGCAACTACATGCTCGGCAAATGGCATGTCACGCCCCTCACCGAATCGGGCGCGACTGGACCGTTCGACGGCTGGCCGCTGGGTCGCGGCTTCGACCGCTTTTATGGCTTCATGGATGCCGAGACCGACCAGTACGCGCCGGAGCTGGTGCGCGACAACACGCCGGTCGACCCGCCCGGCACCTTCGCCACGGGCTATCATTTGACGGCGGACCTGGTCGATCAGGGCATCCGCTATCTCGCCGATCATGTCGCCGACAATGCCGAAGTGCCATGGCTGACCTGGCTGGCGTTCGGCGCCTGCCATGCGCCGCACCAGGCGCCGTTCGATCTCATCCGCAAGTACGATGCGCTGTTCGCGCAAGGATGGGATGTCGAGCGCGACCGGCGTCTGGCCCGACAGAAGGAAGCCGGCATCGTGCCGAAGGACACGCGGCTGCCGCCGCGCAACGATCTGGTGCGTCCCTGGGCCGAGCTGCCCGACGGCGAACGGCGTCTCTATACCCGGCTGCAGGCGGTCTACGCCGCCATGTTGGAGCATGCCGACCGGCATCTCGCCCGGCTGGTGGCCTTCCTCGAACAAGCCGGCCAGCTCGACAACACCATGATCATCGTGATGTCAGACAACGGCGCCAGCCAGGAAGGCGGCCCGTTCGGCATGGTCAATGCCATGGGCCCCTACAACCTGCGCCGTGAACCGATCGAGGAGAAGATCGCACGCATCGACGATATCGGCGGCCCCGACACGCACTCCAATTTCCCGCTCGGCTGGGCGATGGCGGCGAACACGCCGCTCAGGCGCTACAAGCAGAACACGCATGGCGGCGGCATTCGCGATCCGCTGGTCATTTCGTGGCCCGGTGGACTGGCCGCGCGCGGCGAGACGCGCCGTCAGTTCTGCCACGCCTGCGACCTGGTGCCGACACTGCTCGAGGTGGTGGGCATCGAGCCGCCTTCGAGCATCAACGGCGTCGCGCAGATGCCGATCGAGGGATCGAGCTTCGCCGCGAGTCTCGGGAATGCCGCTGCGCCTTCAAAGTCGTCGCCGCAGTATTTCGAGATGTTCGGCCATCGCGGCCTGTGGCAGGGCGGCTGGAAGGCGGTCGCCTATCATCCCCCTGGCAGGGCCTTCGAGCAGGACCAATGGGAGCTGTTCCACCTCGACGAGGATTTCAGCGAGACCAATGACCTCGCCAAGGCCGAGCCCGAAAGGCTGAAGGCGATGATCGAGGAATGGTGGCGGCAGGCGGAGCGCCATCAGGTGCTGCCGCTCGATGACCGTTTCGCGCCCCGCTTCGCCGACAATGCCAAGCGCTTCCACGGCCCGCGTAACAGGTTCGTCTTCCATGCTGGGATGGGCCATGTCCCGACCGATGTGGCGCCCGATGTCCGCAGCCGGACCTATACGATCGAGGCCGATGTGCGCATCGACGGTGCAACGACCGAGGGCGTGCTGATCTCCCACGGCGACATGACCTGCGGCTATTCGCTGTACGTGAAGGACAACCGGCTGACCTACGACATGAATGTCGGCGGCGTACACCATATCGCGGCCTCAGACCGGCCTGTTCCCGCCGGAAACAGGCGTCTCGGCGTGCGCATGCGGCGCAACAAGGGCAGGAATATCGCCACTCTGCTGATCGATGGCGTAGCAGCCGGCGGTTTCGAGGCCGAGCTCGGCTTCATCAGCTTCATCTCCTGGTCGGGACTGGATATCGGGCGCGATCGCGGCAGCCCGGTATCGCACTACGAGGCGCCCTTCGCGTTCACCGGGAAGCTGCGCAAGGTCACGGTCACGCTCGACGACGACCAGGCGCTCGATGACGCCTCGGCGGCGTCGGCCGCACTCGCCCGCGAGTAGGTCAGGCGGCGCCTCGGGAAAGGAACCCGCATCCTGCACGGTCGTTCCTCGAGGGAGGAGGGAGCGCGATGATGGAAGAGGCCAAGCGGATCGCCGAGGAGCTGACTGGTGTCGGCCGGCCATCGGCTGAGGAGGCGCGTAAGCTGATCCGGCGCCGCGAGCCGGAAACGTTCCTGTTGGAGGACGATGGCAAGACGCCCAACAACCCGACCTTTCCGCTTGTCCTCTATCGCGATGCTATCGACCTGCCCGACGATTACGATCCGGCGGCCGTGATGGAGGAGATCTTCGGTGCGAACGGCTGGGGCAAGGGCTGGCGCAACGGGATATTCGACTTCCTGCATTTCCATACCCAGACCCACGAGGTCCTGGGGATCGCACGCGGCGACACCCGCGTGCAGTTCGGGGGCGCCAAAGGCCCGATCCTTGCTGTGAAGGCGGGAGATATCGTCGTTCTTCCGGCCGGCACCGGACATCAGCGCATCGCGCCGGCGCGAGGCCTGCTGGTCGTCGGCGCATATCCGCCGGACGGTCGGTACGATCAACACAAACCCGGAGAGGTCGCCGAAAAGCAGGCGCGCCAGCGCATCGCTCACGTACCTGCGCCGGCGACGGATCCTGTCTACGGAGCAGAAGGTCCGCTGATCTCCTGCTGGAGTGGCCGCCGAGCCTGAAAGTTCAATCTGCGGCGGGCGCGATCTGCAGCACGATGCCTTCATCGGCGCGCAGGTCGAGCGATCCTTTGACCCTTTCGCCCACGCGGTCGCCGTAGGTCGACAGCAAAAGCTTTCCCGCTATCGAGCCGTTCGCAATCTCGACCAATGCGGGCTGGTCGCCGAGATTGAGCGCGACCAGGATACGCTCATCGGCCTCCTGACGAACGAAGAGGAGGAGATCGCCGGTTGCCGCGATGGGCTTGTAGCTTCCGAAGGCCAGCGCAGGATGGCGACGCCGCAGGGCAATAAGCCTTCGATGCAGGGTATGGAGCGAGCTGGGATCCTGCCGCTGATTCTCGACGTTGCGCTGCCTGTGATCCGGAGCCAATGGCAGCCACGGCTTGACCGTCGAGAAGCCGGCAATGGGGCCGCTGTCCCACTGCATCGGGGTTCGACATCCATCGCGGCCCATTCCGACGCCCGGCACGTTGCGCTCGGCCGGATCGCGTACAAGGTCGGTCGGGATTTCGACCTGCTGCATGCCGATCTCGTCTCCATAATAGAGCGTGGCCGTGCCACGCAGGGTGAGCAGCAGCATTGCCGCGACGCCGGCCTGGGCCGGACCGACCCGGGAGGCGACGCGCGGACGGTCGTGATTGCCCAGGACCCAGTTCGGCCAGCCGCCGGCCGGCAGCGCGGCCTCGTAGCTCTCGATCAGCCTTGCGATGACCCTCGCGTTCCATTCGGTCTGCAGCAATGCGAAGTTGAAGGGGAGATGGACCCCACCCAGGTCGCGGCCGTAATAGGCCATCAGCCGCTCGATCGGCAGATAGATCTCGCCGAGCAGCAGGCGGTCCGGGAATTCGTCGACGACATGCCGCATCTCCATGATGACGTCATGCACCTCCGGGCGGTCGGCGGTGTAGAGCGGCGCCACGGCGCGATGAGGGGGTTGTTCCGGCGTCCAGGCGGGATTGGGTGGATTGTCGCGAAGCTGCTCGTCCTTGACGAGATGCCAGATCACATCGACACGGAAGCCGTCGATTCCGCGCGCAAGCCAATAGCGCATCACGTCGTAGATTGCCGCGCGCACCTCGGGATTGCGCCAGTTGAGGTCGGGCTGGGCGGCGAGAAAGGCGTGGTAGTAGTACTGGCCGGTTGCCGGATCGAGCGTCCATGCGCTGCCGCCGAACTCCGACATCCAGTTGGTGGGCGGTCCGCCGTCTTGGCGAGGATCTCGCCACAGGTACCAGCCGCGCTTGGGATTGTCCCGCGAGGAGCGGCTCTCGACGAACCAGGGATGCCGGTCGGAAGTGTGATTGGGCACGAGGTCGAGGATGACTCTCAGGCCATGCCCGTGCGCCGTGCCGACCAGCTCGTCGAGATCCGCCTTCGAGCCGAACAGCGGGTCGACATCCTTATAGTCGGAGATGTCGTAACCGAAATCGGCCATGGGAGACGAAAAGATCGGCGATAGCCAAATGGCGTCGACACCGAGTTCGGCGAGATAGGGTAGGCGGCGGCGGATTCCTGCGAGATCTCCGACACCATCGTCATTCGTATCCTGAAAGGAACGCGGATAAATCTGATAGATCACTGCGCGATGCCACCACGGGCGGTTGTCGATCGGCACGATCACGGTCCCCTGACGATCAATCCCTCGTCGGCGCGCAACAGGAAGGCTTTCTCGACAGGCGTGCCTTCCTCGCGATCCAGATGGCTGGAGAGCAGAAGCCTGCCGTGCCGTTGCCAGGAGAAACGGCGCGGCTCGTGGGCGAGGTTGAGGGCGACCAAGATCTCGCCCTCGTCCGATCGGCGTATGAATGCAAACACATCGTTGCGGCTGCGGATCGGCACATAGTCACCCTCGGTGAGGATCGATTCGCGCCGCCGCAAGCCGATCAGCCGACGGTATAGCCAGAGCACCGACTGCGGATCCTCTTGAAGCGTCGCGACGTTGCGGACGCCTACGTCCGCACCCATCGGAAGCCACGGCGTGCCGGTGGTGAAGCCGCCGTTCCGGCTGCCATCCCAGCGCATGGGTGCACGCTCGGGATCGCGGCTGAGCCCGTAACCGGGCACAAGCTTCTCGAACGGGTCGCATCCTCTGCCTGCCGGAATCGGCACGCGTTCCATGCCGAGCTCATCGCCGGCGAACAGGAACGGGGTGCCGCGCAAGGTCAGCAGCAACATGGCGAGCACGCGGGTCTGCGCCTGGCCGAGCTTGCTTGCCACGCGGTGCTTGTCGTGCCCGCCGATCACCCAGTCCGGCCACGCGCCCGCCGGCAGGGCATTGAGATAGGCATCGATGTTGGCTTGCAGCGAAAGAGCATCCCAAGGCGTGTCGAGCAGCAGGAAATTCAGCGGCAAATGCATGCGCGGTCTGGCATTTCCGTAGAAGTGCCCGATCCGGTCGATCTTGCCCTGCACCTCGCCGGCAAGGAGGCGATCGTCGAACTCGTCGATCACGCTTCGCATCTCCTCGATGCAGGCCATCGATTGGGGACGATCGTCGGTGAAGATCCGCTTGAGGCGCTGCGGCGGCGGAGTGCTTCCATCCGCTTGCGGATTGGGTGGATCGTCTCGCAGCATCTCGTCCTCGATCAGCACGGCGCTCGCGTCGACCCGAAAGCCATCGACACCGCGATGCAGCCAAAAGCGCAAGACCCTGGCCATGGCCGCCCGGACTTGCGGATTGCGCCAATTGAGGTCGGGCTGCTCGCGCAGGAAGGAGTGGTAGTAGTATTGATCGGTATGGCTGTCCCATTCCCAGGCGCTGCCGCCGAAGCGGCTGAGCCAGTTGTTGGGCGGGCCGCCGTCGTCTCCGGCGTCGGCCCAGATGTACCAGTCGCGCCGTGGGCTGGAGCGGGAGGAGCGGCTGTCGGCGAACCAAGCATGCTCGTCGGACGTATGGTTGGGAACGAAGTCCAGGATCAGCCGGATATTCGAACGGTGCAGCCGCTCGACCAGGCGGTCGAATTGCTCGAGCGTTCCGAACACCTTGTCGATCGAACAGAAGTCCGCAATGTCGTAGCCGAAGTCACGGAAGGGCGACCGATAGATCGGCGTCAACCAGACGACCTCTATCCCGAGCTGTTCGAGATAGCCGATGCGATCCATGAAACCACGAAGATCGCCCTTCCCGTCGCCGTCGCTGTCCTGAAAGGAGATGACCGCTACCTCGTAGACGGCGGCACGTTGCCACCATCGCAGGGCAGCGGCCACGTCGGGCCTACTTCTCCAGCTCTTGCGCCATCTTCAGGTGCTCTTGAAGCTTCGGCAGGGTCTCGTTGGCGAAAGTCTTCAGCTCGGCGTTGTCGCCGCCTTTGCCGTAGCGTTCGAAGAGGGAAACCGCGTCCTTGTGCGCGGAGACCTGCATGTCCTCGTATTGCTTGCTGAAGTCCTTGCCGTCGAGCTTCTTCAGCTTGTCGAGCTTGGCCTGGTGCGCGCTGTCCATCTTGGTCGGCAGATTGACCTTCACCTTGCCGCCGTCGACGAGCGACTTCATCTTGTTCGATGTCTCAGTGTGATCCTTGATCATCTGCTCGGCGAAGGTCTTGTCCTTGGTGTCGGACTTCTGCGGGACCAACTGGCTCGACTGGATTTCGAACATGTCGCTGTTGGCGGCCATGGTGACGAAATCCTGCGTCGTCGGCGTGACGCCCAGCGTCGAGTTGACGCCCGATTTTTCCGCGATCGACTGCGAATAGGCAGGCATGGCCAGCAGGATCAAGGCCGCGCCTCCCACGATGACATTTCTCATGACCGCCTCCTCGATGGTCGAGTTGCTTCTGGCTAACGGTGTCGGCAGTTCGAAAGTTGCTGGACATGGACGGCCCGATATCGGTCGCCCTCCAGTGCGCACAACCGCACAGACCGGCGGCAGCCGAAACGATCAGGTGCTGGCGCCCTTCGGGCCTCGTCCGGGTTTGGGTCCCTTCAGATCAGCGTTCTGGCTGCCGGGAATGCCGGCGCCGCCGTCATCTCGCGTCGTCTTGGGATTCTTCTCCGGACCACGTTCTTCCTGTTGGCCCGGCGGGCCGCCGCCGGGATTGAGACGCTCGTGCTCCATCTCCGGGGAGGAAGTCGGCTTGCGAGTCATGGCTATGCCGCCCGCCGGCGAGCCGGCTTCTTCCTGGCGGTCCTTCCTTTGGGGGCAGGATGTTCGGTGCGCCCTCGGCCCTGCGCGCCACCTTTGAGGCTATTGCGCAGCGCATCCATGAGGTCCACGACCTTGGTGTCGTCGTTGGCCGGCTTCATCGGCCGGACCGGACGGCCTTTCCTCTTCTCCTCGATCAAGGCGCGCAGCGCGTCCTCATAGCGATCGGTGAACTCCGAGGGCTCGAAATTGCCGGACTGCTGCTCGACGATCTTCTCGGCGATATCGAGCATGCGGGCGTCGGCCTTGGGCAGTTCGGGGTGAGGCACCTCGCCGACATCGCGCACCTCGGCCGCGGTACGCAGGGTGGTGAGGATCAAGCCATCCTGCTCGATCTCGATGGCACAGATGCGTTCGCGGGTGTTCATGACGAGCCGGCCGATGCCGACCATCTTCTTGCGCTCCATCGCCTCGCGGATGACCACGAAGGCCTCGATGCCGGTCTTGCTGGCCGGCACGAGATGATAGGGCATGTCCCAATACAGTCGGTCGATCGAACTGTGCGGCACGAATTTCTCGATATCGATGACGCGTGTCGATTCGAGCTTCACGGCCGCGAAATCCTCCTTGTCGAGCAGGACGTACTCGCCCTTCGCGACTTCGAACCCCTTCACCAGATCGGACCGCGACACTTCCTCTCCGGTGCCGGCATCGACCGTCAGCATCCTGATGCGGTTGTTCGTCTCCGGATTGATGAGATTGAAGCGCACGGTGTCGGCGCCACTGGTCGCGGCATAGAGCGCCACTGGGCAGGTGACGAGCGACAGACGCAAATGTCCTTCCCAGGACGGGCGGACGGCCATGAAGACCCCCTTCTCGCAATCAGCATCATGCTGGTTCGCTTGACTCAACAGTGTCCTGAGCCTGGCGTTGCACGGCCGACAATCGTCCTAGATCTGGGGCGGTGTTCCTATTTCGGTCTCCCAGCAATGGCGCTGTCTTCAACCGCCGCTGCGCGTGGGATCGACTGGCGTCCAGCGCCATTCCTTGACCTCGGGCATGTCCTCTCCGTGCTCGCGGATGTAGGAGGCATGTTCCGTCAGCTTGTCGCGGATGGCCTGCTTCGCATAGGCCGCCACGGTCGCAAGCTTGGGAACGCGGTCGATGACGTCGGCGGCGAGATGGAAGCGGTCGAGCTTGTTGCGCACCACCATGTCGAAGGGCGTGGTGGTGGTGCCTTCCTCGTTATAGCCATGGACGTGGAGATTCTCGTGGTTGGCGCGGCGATAGGTCAGGCGATGGATGAGCGCCGGATAGCCGTGATAGGCGAAGATCACCGGCTTGTCCTTGGTGAACAGCGCATCGAAGTCGCGGTCCGGAAGGCCGTGAGGGTGCCGTTCGGGCGGCTGCAAGGTCATCAGATCGACGATGTTGATCACCCGAATCTTGAGGTCGGGAAGATGGCGGCGCAGCAGGTCGACAGCGGCCAGAGTCTCGATTGTCGGCACGTCGCCGGCGCAGGCCATCACCACGTCGGGTTCGACGCCGCGGTCGGTGCTCGCCCACTCCCACATGCCGATGCCGGCCGAGCAGTGCCTGATCGCGGCCGCCATCGACAGCCACTGCGGCTGCGGTTGCTTGCCGGCCACGATGACGTTGATGCGGTTCCAGCTGCGCAGGCAATGGTCCATGACGAACAGCAGCGAGTTCCCGTCCGGGGGCAGGTAGACGCGGACGATCTCCGCCTTCTTGTTGCAGACATAGTCGATGAAGCCGGGGTCCTGGTGGCTGAAGCCATTGTGGTCCTGGCGCCACACATGCGAGGTCAGAAGGTAGTTCAGCGACGGGATGGGGCGCCGCCATGGGATCTCGCGGATCGTCTTCAGCCACTTGGCGTGCTGGTTGAGCATCGAATCGACGATATGGATGAAGGCCTCGTAGCACGTGAAGACACCGTGCCGTCCGGTGAGGAGATAGCCCTCCAGCCATCCCTGGCAGGTATGTTCGGAAAGGATCTCCATCGCCCGACCGTCCGGCGCGAGATGATCGTCGTAGGGCAGGCGTTCGGCATTCCAGGCGCGGTCGGTTGCCTCGAAGATGTGTGACAGCCGATTCGAGGCGATCTCGTCCGGGCCGAAGACGCGGAAGTTCCGGCTCTCGGCGCTGGCCTTGATGACGTCGCGCAGGAAGGCCGCCATCACCGCCGTCGCCTGCGCGGTCTGCTTGCCGGGTTGCTTGACCTCGACCGCATATGGCCTGAAATCGGGAAGATCGAGCGCTCGCAGGGGCAGGGTGCCGTTGGCGTGCGGGTTGGCGCTCATGCGCAGGTCGCCGGTCGGGGCGAGGGCGGCTATGTCGGACCTGAGTGCACCTTTCTCGTCGAACAGCTCGTCCGGCCGGTAGCTCTTCATCCACTGCTCGAGCAACTTCACATGACCGGGCTTCGTCGCCATTTCGGCGAAGGGCACTTGATGGGAGCGCCAATAGCCTTCGGTCCGCTGCCCATCTACCTCCTTCGGCCCTGTCCATCCTTTGGGCGTCTTGAGGATGATCATCGGCCAGCGCGGCCGTTCCTTCAGCCGGCCGGCGCGCGCCTCCTGCTGGATGTGCCCGATCTTGTCGAGAACCTTGTCGATGGTCGCGGCCATGAGCTGGTGCACGATCTTCGGATCGTCACCCTCGACGACATAGGGCTCGTGGCCGTAGCCCATCATCAGGCTGCAAAGCTCGTCGAGACCGATGCGGGCGAGGATGGTCGGATTGGCGATCTTGTAGCCGTTCAGGTGCAGGATCGGCAGCACCGCACCATCGGTGACGGGATCGACGAACTTGTTGGAGTGCCAGGAAGTCGCCAGCGGCCCCGTCTCGGCCTCGCCGTCGCCTACGACGCAGCTCACGATGACGCCGGGGTTGTCGAATATCGCGCCGTAGGCGTGCGACAGCGAGTAGCCGAGCTCGCCGCCTTCGTGCATCGAGCCTGGCGTTTCGGGCGCGGCATGGCTCGGGATGCCGCCCGGGAAGCTGAACTGCTTGAACAGCCGCTGCATGCCCACTTCCGTCTGCGGCACATGCGGGTAGATCTCGCTGTAGGTGCCTTCGAGCCAGGCATTGGCCACGACACCCGGCCCGCCGTGACCGGGGCCGGCGATATAGATCATATCGAGCCGGCGCGCCTTGATGGCGCGGTTGAGGTGGACATAGACGAAGTTCAGCCCCGGGGTGGTGCCCCAGTGGCCAAGGAGCCTCGGTTTGACGTCCTTGAGTTCGAGCGGTCTCTTCAGGAGCGGATTGTCGAGCAGGTAGATCTGGCCGACCGAGAGATAATTGGCGGCACGCCACCAGGCATCGATCAGCTCCAGCTCCCGGGCCGACAGCGGAGCTTCCTGTGGCGACACTTCCGACATGGCAGATCTCCTCTTCAAAAGCTGGGCAGCAGGTTGTCTAACCGTCGAGCAGGCGGCGCGTATGACGGGCGATCACGAGATTCTCGTTCGTCGGTATCACCCAGGCTGAAGTCCGAGAGCCTGCAGCCGAGATGCGTGGGCCGCCGGCAGTGTTCGCCGCCTCGTCGAGGGCAATGCCAAGCCATCGCGCGTCGTTGCAGACGCGCGCGCGGATGGCGGCGGCGTTCTCGCCGATGCCGCCGGTGAAAACGAGCGCATCGAGTCCGCCCAGAGCCGCGGCCAGGGAGCCGAGCTCGCGACCGATGCGATAGACGAACAGGTCGACCGCTTCTCTTGCAGCCGGTCGGTCGCTTGCGAGCAAAGTGCGCATATCGTTGGAAAGGCCCGAGACTCCGAGCAGGCCCGAACGCTCATAGAGGAGATGCTCCGTCGCCGCTATATCCAGCCCTTCGCTCCGCATCAGGTAGAGCAGGGCGCCGGGGTCCAGCGTGCCGCATCGGGTGCCCATCGGCAGGCCGTCGAGGGCGGTCAGGCCCATCGTCGTCGCCACGCTTCGCCCCTTGTCGAGGGCGCACATGCTGGCGCCGTTGCCGAGATGGGCGACGACGACCCTGCCATGGGCGCATCCCGGCGCGATGCTGGGCAGCGTCGCGGCGATATATTCGTAAGACAGGCCGTGGAAGCCGTAGCGGCGGACGCCCCTGTCGAGGATGGCTCGCGGCAGGGCGAATTGCGCGGCGACGGCCGGCTGCGTCGTGTGAAAGGCGGTGTCGAAGCAGGCGACCTGGCGCACCTCCGGCGCGACCATCCGGACCGCGCGGATAGCGGCGAGGTTGTGCGGCTGGTGCAGGGGCGCAAGCGGCACCAGCTTCTCGAGCGCGTCCATCACCGCCGCATCGACCAGCACAGGCTGCCAGAAGGCACTGCCGCCATGGACGATGCGATGTCCGACACCGCCGAACCTGCTCTCCCCGCCAGCATGCGCGGCGAACCACTCATGGAGGGCGGCGATGGCCTGATCGTGATCTCGACCATCGACCGGACGGTCGACGAGCTTGCGCCCTTGCGCGTCGAGTGCCGTCAGACGCGCCTTGTCGCCGATGCCCTCCACTTGACCATGGAGGTCGGCGCGCAACGATCGACCGGACTCGGTTTGAAAGATCGAGAACTTGAGGCTCGATGATCCGGCATTGAGGACAAGGATCGGCTCGCGCACTGCTCTGTCCTCCCCCTTTGTGCTCCGACTGCCTGCGGACGGCCATGATCAACTCCGCGAGCCGACCGATGTTCCACCGCGTGTTGGTGGGCACGCAATGGTTGCGACAGTGCACTCCCAGATGTTGGGCAAAAAGAAGATGCAGCCCCTAGTTATATGCTGTCGCTGTGACCGATTCGGGACGGCGACTCTTTCTGCTTTCGCACCGGCGAAATTTTCCTAGCTTCGGTGCGGCGAGGGGAAGCGACGATGCCTGATGGCCTGCAATTCGATTTGTCCGCGACGGCACCAACGGTCACTGAAGTGACGTCGTCGACCGCGTATTCGGCGCGCCCGAGCAAGACGCACAATCGTGTCTGGCGCTGGATCTTGCGACTCGCCCTGCCGGTGCTCGCCTTTCTCTCGGGGCTCGTCCTCTACTGGATCTGGTTCGATCAGGCCTATGGCGGGACCGAGTGGACGACGATCGTCGTCGGTCTGCCTCTTGCCGTCGAAGCAGCGGCCGTCACCTTGTGGTCGGTCAGCGCCTGGTCTTCGAACGATCTCATCTGACGCAAAGCAAAGGGCCCGGCGGTTGCCCGCCGAGCCCTTGATTTTGGTGGAGCCAAGGGGGATCGAACCCCTGACCTCTACAATGCCATTGTAGCGCTCTCCCAGCTGAGCTATGGCCCCCGAAACCCGATTCTGGCGGCGCGAGGTATAGTTCGCGCCCGTGCGGCTGGCAACCGCGCTGCTCTCAGCGATCGCCGTCGCCCTTGTCGTCCTCGACCTCGACCTCGATGTCCTCGGTCTCGTCGGCAAGATCGTCGGTATCCTCCAACGCCTCGTCGTCGGCCTCCAGCGCCCCTTCGTCGTCGAGCGCGGCATCTTCCAGCTTCTTGTTCTTGGCTGCGGCAGCCTTGGCTGCGGCGGCAGCGGCTGCGGCGGCCGCCGCCGCCGTCGCGGTGGCCGCGGCACGGCCGCGACGCACCTTCACGAAGTCTTCGCGATCATGCTCCCGACCACACTTGGGACATTTGATCGGGCTCTTGTTCAGGTCGTAGAAGCGCGCCGCACAATTCTGGCAGGTGCGCTTGGTGCCCCAGGACGCCTTGACCACGCTGAATCTCCCGGAAATCCGCTGCACAGGGCCTTTCGGCCGCGAGGGAGGGCGTATGTCACGCGTCTTTCACCCTGTCAAAACCAAATTCGGGCGTGGTAGGACGGCGCCGCGCCGCATTCCTGCCTCGCTTTTGGGAGCCGTTCCTGTCCGCTTCAACCGTTCCACTCAAACTGATCAGCCGGCCGATCCCGCGTCTGGAAGGTCGCGTGCGCGCGCCGGGCGACAAGTCGGTGTCGCACCGTGCGCTCATGTTCGGGGCCCTGGCGCTCGGCGAGACCGTCATCACCGGTTTGTTGCAGGGCGAGGACATCTTCCGCACGGCCGCGGCGCTCGCTGCGCTCGGAGCGGATATCCGACACGACCGCGAGGTCTGGAGGGTCCGCGGTTTCGGCGTGGGCGGTGCGCGCGAGCCCGACGACGTGCTCGATCTCGGCAATTCAGGCACCTCGGCTCGACTGCTGTCCGGCATCCTGGCGAGCCATCCCTTCACGAGCTTCATGACCGGCGATGGCTCGTTGCGGCGGCGGCCGATGCAGCGTGTGATCGACCCACTGTCCCGCATGGGTGCGCGCTTCCAGTCGCGTGAGGGTGGCCGCCTGCCGCTCGCTGTCATCGGCACCGACGAGATGGTTCCTATCGAATACGAGCTGCCGGTCGCATCGGCGCAGGTGAAGAGCTGCATCCTGCTCGCGGGGCTCAACACCGCAGGCGAGACGACGGTCGTCGAGCCACAGGCCACGAGGGACCACACCGAGCGCATGCTGCGCCATTTCGGCGCCGAGATCCGCGTCGCTCCGGTCGACGGCGGACCCGGCAAGCGTATCACGGTGGTCGGCTGGCCGGAGCTCAAGGCACGGGACATCGTCGTGCCGGGCGATCCCTCTTCGGCCGCGTTCGCCGTGGTGGCGGCCTGCATTCGTCCGGGCAGCGACATCGTGGTCGAGAATGTCGGCGTCAATCCCCTGCGGGCCGGCCTCTATACGACCCTCAAGGAGATGGGCGCGGATCTCGACTTCCGGAACGAGCGCGAGGTGGGGGGCGAACCGGTCGCGGACCTGCACGTGAAAGGCGGCGGCTTGAAGGGTGTCGACGTGCCGGCAGAACGCGCGCCCTCGATGATCGACGAATATCCGATCCTGGCCGTTGCGGCCGCCTATGCCGAAGGCATTACGCATATGCGCGGCCTGGCCGAACTCAGGGCCAAGGAAAGCGATCGTCTGGCCAGCGTCTCGGCAGGCCTCGCCGCCAACGGGGTGAAGCACGAGATGGGCGCCGATTCCCTGATCATTCATGGAACCGGCGCCGCTCCCTCGGGTGGCGGGCCGGTGAAGACGCATCTCGACCATCGCATCGCCATGGCGTTTTTGGTGATGGGTATGGGCACACATGAGCCGGTGGCCGTGGACGACGGCTCGCCGATCGACACTTCCTTTCCGGGCTTTGCGGCGTTGATGAACGGGCTCGGCGCGAGGATCGAGAAAACGTGACGCGACGGTTGGTCATTGCGATCGATGGGCCTTCGGCCTCGGGCAAGGGCACCTTGGCAAAGCGGCTGGCAACACATTTCGGGTTGCCGCACCTCGATACCGGCCTCCTCTATCGTGCCGTCGGCTGGATCTCGGCGCGCACCGGCCGAGCGCCTGCCGACGTCGCCGCCAGCCTGAGCGCGAGCGATCTTGCGGACCCGGCATTGCGCGGCGATGAGGCGGGCCAGGCCGGCTCGAGGGTTGCCGCAAACCCCGAGGTCAGGGCGAACCTCTTGAAATTTCAGAAGGAATTCTCATCTCAGGCACCGGGCGCGGTGCTCGATGGGCGTGATATCGGGACCATCATCTGCCCCGACGCTCCGGTGAAGCTTTTTGTCACCGCCAGCGCCGAATCGCGGGCCGAGCGACGCTTCCAGGAGTTGCGCGCGCGAGGGGTCGACACTATAAAGCCGCGCGTTCTTGCCGAGATGGCAGAGCGGGACCGTCGCGACAGCGAACGGGCGGCTGCCCCCCTCAAAGCCGCACCCGATGCTTGGCTTCTCGATACCAGCGACATGGATGCCGATGCGGCCTTTGCGGCCGCCCTGGCATTTATCGAGCGCAAGGGGTTTCGATCGGCCGGGCCATAAATCGCCGCCGGCGGGTTGGAAAAAGACGTCTAGCGGCGATTGGCGAACGGATCCCATGTCCGAACGTCGGAGTTCCAAGGCACTGGATCCGCCGGATCAACCGGTTGGCCGACGGGCGGCAGCGTTTCGCCCGGGATCGAGGAAGGAAGAGGTATTGGATGGCTAAGGGCAGCGCCCTGCGTAACAAACCCGCGAACGACGCCGCGAGTGCGGAGTTCGCAGCACTTCTTGACGAATCGCTGGGCGGCTCGTCGAGCTTCGAAGGCACGGTGGTCAAGGGAACCGTCGTGCGTATCGCCAATGATTTCGTCGTCGTCGATGTCGGCCTCAAGTCGGAAGGCCGCGTTCCCCTGCGCGAGTTCGCCAATGGTGGCGCCGCAGCGGAGGTGAAGGAAGGCGACACGGTCGACATCTTCGTCGACCGCATGGAGAACAAGGACGGCGAGGCGGTCCTGTCGCGCGACAAGGCGCGACGCGAGGAGGCCTGGACGCTGCTCGAGAAGGCGTTCACTGACCAGGAACGCGTCATGGGCACGATCTTTGGCCGCGTGAAGGGCGGCTTCACGGTCGACCTGTCGGGCGCCGTGGCGTTCCTGCCGGGCAGCCAGGTCGATGTCCGCCCGGTGCGTGATGTCGGTCCGCTGATGGGGCAGGCCCAGCAGTTCGCCATTCTCAAGATGGACCGTCGTCGCGGCAATATCGTCGTATCGCGCCGCGCCGTGATGGAAGAAACCCGCGCCGAAGACCGGACCCGCCTGATGGGCGCCCTGTCGGAGGGCCAAGTGCTCGACGGCGTGGTCAAGAACATCACCGACTACGGTGCGTTCGTGGATCTGGGCGGCGTCGACGGGCTCCTGCACGTGACCGACATCGCCTGGAAACGCATCAACCATCCGTCGGAGGCCTTGACCATCGGCCAGCAGGTCAAGGTGCAGGTGATCCGCTTCAATCCCGAGACGCAGCGCATCTCGCTGGGCATGAAGCAGCTCATGAGCGATCC
>DATEID010000086.1:0-7867 GCA_035279245.1 Reyranella sp.
CCTGACGCACAACGATGGAGCGATCGCGTGAGCAAGCGCGAGAATTCGAAGTACAAGATCGACCGCCGCCTCAGGGTCAACCTGTGGGGTCGTGCGAAGAGCCCGATCAACAAGCGCGAATACGGTCCCGGCCAGCATGGCCAGGCGCGCACCAAGCCGACCGACTACCGCCTGCAGCTCTTCGCCAAGCAGCGGCTCAAGGGCTACTACGGCTCGGTCTCCGAGCGCCAGCTTCGCCGCTACTATGCCGAGGCGGTGCGCCGCAAGGGCGACACCGGCGAGAACCTGGTCGAGCTCCTGGAGCGCCGGCTGGATGCCGTCGTCTACCGCATGAAGTTCGCCATCACGCCATTCGCCTCGCGCCAGCTCGTGAGCCACGGCCATGTCAAGGTGAACGGCAGGCGCGTCAACATCGCCTCCTATCTGGTGCGCGACAACGACCTGATCGAGCTCACGCCCAAGGCCAAGGAGATGGTCCGCGTGCTCGAGGCAGTCCAGAGCCCCGAGCGCGACGTGCCGGACTACGTCACGGTCGATCACCAGGAGATGAAGGGCACCTTCGTGCGCGGGCCCAAGCTCGCCGACGTGCCCTATCCGGTGCAGATGGAGCCGTCGCTGGTGGTCGAGTACTACAGCCGCTGACCGAACGTCCTGCCTTCGCACAGCGAAGCCGAAAGCCCGCCCTTGTGGCGGGCTTTTTTCGTCGAGGTACTGTTCGCCCCTGTATTTGGCCCGGGAGGAGCAATCATGACCGACGATATCGGCGCCTTCGTGCCGGGCCCGCGGGTGCGCATCGAAGGCCGCGCCGGCGGTCCGCTGTCGGGCCTCACCTTCGCCGCCAAGGATCTGTTCGACGTCGCGGGCGTGCCGACCGGCGGCGGCAATCACGACTGGCCGACCGGCCGCGCCGTGCCGCAGCGGCATGCCTGGGCGGTGCAGACGCTGATCGATGCCGGCGCGACACTGATCGGCAAGACGATCACCGACGAGGTGTCGCTCGGCATCCTGGGCGAGAACCCGTTCGACGGCACGCCGGCCAACGTGCGCGCTCGCGGCCGCGTGCCGGGCGGATCGTCTTCCGGTTCGGCCGCAGCGGTTGCGGCGGGACTCTGCGACACCGCGCTCGGCACCGACACCGGCGGATCGGTGCGGGTGCCGGCGAGCTTTTGCGGCCTTTACGGCATCCGGCCGACGCACGGCCGCATCGACGTCACCGGCATGTTGCCGCAGGCCCCGACCGCCGACACGACCGGCTGGTTCGCGCGCGACGCCGAGACCTTCGCCAAAGTCTCGGCCGTCATGCTGGGCGAGGCGATTCCCACTGCGCTGCCGGCGCGGCTCGTGCTCGCGGCCGACGCCTTTGGCTTTGCCGATGCCGGCGTCGCTGCCGCGCTTCAGCCGATGGTGAAGCGCCTTGCCGCGCTCGTCGGCCACAGCCGGGAGGAGGTCATGGCGCCGCAAGGCCTGTCGGTCTGGGCACGCGCGCTCCGCTCGCTGCAGCCGGTCGAGGCCTATGCGACCTTCAAGGATTGGCTCGACACACGCAATCCCCGCATGGCCTTCTCGGTCGCGCGCGGCCTGCTCGCGGGTGCCGCGATTCCGGTCGGCGAACAGACCTGGGCGAATCTCATGCGCCAGGAAGTGCGGGCGCGGATGGCGCATCTGGTGCCAGCCGGTACGATCCTGTGCATGCCGACCACGCCGTTCCCCGCGCCGCTCGCCGGCCAGAAGCTTTCGGTGCTCGATCCACTGCGCGACCGCATCACCTGCCTCTGCGCCCATGGCGGGCTGGCCGGCCATCCGCAGGTCAGCCTTCCGGGCGCGACGGTTGACGGCCTGCCAATCGGCCTGTCCATCATCGGCGCGCGCGGCAGCGATGCCGGCCTGGTCGCCGTGGCGCGCGCCCTCGAAGCGAAATAGGAGACGGAAACTCATGCCGGACCTGACGCCGAACATCCCCGAGGTCGTGGCCGAGGTGAAAGCGCTGTTCGAGCGCTACGAGCAGGCCCTGATCGACAAGGACGTCGAGGTGCTGGACGCGACCTTCTGGAACAGCCCGTACACCGTCCGCCTGGCCAACAACGAGCACGGCTACGGCTTCGACAGGATCCATGCCCATCGCGTCGCGCGGCCGCCCGGACCGGGGACCAAGGAGAAGCGCCATCGCCTGGATGTCCTGACCCTGGGCCGCGACCTCGCCGTCGTGAACCTGGTCTACAAGGTGCGCGGCAAGGAGATGACGGGCCGCCAGAGCCAGACCTGGGTGCGCTTTCCCGGCCTCGGCTGGAAGGTGGTTGCCGCGCACGTGTCGGCGATCGCCGAGCAGCCGGTCCTGTAAGGCGGACGATTCTGGAGGAAACGATGACCAATGCCCAGTCGCGCCTCGGCAACTCGCTCACACCGCCCAATCCGGGATGGCTCGCCAAGGTGAGCGAGCCCGCCCTCGAGCCCGACCTGCCGATCGTCGATCCGCACCATCACCTGTGGGAGCGCGGCGACATGATCTACATGTACCGCGACCTGCTGGAGGATCTTCAGGCCGGTCACAACGTCGTCGCCACGGTGTTCGTCGACTGTCGCTCGATGTACCGCAAGGAGGGGCCGCAGGAGATGCGGCCGATCGGCGAGACCGAGTTCGTGAACGGGGTGGCGGCGATGTTCGCAAGCGGCGCCTACGGCGCGCGGCGCGCCTGCGCCGGCATCGTGAGCTACGCCGATCTCCGCCTCGGCGCCCGGGCGCGCGAGGTGCTGGAGGCGCAGATGGCCGCGGGCAACGGCCGCTTCCGCGGCATTCGCTACGCCACCGGCTGGGACAGGCACGAGGAGATCCGGCGCACCCATACCAATCCGCCGCAGGGCCTGATGGCCGACACGACCTGGCGCGAGGGCTTCGCCCAGTTGGGCAAGCTCGGGCTCGCCTTCGACGCCTGGCTTTATCATCCGCAATTGGGCGAGCTCGCCGATCTCGCCGGTGCCTTTCCGGACACCGCGATCGTCCTCGATCATGTCGGCGGTCCGCTGGGCTACGGGCCGTATGCGTCGCGTCACGAGGAGGAGTTCGCGGCGTGGAAGGCATCCATGGCCGAGCTCGCCAAACGGCCCAACGTCGCGGTGAAGGTGGGCGGGCTCGGGATGCCCATGGGCTGGTTCGACTTCTACGACCGGCCCTCGCCGCCGACCTCCCAGATGCTGGCCGATGCCTTCAGGCCGTGGGTCGACACCTGCATCGAGCTGTTCGGCGCCGAGCGCTGCATGTTCGAGAGCAACTTCCCCGTCGACAAGGTGACGTCGAGCTACACCGTGCTGTGGAACGCCTTCAAGCGTTTGGCGGGGAAGGCCTCGGCGGCGGAGAAGACCGCCCTGTTCTCCGGCACGGCCGCGCGCGTCTACAAGCTCGCGCTGGCGTGACAGTCATCGTGTCATCCTGAGGCGAAGCCGAAGGATCTTTCCGGTGCGCCTGCCCCAAAGATCCCTCGCTACGCTCGGGATGACACAGTTATCGAGTATGGGAAATCCGGGCTAGACTTCGCCCCTCGCCTTTGGGGGGACACATCATGCGTCGTCTGCTTGCCGCGTCGGTCATTGCCCTGGCCGTCGCCTTCGCCTCGTTCGCAGCGTCCGCGGAGACCGTCCTCAAGGTCGTCATGCATTCGGACGTGAAAGCGGTCGATCCGATCTGGAGCGGCGCCTACATCACGCGCAACTTCGGCTACATGATCTACGACACGCTGTTTGCGATCGACGACAAATTCCAGGTGAAGCCGCAGATGGTCGATACCTGGAGCACGAGCGACGACGGCCTCGTCTGGACCTTCAAGTTGCGCGATGGGCTCGAGTGGCACGACGGCACGCCCGTCACGGCCGAGGACTGCATTGCCTCGCTCAAACGCTGGTCGTCGCGCGACTCGATGGGGCAGAAGATGGCGTCGGTCCTCGCCGAGTACAAAGTCGTGGACGACAAGACCTTCCAGATCGTGCTGAAGCAAAAATTCGGCCCGTTGCTCGACGCCATCGGCAAACCATCGGTCGTCGTGCCGTTCATGATGCCGAAGAAGATGGCCGCGGTGGACGCCTTCACGCAGAGCGACAACACGATCGGGTCCGGCCCTTTCATCTTCAAGAAGGACGAATGGAAGCCCGGCGAGCGGCTCGTTTTCGTCAAGAACCCGAAATACAAGCCGCGGTCCGAGCCTATGTCCGGTCTCGCCGGCGGCAAGGTGGTCAACGTCGATCGTGTCGAGTGGGTGTGGATTCCCGACGCCGAGACGCAGGTCAGCGCGCTGATCAACGGCGAGATCGACGAGATCGAAAGCCTCGACCATGACCATATCGCCGTCCTCGAGAAGACCAGAGGCATCCGGATCGTGACCAGCAGCGTCTCGAACCAATACGTGTTCCGGATGAACTGGCTCACGCCGCCTTTCAACAATGTGAAAGTGCGGCGGGCTGCCGCCTATGCACTGAACCAGCAGGAGTTTCTCGAAGCCAACATCGGCGACAAGCGCTTCTACCGGGTCTGCAAGGCGATGTTTACTTGCGGATCGCCTTACGCGTCGACCGCAGGTATGGATGGACTGATCGAAGGCAACGTCGCGAAGGCCAAGGAGCTGCTGACCGAAGCCAAGTACGACGGCACGGTCGTGGTCATTCCCCAGCCGACCGATCTCGGCGTGATCAAGCAGCTCGCCCCTGTGGCCAAGGCACAGCTCGAACGTGCGGGCTTCAAGGTCGACGTGCAGCCGATGGACTGGCAGAGCATGGTGACGCGGTTGACGACCAAGAAGGGACCGCCGTCCGAGGGCGGCTGGAGCGCGTTCGGCACGAGTTGGTCGCAGGTCGACATCCTCGATCCGCTGATGACGCCCAACCTCGCCGCGACCTGCGAGAAGGCGCGCGCCGGCTGGCCGTGCGACGCGGAGCTCGAGAAGCTGCGCGACAAGTTCGTCCAGGCGCAGACGACTGACGAGAAGAAGGCTGCCGCCGAGGCCGTGCAGGCTTACGCGATGCAGGTGGTCACGCACATCCCGCTCGGCGAATGGTTCGGCGTGGGGGCCGTGCGGGACAATGTCGTGCTTCCGGCTGTCCTTCCGCCGGTTACCGTGTTCTGGGGCATCAGCAAGAAGTAGCCTCGCTTCCGTTTCGTTCTCGTATTTTCAGAGTAAACAATGCATCGATTCATCGCTGCGCTCATCGCCGCCTCGGCAGCCGTCTCCGTTTCAGCCGCCGCATATGCGGAGACGGTCCTCAAGGTCGTGATGCATTCCGACGTGAAGACGCTCGATCCGATCCAGAGCGCGGCCTACATCACGCGCAACTTCGGCTACATGATCTACGACACGCTGTTCGCCGTGGATGCCAGGTTCCAGGTGAAGCCGCAGATGGTCGACACCTGGAAGACGAGCGACGACGGGCTCGTGTGGACGTTCAAGCTGCGCGACGGCCTCCAGTGGCACGACGGCACGCCGGTCACGGCCGAGGATTGCATCGCCTCGCTCAAGCGCTGGTCGGCGCGCGACGCCATGGGACAGAAGCTCGCGGCCCGGGTGGCCGAATACAAGGCGGTCGACCCGAAGACCTTCGAGATTGTGCTCAAGGAGAAGTTCGGCCCCTTGCTGGAGGCGCTCGGCAAGCCCTCGACCACCGTTCCCTTCATGATGCCCAAGCGGGTGGCCGAGACCGATCCCTTCAAGCAGATCGACAGCTCGATCGGCTCCGGTCCCTTCATCTTCAAGAAGGACGAATGGAAGCCGGGCGCGAAGCTGGTCTTCGTCAAGAACGTGAAATACAAGCCGCGCCCCGAGCCGATGTCCGGACTGGCCGGCGGCAAGGTGGTCGATCTCGATCGCGTCGAGTGGGTGTGGATCCCGGATGCCGAGACCCGGGTCAATGCGCTGCTCAACGGCGAGATCGACATGATCGAGAGCCTCGATCACGACCATCTGCCGACACTCGAGAAGACCAAGGGCATCCAGATCCTGCGTAGCAGTGTCTCCAACCAGTACGCCTTCCGCATGAACTGGCTGATCCCGCCGTTCAACGACGTCAGGATCCGGCGCGCCGCCGCCTATGCGCTGAGCCAGGAGGAGTTCCTGCAGGCCAATGTCGGCGACAAGCGCTACTACCGGACCTGCAAGGCGATGTTCACCTGCGATTCACCGCTCGCCTCGACGGCGGGCATGGACGGGCTGATCGAAGGCAATGTCGCCAAGGCCAAGGAGCTCCTGGCCGAGGCGCACTACGACGGGACGCCGGTGGTGATGCCGCAGCCCACCGACCTCGGAGCGATCAAGCAGCTTGCGCCGGTGGCCAAGGCGCAGCTCGAACGCGCCGGCTTCAAGGTCGACGTGCAGCCGATGGACTGGCAGAGCATGGTCGCGCGCGTCGGCAAGAAGGGGCCGCCTTCCGAAGGCGGCTGGAATGCCCTGGCGACGAGCTGGTCGCAGATCGACATCCTCAATCCGCTGACGACGGCGTTCCTCATCGCCACCTGCGACAAGGCGCTTGCCGGCTGGCCATGCGACGCCAAGCTCGAGAAGCTGCGCGACGACTACGTGCAGGCCAACACCTTGGAGGAGAAGCGGGCGGTGGCGGAGGCGGTGCAGGCCTATGCCATGCAGGTCGTCACGCACGTACCGCTCGGCGAATGGTTCTCCGTCGGCGCCGCGCGCGACGACGTCCACTTCCCCAAGCCGCTGCCGCCGGTCACCGTGTTCTGGGGCGTGAGCAAGAAGTAGCGCTTACTCCGCCGCCTTCAGAGTGCGCGCCGCTGCGTCCTCGGCCTGCCAGCGGATTGCCACCTCGGCGAGCTTGCCCAGCACCTCGTCGAGCTCGTGGCCGCGCTCGGTGAGGGAATAGGTCACTTTGGGCGGGATGGTCGCCTCGTAGTCGCGCCGCACCAGGCCCGCCCCTTCGAGCGTCCGCAGGCGCTCGGTCAGCATCTTGGCCGAGATGCCTGACACCCGACGCTTCAGCTCGCCGAAGCGCTGCGGTCCGAAGGTGCGAAGGTTGTACACGATGTAGGTCGTCCAGGGCCCCATCAGCATGCGCAGGATGAAGTCCATGGGGCAGGAGGCGCCGCCGCCTTCCTTGCCATGCTCTACCGGCAGATTTGGGCTCATTGGAAAAATCTCGAGGGTTACGAATCGGTACCTACTGGCAAATATATAGTCCTCGCCCCAACTATTTCCAGTCACTTGGAGTAACCAGATGAGCTGGAGAAAGGAAATCGATTTTCTCCAGTTGAATCAAGGAACTGGAGATTGTCATGAGCAATGTCGCGATCGTCTATCATTCGGGATACGGGCATACCAAGGCCTTGGCTGAAGCTGTGGCCGCTGGCGCCGGAGAGGTCCCGGACACGAGAGTGAGCCTCGTTCCCGTCAACGAGGCCGAAGCGCGCGAGGCCGAGCTGGATGCGGCCGACGCGATCATCTTTGGCTCTCCCACCTACATGGGCGGCGTCAGCGCGGAGTTCGCGCGATTCAAGGATTGGACGTCGAAGCGCTGGGTAAATCGCGCATGGCAGGACAAGCTCGCTGCCGGCTTCACCGGATCGGCTGCCTGGAACGGCGACAAGCACAACACGCTCTACCAGTTCGTCACGTTGGCGGCCCAGCACGGCATGGTCTGGGTGGGGCTCGGCCTGCCGCCGGGCAACAATCACTCGAAAGGGTCGAGCGCCGATCTCAACCGCACCGGCGCCTCGATCGGCGCCATGGCGCAGGCGAATGCCGATCAAGGAATCGAAGGGATCGGCGCGAGCGACTTCCAGACGATGAAGGCGCTCGGCCGTCGTGTTGCGCAAGCGGCGCAGCGTTGGCGTGTCGCGCCGCTCGCTAAGGCGGCGTGAGATTGCGCCACTGGAATG
>DATEID010000087.1:0-3087 GCA_035279245.1 Reyranella sp.
ATGTCATTGCGAACAACAACCGCGTCATCCCGAACGGGACCCCGAAACGCGACCCGTGTCATCCCGAGCGAAGCGAGGGATCTTTCCTCGACGCCGCGAAGGATCCCTCGCGGCGCTCGGGATGACACCGTTACTCGCTCGGACTGACGCCGGTGCTTCGGTGAGCAGTGTCGGCCTTCGATGCCACACAACCGCCACGAAGAGCCCATCGACGGCGGGAACGCGGCGGCGGCTTTCACGTTGATGCAGGGACAATGCTCTGGAGGACCCCATGACCATCCGACACGCGCACCTCGCCGCGATCGCCGCCCTGGGGCTGATGCTGGCGGGCTGCGGCGACAACCCGACCGACCGGGCGCTCACCGGCGGCGCGCTGGGCGCCGGCACCGGCGCCGTGGTCGGCTCGACCTTCGGTGCGCCAATCGGCGGCGCCGTGGTCGGCGGGCTGGGCGGCGCCGCCATCGGTGCTGCCACCACGCCTCGCCACGACTACTACTACTATCGCTAGCTCGTCCGGCGTTTGCGACCTCCGCGTCTTTCAGGGCGCGGAGGTCGTTGCGTATGGCGTATCGGCGCTGCGGCGGAGGAATCGTCGATCGAGATGGCGACCGGATCACTGGCCGGAAATGTCTCCCGCAACGCCTCGTCGAGCAGCCGATCGACGTGGGCGAGCTTGTCCGGCGAAGCCCGGCGCCGTTGCTTTGTGGTCCGCATGATCGGTGACTCCCGCTGGCGTCCCGTTTGGGTGTCCTGGATATAGGTGGCCGCGAGACCCAAGCAAAAAATCAATCGCGTTGCCCCTGCCGGGCTGGAGGCCTTGCGCGCCTCCGCTCTGCCATGGCGGGCAACATAGTACGGGATCGGGCGTTGACTTCGAAGCTTCCACAATCGGCGGACGCGGAGGGCGCCCATGGCAAGATCGGTTGCCAACCGCGACATCGTCGTCATCGGCGCCTCGACCGGCGGCATCGGCGCGTTGCGCGTGCTCGTCCGCGACCTGCCGGAGGATTTGCCCGCCGCCATCTTCGTGGTGATGCATGTCGGCGCCACCAGCCATCTCGCGGCCATCCTCGATCGGGGGAGCACACTGCCGGTGGTGAAGGCGGAGAACGGCGTCGCCATCGAGCATGGCCGAATCCATGTCGCCGTGCCCGGCAAGCATCTCCTGCTGCACGACAACCATATCCTGTTGCGACGCGGCGCGCGCGAGAACCATGCGCGGCCGGCGATCGACCCGCTGTTCCGCTCGGCCGCCGCCAGCTTCGGGGGCCGGGTCATCGGCGTGGTGCTGTCGGGCGCGCTGTCGGACGGCACGGCGGGACTGCGCGCGATCAAGCGCTGCAACGGGCTGGCCGTGGTGCAGGATCCGGAGGATGCCGACATGCCCGAGATGCCGCAAAGCGCCCTGCAGCATGTCGAGGTGGATCATGTCGTTCCCATGCATGCGATGGGCGCTCTCTTGGGCAAGCTCACGCGGCAGGAGGCCGCGCCGACGCCCGAAATTCCGCTCGACATTCGACTGGAGGCCGCCATCGCGGCCCAGGAGCTGGCCGGCATGAAGATGGACGACATGTTGGGAGAACCCTCGCGCTTCACCTGCCCCGAGTGCCACGGCACCTTGTGGGAGATCGAGGACGGCAGCCTGCTACGCTACCGCTGCCATGTCGGTCATGCCTTCAGTGCCGATGCGGTCCAGTCGGCGCAGGGCGAGGAGGTCGACCGCCTGCTGGGCACGTTGCTGCGCGCGCAGCAGGAGCGCGCCGGTCTCGCCCGGCGCATGGCCGAATACGAGCGCCAGTCCGGCCGGACATCGCTCGCCGATCAGCTCGCGCGACGGGCCGCGGAATACGACGACGGTGCGCGACTCCTGAGGTCGCTGATGCGCAATGGCGAAGCGAATGGGGAAGTGCTAACCAAGGCGCAGCAGCAGGGCGTGTCGAAGGATGAGCAAGAAGCCTAGGGAGAAGGACCTGCCGGATCAGCCTCCTTCCACGAGCATTCCCGTCGTCGGCATCGGCGCATCGGCAGGAGGGATCGGCGCCCTGGAGGCACTCCTGCCCTTGTTCAAGGAGGGCTCGGGCGTCGCCTTCGTGATCGTCCAGCATCTCGACCCCACGCACGAAAGCATCCTGACCGACCTGCTCGATCGCGCCGCAGAGCTGCCGGTGGTCGAGGCGACCGATCATGTCGCCATCGAGCGGGACCATATCTATGTGATTCCGCCCAACAAGACGCTGACCATCCTCGACAGCCATCTCCAACTCGGGCCGGTCGTGCAGCAGCGCGGCGGGCAGCGCACCCCGATCGATCTTTTCTTCCAGTCGCTGGCCCGCGCCAAGGGCGAGCTGGCCGCCTGCATCATCCTCTCCGGCACCGGCAGCGACGGTACGGTCGGGCTGCGCGCCATCAAGGAGGAGGGCGGTCTCACCATCGCCCAGGAGGGCGCCGAGTACGACGGCATGATGCGCAGCGCGGTGCGCACCGGCATGGTCGATTTCGTGCTGCCGCTCGACGAGATCCCGGCCAAGATCAACGACTATTTCCGCCACCTCACCAGCATCGACGGCCGCAAGGGGCCGGACGGCGTGCGCCAGGAGGCGGCCGATCATCTTGCGCAGATCGCGACGCTCCTGCGCGTGCGCACCGGGCACGATTTCAGCGGCTACAAGGACAAGACGGTGGCGCGCCGCATCCAGCGCCGCATGCAGGTCCTGCAGATCGACGAAGTGCCCGACTTCATCGAGCGGCTGCGCAAGGAACCGCAGGAGCTCGACCTGCTGCTGCAGGACCTGCTGATCGGCGTCACCAACTTCTTCCGCGATCCGCCGGCCTTCGAGGCGCTGGAGCGCGAGGCGATCCCCAGGCTGTTCGACGGCAAGGACGCCGAGGACACGGTGCGCGTCTGGGTGCCGGGCTGCTCGACCGGGGAGGAAGCCTATTCGATCGCCATCCTGCTGCGCGAGCACACGCCCAAGACCCAGAACGCGCCCAAGCTGCAGATCTTCGCCAGCGACATCGACGAGCAGGCGCTGCACTTCGCCCGCATCGGCCGCTTCCCGTCGACCATCGCCCGCGACGTGCCGTCCA
>DATEID010000088.1:0-10403 GCA_035279245.1 Reyranella sp.
CTCCTGTGCCCGCCCTTGGTTAGTCCGCGGCCTGAGCCTGCATGCGGAGCTCGTGCTCGACGGACAGGATCGGGAAGCCCTCGATGGACACCGACTTCCGTCCGTCGACACCGACGCAGGGTTCGCCCACGAGGGTGATGCGATAGAGCTGACGGTCGAAGTCGGAAGAGAAGATGTCGGTCGGCGCCAGGTGCGAGGTCGCGCGATTGTCCCAGAACGCGATGTCGCCGGCGTTCCACTTGAAGCGAACGGTATATTCCGGCCGCGCTATATGCTCCCACAGCAGTTCCAGGATCTTCTGGCTCTCGCGCGGGGTCATGCCGACGATCGACTTCAGGAAGGACGGGCTGACGAACAGAACCCGCTCCCCGGTTTCCGGATGAACGGTCACCAGCGGATGCTCGCTGCGCAGCGCGCGGCGCTTCACCCGTTCGTTGTACTCGGCAGTGGCGTTCGCGTTGCCGCGCGGCTCGAAGGCGTGAATGGCCCGCAGCCCGTCGATGAAAGCCCGCATGGGCTCGGACAGGCCGGCATAGGCCACGGCGAGGTTGGTCCAGAACGTGTCGCCGCCATAGGGCGGGATCGTCACGCCGCGTAGGATCGAGCCGGCGGGCGGATTTACCGCGGCAGTGATGTCTGTGTGCCAACCGGACCACGGCGTCACCATCATCGATCCGCGATCGGAATTGGCGGTGCGGTTCTTGGCGACCGAATAGATCTCCGGATACTGATCGATGTGGCCGAACACGGCGTGGCCGATCGTGCACTCCCCGAACTGCCGCGCCATCGCCACATGCTGCGCGTGGTCCAGGTGCTGGCCGCGAAAGAACACCACTTTCCATTTCAGCAGCGCATCCCGCACGGCCTTCAGCTGCGCCGGCGGAAGCGGCTTCTTGAGGTCCAGATTGCTGATCTCCGCCCCGATATGCAGCGTCAGCGGAGTGACAACGATGCCACTCGGATCCTGATTCGACGATGACATGCGGACCTCCTCCGGAGATTTCGTTGGCTCATCATGGTGAACCATCGTTCGTTTCCACTTGGATCGATCGTACGCCTGTTGCATTGGCCGGCATGGACAAAGTCAACGAAGTTCGCATTACGGACTATGGTTCGATCGGAGCTGCGGCGTCATGGCACCGGGTTTTGTCGGAGACCACATGTCTGCGGCCGTCATCGAACCTGTCCGTTGCAGTTTCGCGCCGCTGGAGGAGGCGCTGAGATATTTGCCCGGGCCATCGCAGCCGATGTCGCCCATCGTCTGCCGGGCTGATACAACACAGCGGAAACTGATCAGCCTCAATCGAAGGAGTTCCGCATGTCGTTTCGCGCGCTTGTCCTGACCCAGGGGGCCGACCGCAAGGTGAGCGGGGCGGTCGAGACGTTGGACGACGCGCGCCTGCCTGCGGGCGACGTAACGGTGGCGGTCGAGTATTCGACGCTGAACTACAAGGACGGGCTGGTGCTGACGACCGGCGGTGGCCTGGTGAAGACCTGGCCGCATGTCGGCGGTATCGATCTCGCGGGGACAGTCGAGGCGTCGGACAATCCCGCCTTCAAGCCAGGCGACAAGGTGGTGCTGAACGGCTGGAGGGTCGGCGAGCTGCATTGGGGCGGTTACGCCACCAAGGCGCGCGTCAAGGGCGAGTGGCTGGTGAAGCTGCCGCCATCGCTCTCGACCAAGCGCGCGATGGCGATCGGCACGGCGGGCTACACCTCCATGCTTTGCGTGATGGCCTTGCAAAAGCACGGCGTGCGGCCCGAAGCGGGCGAGGTGCTGGTGACCGGCGCGGCCGGCGGTGTCGGTTCCGTCGCGGTCGCGATCCTGGCGCGGCTGGGCTACCAAGTGGTCGCCGCCACCGGGCGGCCGCAGGAAACGCCCTATTTGCAGTCGCTGGGCGCCGCGACCATCATCGACCGCAGGGAGCTGACCGAGGCGCCCGACCGGCCGCTTTTGTCGGAGCGCTATGCCGGCATCGTCGACACGGTGTCGGGCGTGATGTTCGCCCGGGCGCTCGCGCAACTGAAGTACGGCGGTGCGGCGGCGGTATGCGGTCTCGCCGGCGGCGCGGCTTTTCCGGGTTCGATCCTGCCGTTCATTCTGCGCGGCGTGACGGTCTACGGCATCGACTCGGTGATGCTGCCCAAGGCGCCGCGCGAGGAGGCGTGGCGCAAGCTGGCGACCGACTTGCCGCTCGACAAGCTCGACAGCACCGTGAGCGAGGCCGGCCTCTCCGACCTGATGGCGTTGGCGCCGAAAATCCTGAAAGGCGAGGTGAGGGGCCGCGTGGTGGTCGACGTGACGAAGTAGCCCGGGACCGCATGCATCCTGCGCGCCCGCCCTGAGGTCATCCGAAGGGCTCATGAGCGGTCCCGGGGTCTTCGACGAGCTCAGGGCAGGTGCCCACGGTCCGGAAAAGCATGAGCGCCACTGGGGTTGCTCACCGGTGTTGCGACCCTCGAGGATGGAACGAGCACGTTAAGGTAAGGCTGTGTCATGCCGAGCGCAGTGCCTGCCCTGAGCGAAGCCGAAGGGAGGGATCTTTGGTCAGCGCTGCTAAAGATCCCTCGCTACGCTCGGCATGCCACGGCTGTGGCTGAGTGTCCGATCGTTGTTTCTTTTGGTGGGCTCCTCTGATCCCTACCCGAAAGGCCCCAGAAATTCTCAAACGAGGATGAGGGGGCCACATGGCCGCGCGTCGGGACAGGTGATAGATTAATTCAGGTCGATCTTCTGCAAAGGTTTCATCATGTCCTCGCCCAGCGCCAAGCCCACCGCCAACAATCTCGACGCCTTCTTCATGCCGTTCACGGCGAACCGGCAGTTCAAGAAGAATCCGCGGCTGCTGGCCAAAGCCAAGGGCGTTCATTACTGGACCCCGGACGGCCGCAAGGTGATCGACGGCACCGCCGGCCTCTGGTGCGTCAACGCCGGCCACGGCCGCGAGGAGATCAAGGCTGCCATCGCCCAGCAGCTCGAGGAGATGGACTACGCGCCGTCCTTCCAGATGGGGCACCCGAAGTCGTTCGAGCTTGCGGCGCGGCACGCCGCCATGCTGCCGGGCGATCTGAATCATGCCTTCTACTGCAACTCCGGCTCCGAGGCGGTCGACTCGGCCCTCAAGATCGCGCTCGCCTTCCAGCGCGCGCGCGGCCAGGGCACGCGCACCCGCTTCATCGGCCGCGAGCGCGGCTATCACGGTGTCGGCTTCGGCGGCATTTCGGTTGGCGGCATGGTGAACAATCGCAAATGGTTCGGCGCGATGCTGCCGGGCGTCGACCACCTGCCGCACACCCACGACCTCAAACGCAATGCCTTCTCGCGCGGCGAGCCCGAGCACGGCGTCGAGCTGGCCGACGAGCTGGAGCGTATCGTGGCGCTGCATGATGCCTCCACCATCGCCGCCGTCATCGTCGAGCCCTGTGCCGGCTCGACCGGCTACCTGCCGCCGCCCAAGGGCTACCTGAAGCGCCTGCGCGAGATCTGCGACAAGCACGGCATCCTCTTGATCTTCGACGAGGTCATCACCGGGTTCGGCCGTCTCGGCACCGGCTTCGCCGCCGAGTATTTCGGCGTCATCCCCGACCTGATGACGGTGGCCAAGGGCATCTCCAACGCCACGGTGCCGATGGGCGGCGTGTTCGTGCGCAAGCACGTCTATGACGGGCTGATGAACGGGCCGGAGAACGCCGTCGAGCTGTTCCACGGTTACACCTACTCGGCTCATCCGCTGGCCTGCGCCGCGGCGTCCGCGGTGCTCGACATCTACAAGAACGAGGGCCTGTTCCAGCGCGCCGCCGATCTCTCCAAGTACTGGGAGGACGGCGTGCATTCGCTGAAGGGCGCGGGCATCACCGACATCCGCAATCTCGGCCTCGCCGCCGGCATCGACCTCGAGCCACGCAAGGATGCACCGGCCGCGCGCGGCTTCGACACCTTCGTGAAGGCCTTCGAGCTCGGCCTGATGGTGCGCCAGACCGGCGACTGCATCGCCATGTCGCCGCCGCTCATCGTCGAGAAGATCCAGATCGACGAGATCATCGAGATCACCGGCAAGGCGATCAAGGCGGCCGCCTGAGCCTGACGCGATGGTCGTGTGACCGAACACCTGGTCTGGCTCGTCACCGAAGCGGCCGCGCTGGCGCATGTCGTCATCGCGGCCTGGGTGACGGTTCACGTCCTGCTCTACAAGCGCAACGTGGGCGCGGCGATCTCCTGGATGGGGATCGCGTGGCTGTCGCCCTTCATCGGCGGCCTGCTTTACTTCGCCATGGGGGTGAACCGCGTGAAGCGGCGCGCCCGCCGATTGCGGCGCGAGCGCTCGCGGCTCTTCGCGGTCGACCAGACCGAACCGGGCGATCCGGCGGCGGATCCGTTGACTCCGCTCGAATATGCGATCGGACGGCTTACCGGGCTGTCGGCCGAGTCGGGCAACAGCGCCGAGCTGCTGCGCAACGGCGACGAGGCCTATCCGGCGATGCTCCAGGCGATCGACGGGGCGCGGCGCAGCATCGGGCTTGCGAGCTACATCTTCCGCGACGATCTCGCCGGCCGGCCTTTTATCGACGCGTTGGCGCGCGCGAAGGACAGGGGCGTGCAGGTGCGCGTGCTGCTGGACGGCATCGGCAGCGGCTACTTCGTCAACGCGGCCTACCAGCGGCTGCGCAAGGCCGGCGTGCCCGCCGCGCGCTTCCTGCATTCGTATTTCCCCTGGCGCATGCCATTCCTGAACCTGCGCAACCACCGCAAGCTCATGGTGGTCGACGGCCGAACTGCCTTCGTCGGCGGCATCAATATCGGCCGCGAGAACCTGCTGGCATCCAACCCGCCGCATCCGGTGCGCGACACGCACTTTCGCATTGAAGGGCCGGTCGTGGAGCAGCTTGCCGAGGCGTTTGCCGACGACTGGCTGTTCACCGCCGGTGAGAAGCTCCTGAGCGAGGACTGGTTTCCCGACCTAAAGGCAGTCGGCGACGTGGTCGCGCGCGCCGTCACCTCGGGGCCGGACGAGGACCTCGAGCAGATCGAGTTCGTGGCGCTGCATGCGATCTCGTGCGCCCGCCGTTCGATCCGCGTCGTGACGCCCTATTTCCTGCCGCCCGAGGTCCTGACGACGGCGCTGGGGCTCGCCGCCATGCGCGGCATCGTCGTCGATATCGTGGTGCCGGAACGCTCCAACCATGTCGTGCTCGACTGGGCGCGGCGCGTGCCGATGCGGAACCTGCTCGAGGCAGGCTGCCGGGTCTGGCTGCTGCCGCCGCCGTTCGACCATTCCAAGCTCATGACGATCGACGATAGCTGGTCGCTGATCGGCAGCGCCAATTGGGATACGCGAAGCTTCCGGCTGAACTTCGAGCTCAATGTCGAGATCCACGATGCCGAGTTCGCCCGGCGGCTGTCGGAAGCCACGCATACCGGCACCCGACTCGACCTCTCCGCGCTCGACGCCGACCCGCTGCTCCTTCGCCTGCGTAACAGCGCCGCGCGGCTCCTGCAACCGTATCTGTAGTCATAGAAGTGCGCCACTAACAAGAAACAAGATCAGACGCCAACGACTGCGGTGTCATCCCGAGCGTAGCGAGGGATCTTTAGCAACGCCGATCAAAGATCCCTCGCTGCGCTCGGGATGACACAACCTCACCGTGACGTACCCGTTTCATCCCCGACGGTCGGCGAACATAAAGTCCCGCCTATATCGGCATAAATTCTTGCTTATATGTTGATGGGGTGCGTTGAGGCGGCGGCGGGGCGCTGATAAGACACGGCCTCTTCCATCGCCAAACCGTCGGAGCGCCGCATGGCCGCCAGCAAAGCACAGGACTACGTCGTCAAGGATATCGAGCTCGCCGACTGGGGCCGCAAGGAAATCGACATGGCCGAGACCGAGATGCCCGGCCTGATGGCGATCCGCAAGGAATACGGCGCGAAGAAGCCGCTCAAGGGAGCGCGCATCGCCGGCTCGCTCCACATGACCATCCAGACCGCGGTGCTGATCGAGACCTTGAAGGCCCTGGGGGCCGACGTCCGCTGGGCCTCCTGCAACATCTACTCGACGCAGGACCACGCCGCCGCGGCAATCGCCAAGTCGGGCACGCCGGTGTTCGCGGTCAAGGGCGAGAGCCTCGAGGACTATTGGAACTACACCCACAAGATCTTCGAATGGGGTGATGGCGGCGAGCCCAATATGATTTTGGATGACGGCGGTGATGCGACCCTGCTGGTCCATCTCGGCATCCGCGCCGAGCAGGATCCGTCGCTGATCGCCAAGCCCACCAATGAGGAGGAGGAAGTCCTCTACAAGACGATCGCCCGGACCAATAAGACAAAGCCCGGCTGGTACGCCAAGCTCGGCGCCGCGATCCGCGGCGTCACCGAGGAGACGACGACGGGCGTGCATCGTCTCTACCAGATGGAGAAGGAAGGCCGCCTGCTGTGGCCTGCCATCAACGTGAACGACTCGGTCACCAAGTCGAAGTTCGACAATCTTTACGGCTGCCGCGAATCGCTGGTCGACGGCATCCGCCGCGGCACCGATGTGATGATGGCCGGCAAGGTCGCCATGGTCGCGGGCTTCGGCGACGTGGGCAAAGGTTCCGCCGCGTCGCTGCGCCAGGCCGGCTGCCGCGTCATGGTCTCCGAGATCGATCCGATCTGCGCCTTGCAGGCGGCGATGGAGGGCTACGAGGTCGTGACCATGGAAGAGGCCGCACCCAAGGCCGACATCTTCGTCACCGCCACAGGCAATGTCGACGTGATCACGCTCGACCATATGAAGGCGATGAAGCACCGCGCCATCGTCTGCAACATCGGCCACTTCGACAGCGAGATCCAGATCGGGGGCCTGCGCAATTTCAAGTGGCATCACGTGAAGCCGCAAGTCGACGAGGTGGAGTTCCCCGACGGCAAGCGCATCATCGTCCTGTCCGAAGGCCGGCTGGTGAATCTCGGCAACGCCACCGGCCATCCGAGCTTCGTGATGTCGGCGTCCTTCTCCAACCAGACCTTGGCGCAAGTCGAGATCTTCGCCAATCCCGGCAAGTACCAGAAGAAGGTCTATACCCTGCCGAAGGCGCTCGACGAGAAGGTGGCGGCGCTGCATCTCGAGAAGGTCGGCGCCCGCCTCACCAAGCTCCGGCCCGACCAGGCAAAATACATCGGCGTCCCCGAGGCGGGCCCCTTCAAGAGCGATCTCTACCGCTACTAGCGCCTGATGGGGTCTCGTGTCCGAAACGCCGCCGGTTCGCTGGCTGGCATTGGGTAACTTCCCACAGGGCATGGCATGCTAGAAGTCGGCGTCGAAAGATGCCGACTTTTTATTTGTCCCTGCCTGACGAGGCCGCGACGGAGCGCCTGGGTGCGGCGCTCGCGGGCCGGTTGCGGGCACGCGATGTGGTCGCCCTCGAAGGCGGCCTCGGCGCCGGGAAGACCACCCTCGCGCGCGCCATCCTGCGCGCTGCGGCGGACGACGCGGCGCTCGTGGTGCCCAGCCCGACCTTCACCCTGGTGGAGGTCTACGACACGGCCAAAGGCGTCTTTTGGCACTTCGATCTCTATCGACTGGAGGAAGCGCAGCAGGTGTTCGAGCTCGGCTGGGAGGAAGCACGTGCCGACGGAATCGTGCTGGTGGAATGGGCCGAGCGGCTGGGCACGCTGCTGCCTGAGGAGCGGCTCACCGTGACACTGGCCATCGAAGGCGAAGGCCGGCGGGCAACCTTGCAAGGCGAGGACCGGTTGGCCGATGTCTGATCGGGCGGCGCTGCGCGCAGACTTCATCGCGTGCTCGGGCTGGGGCCAGACAAGGGAGACGCTGCTGGCAGGCGATGCCTCCTTCCGTCGATACTTTCGGTTGCATGCTTCAAAGGGCACGGCAGTCGTGATGGACGCCCCGCCACCGCAGGAAGACGTACGGCCCTTCGTACGAATCGCGCGGCATCTTCTTTCCCTTGGCCTGAGCGCACCCAAGATTTTGGGAGAGGATCCGGAACGTGGATTCCTCCTGTTGGAAGACCTGGGGGACGACACCTACGCCTGCGTTCTGGAGCGGGGTGGCGACGAGGCTGAACTGTACGAGCGCGCCACCGACGTGCTGGCGGCGTTGCATGCCGCACCCGATCACGGCCTGTTGCCGGATCTCGGCGCCTATGCCGGCGAGGCTCTGATCGACGCCGCGATGCTGCTGCCGGAATGGTATCTGCCAGCGGTAACCGGCCGCCCAACACCAGCAGAAGAGATCGAAGCCTATCGCGCGGCATGGCGCGTTTGTCTCGGCCATCTCCCGCCAATGGCCGAAGCGCTGCTGCTGCGCGATTACCACAAGGACAACCTGATCTGGCTGCCGAACCGGCCGGGCGTCCGCGCCTGCGGCCTGCTCGACTTCCAGGACGCGCAGCGCGGACATCCCTCCTACGATCTCGTCTCGCTGATCGAGGACGCGCGTCGCGACGTCTCATCGGCCGTCCACGATGCCTGCCTGGGCCGCTATGTCGGCGCAACGGGTCTCGATGCCGCGGATTTTCGAACTGGTTTTGCGCTCATGGCGGCCCAGCGCCACGCCCGCGTGATCGGCCTGTTCGTCCGTCTGTGGAAGCGCGACGGCAAGCCCGGGTACCTGCCGCACCTGCCGCGTGTCTGGCGTCTGTTCGAGCGCGCCTTGCAACACGAAGCACTGGAACCGTTGCGCGACTGGGTCGACCGGCTGCTGCCGCCGGACCTGCGCCGGATCGGCGCCGCATGATCGAGACCGCCATGATCCTGGCGGCCGGGCGCGGCGAGCGGATGCGTCCGCTGACCGACACGATCCCCAAACCGCTTCTGCCCGTCGCCGGCCGCTCGCTGCTGGATCGGGCCATCGACCGCCTCGCCGCGCATAGAGTCCGCCGGATCGTCGTCAACGTCCACCACCTTGGCGCGCAGATCGCGGCGCATCTCGCCGGACGCGCCGCCATCGTGCACGAGGACCGCCTGCTCGAAACCGGCGGCAGCGTGAAGAATGCGTTGCCGCTGCTGGGCAGCGGCCCGTTCTTCGTCCTGAATGGCGACGGCCTGTGGAGCGATGGCCCTGTGCCGATGTTGGACCGCATGGCCGACGCATGGAATCCTCGACACATGGACGCATTGCTGCTGCTCCATCCACTGGAGACCGCCATCGGGCGCGAAGCGAAAGACCACGGCGACTACTTCCTCGATGCGGAGGGTCGCGCCTGCTATCGCGGCGATGCCGATCGTGCGCCATATCTTTTCGCGAGCGTTTCGGTTTGCGACGCCCGTCTGTTTCGCGACTCGCCCGACGGCCCCTTCTCTCTGCTGAAGCTCTGGATGCGCGCGGAGAGGACGGGTCGGCTCCATGGGTTGGTCCATGACGGCCGGTGGTTCCATGTCGGCACGCCGCAAGCGCTGACCGAAGCCGAGAAAGCCCTGGCATGAGAGGCGTCTTCACCATCGGCATGGACCGTCGCTTCGCCGACGAGCTGGCGCGCGGCGTACTGGCCGGGCACGGCGACGATCCGCTGGCCTTGGCCGATGTCCTGATCCTGTTGCCGACGCGGCGCTCGGTGCGTGCGATCAGCGAGGCGTTCCTGCGCGCCACCGGCGGCAAGCCCACGATCCTGCCGCGTTTCGCGCCCATCGGCGACCTCGACGAAAGCGACTGGAGCGAGATGGCGGACGGCGACGCCGCCCTCACCTTGCCGCCGGCGATCGATGCGGCCACGCGCGAGGCTCTGCTCGCGGAGCTGGTGCGCGCCTTCAAGGACGAACAGGGCCAGCCGATCGCCCAGTCGGCGGCGCAGGCGCTGTCGCTGGCCCGAGAGCTCGGCCGCCTGGTTGACGAGCTCGCCATCGACGGTGTGCCGTTCGAGAAGCTCGCGACGCTTGTAGACGGCAACTTCGCCAGCCACTGGCAACGCACGCTGGAGTTTCTGGCCATCGTCGGCGAGGCTTGGCCGCGGGTCTTGAAAGAGCGCGGCCAGATCGACGCGATCGCGCGGCGTACGGCGGCCATCCGCGCTCGGGCCGCCCGGTGGCAGGCAGGGCCGCCAACGACGCCGGTGATCGCCGCCGGTTCGACCGGTTCGCAGCCGGCGACGCGTGAGCTTTTGACTGTCATCGCCAGCTTGCCACAGGGCGCCGTCGTGCTGCCCGGGCTCGATCGCGAGATGGACGACGAAAGCTGGGCCAAGCTCGAACCGACGCATCCGCAGTTCGGCCTCAAGGAACTGCTCGCCGCCTTCGCGATCGAGCGCAAGGCGGTCGCCGACTGGCCCGGCCAGCCAGGCGACGCGGCGCGACGGCGCCTGATTGCCGAGTTGATGCGTCCGGCGGAGACCAGCGAGCACTGGTCGCGCCCGCCCGACGCCGCGCTTGATCATGTGACGCGCGCCGACTGCGCGACGCCGCATCAAGA
>DATEID010000089.1:0-5416 GCA_035279245.1 Reyranella sp.
TCGGAGATCGAGAACCAGCTCAAGTTCTCGCCCTACATCTCCGATGCGGTCGTGATCGGCGACCGCCGCAAGTTCCTCAGTTGCCTGGTCATGATCGACTATGAGAACGTCGCCAAGTACGCTCAGGACAGCAACGTCCCATTCACCGACTTCACCTCGCTTTGCCGCACACGCGAGGTGATCGAGCTGATTGCGGCCGAGATCGAGCGGGTGAACCAGAACTTCGCGCGGGTGGAGACGGTCAAGAAGTTCCGGCTGATCGAGCAGCAGCTCACCGCCGAGGACGAGGAGCTGACTCCGACCATGAAGCTCAAGCGCAAGTACGTGAACGAGAAGTACAAGAGCCTGATCGACGGCATGTACGTGGAAGCGGCCTAGTCCTTCGGGACAGGCCACGATTGAGGAAACCCAACGGGAGGAAGAAATGAGACAATCGGCAAGAATAGCGGCGCTGGCGGCCGTCGTGGCGATGGCCGCCGGCGCGGGGGGCGCATCGGCCCAGACCCGCGGCGTGACCGCGAACGAGATCGTGCTGGGAATGCACACCGATCTTTCCGGCGTCGCCGCGACCTACGGCGTGTCCTCGTCCAATGCGGTCAAGATGCGCTTCGAGGAAGTCAACGCCCAGGGCGGCGTCGATGGGCGCAAGATCAAGGTGATCGTCGAGGACCAGGCCTATCAGGTGCCGAAGGCGGTGCAGGCCTGCAACAAGCTCATCAACCGCGACAAGGTGTTCGCCTTCATCGCCCCGCTCGGCACGCCGATGAACAATGCCTGCTTCAAGGAACAGTTCGCGGCGGGCGTTCCCAATCTCTTCCCGCTCTCCTCGGCGCGATCGATGTACGAGCCGTTCAACCGGCTGAAGTTCATCGCCGGGGCGACCTACGTCGACCAGATCCGTTCGGGCATCAACTACCTGGTCACGAAGCAGGGCAAGAAGAAGCTTTGCGTGATGTACCAGGACACGGACTTCGGCAAGGAGATCGTCGAGGGCGCGGAGGAGCAGGCCAAGAAGCTCGGCATCAAGATCGTCGAGATGACGGCGCACAAGCCGACCGACCAGGACTTCACCGCCTCGCTCACCAAGCTCAAGTCGGCGGGGTGCGACCTGGTCGCCATGGGCACGATCGTGCGTGACACCATCGTTCCCTATACGGCCGCCCGTAAGGAGGGCTGGAACGATGTCACCTTCCTCGGCTCGGCGGCCACCTACGATCTCGTGGTCGGCGCCGCGCCGGGCATGGAGGGTTTTTACGGCATGGGTCTCACCGAGATGCCCTATGCCGACAGCAAGGTCGCTTCCGTCGCCAACTTCGTGAAGCAGTACAAGGCCAAGTTCAACATCGATCCCAACATCGGTGCGGTGTACGGCTATGTCGCCGCCGATCTCACCGTGAAGGCCTTTCAGAACGCCGGCAAGAACCTGACACTCGACAGCTTCATTGCCGGCATGGAGGCAATCAAGGGCTACCACGACATCTTCGGAGGACCGGAGATCAACTTCGGGCCGAAGACCCACCAAGGCGCGAACTCGTCATTCCTTGCCGAGGTGAAGGGAGGCCGCTGGACTCGCATAACCCAGCCGCTCGGCTTCTAGCCGAGGCGGAACAAATACAACGCCGTCATCGCGGGTCACTCATTTCGCGATGACGGCGCTGTCAGCGATGCCAGTTCGTCGGAGCGCTCGGAGTCAGCGGTCGTCTGCCGCGATCGTACGGCCGAGATCGCGTTCCACTTCGAAGACGACGTCGTTCAGCATGTCGTCCAGATAGCCTTGCACCGCGCGGTCGATCTCCCGGGGTGCGAGGCCATGCTTCCCGGCGAGGCGATCGAGGATCTGCCGGATCTCCCGCCTGGCCTCCAGCTTGTCATGAGCCAATGCATCGAGCCGCTCGCGCGGATCGCCACCGCTGGTCAAGTGGCGGATGGCCCAACCAGCCGGCAAGGGAAGTTGCGCGCCCATGTTATGCCGCCCTCCGGCCGGTCGGCTTCTTGGCCGTCCGCCGGTCCTTGGCCGGCGCGGAGCGGGGCGCATTGCCGGCAGAGCTTGAGACATTGGCGCTCTTGCCCTTGAGGCTGTTGCGCAACGCCTCCATCAGGTCGATCACCTTGTCGTCGTTGGCGGGCTTGGCCGGCCGCACCGGCTTGTGGCCCTTCTTCTTCTCCTCGATCAGGGCGCGCAAGGCGTCTTCGTAACGGTCGTCGAATTCGGACGGATCGAAGTCGCCGGCCTGCTGGTCGATGATCTTCTCGGCGATCTCGAGCATGCGCTTGTCGGCCTTGGGCAGCTCGGGCGACGGGATCTGGTCCATCGCCCTGACCTCCGCGGCAGTGCGCAGCGTCGTCAGTACGAGGCCGTTGTCCTCGATCTCGATGGCGCAGATGCGCTCGCGCGTGCCGAGAACGAGACGGCCGATCGCCACCGTCTTCTTATGCTCCATCGCCTCGCGGATCACGGCAAACGCCTCGATGCCCGTCTTGCCGCCCGGCACGAGATGGTAGGGCGTGTCCCAGTAGAGCCGGTCGATGGAAGCTTGCGGCACGAACTTCTCGATGTCGATCGTGCGCGTGCTTTCGAGCTTCACGCTCTCGAAATCCTCTTTGTCGAGCAGGACGTATTCGCCCTTGGCAATCTCGAATCCCTTGACGAGATCGCCGCGCGCCAGCTCGTCGCCGGTGACGGCATCGACGGTCTTCATCTTCACGCGATTGTTCGTCTCGGGATTGATCAGATTGAAGCGGATCGTTTCCGCCTCGGTCGTCGCCGCATAGAGTGCGACCGGGCAGGTCACCAGGGAAAGGCGCAAATGGCCTTCCCATGAGGGCCGTACAGCCATGGAAAACCCCTCGTAATCCCCTCGATCCACAGACTGTACATAAGTAAAACACTGCAAATACAGCATTTTGGCACCTGTCAACGTATGGGGTCCGTTCCCGTTTCGACCTCGCAAGCCGTAGTCGTCGGGCTGTGGTAGGAGCGTTCGGCATGAGATGGCTTCGGACGGACCGCTATCGGCGGCTCATGCGGGTGACGTGGGCGCGCTGGCAGCGGCGGATTGTCTTTCTGCTGGGCGGCATCACAGTCGGCGCGAGCGCCGTTGCGCTCGCACTGCTGGCCGACCAGGTACAGGCGGCATTCGCCCTGCTGGTGGGCCGGTGGCGCTTCGCGTCGCTGATCGTCACGCCGCTGGGCTTCATGCTCGCGGTCTTCCTGACCAATCGCTACTTCCAGAACTCGCAAGGCAGCGGCATCCCGCAGGCGATCGCCGCACGCGAGCTCGACGACCAGGCGGCACGCGGCAGCCTGGTTTCGATCCGCGTCGCCGTCGGCAAGGTGCTGTTGACCTTGCTCGGCCTGCTATGCGGGGCATCGGCGGGCCGCGAAGGACCGACCGTCCAGGTCGGCGCCTCGATCATGTTCGCGATCGGCCGTCTGTCGCCACGGCGCCAACCCGGCTTGATCCTGGCCGGGGCGGCCGCGGGCGTGGCGGCAGCGTTCAACACGCCGCTCGCCGGCATCGTTTTCGCGATCGAGGAGATGAGCCGCGCGTTCGAGACACGCACCAGCGGGCTCGTCATCGCCTCGGTGATCGCGGCCGGCCTCACCTCGCTCGCGCTCGTGGGCAACTACGCCTACTTCGGCACCAGCCCTACCATGTTGCGCACGGGCGTCGATTGGCTGGCCGTGCCCGTCTGTGGCGCGCTTGGAGGACTCGCCGGCGGGCTGTTCAGCCGCATCGTGATCGCCGTGGCGCGCGGCCTTCCCGGTCTGCTGGGCCAATCGATCAAGCAATATCGCCTGCCCTTCGCCGCCGCCTGCGGCTTCGCCGTGGCGCTGTGCGGGATCGCTTCCGGCGACACGATCTACGGCACGGGCTATGTCCACGTGAAGGCGGCGCTTGAGGGCGGCGTGCCGCTTCCCTGGCACTTCGGCCTGCTGAAGTTCGCCGCCACCACCTTCTCGACAATCAGCGGCATTCCCGGCGGGATCTTCTCCCCCTCGCTGGCGGTGGGTGCAGGGCTCGGCGCCAACATCGCGCATCTATTCCCGGGCGCGCCGTTCGACGCGATCATCCTGCTCGGCATGGTGGCCTACTTCGCGGGCGTCGTGCAGGCGCCGATCACCGCCTTCGTGATCGTGACCGAGATGACCGAGAACCATGCGATGGTGATCCCGCTCATGGCGGCGGCGCTGATCGCCTACCTCGCCTCGCGGCTCGTCTGCCCCGAAGGCATCTACCACGCCCTGTCCAAGGGCTTCCTGCGCCCCGAACCGGACGTGGCGACGGCCCGCTGACCGGCGACGCTACCTCCACTCGGCAAGCTCGACGACGATGCCCTCGGGGCCTTCCAGGAAGACCAGCTTGCGGTCGTGGAAGACCATCGGCTCGTTGCGCAGGCGCACGCCGGCCTGCGTCAGGCGCGCGATCATGTCGTCGATATCGGACGTCGCGAAGCACATGTGGTTGTAGCCCAGCCGGTCGAGGCGATCGGCATTCGGATCGGGCCGCGCGTCGGGCCGGCGGTAATGCAGGATCTGCACCTCGCAGCGCGGCGAGGCGCCTTTGAGGAACAGCGTGACATGGTCGGCCTCGATGTCCTTCACCCCCATGTAACGATCCATGACCGGACCGCTGATCACCACGGCCTTGTCCTCCTCGAAGCCGAGCAGACCAAAGAAGCGTCGCGCGGCGGCGAGGTCGGACACTGCCACCGTGACGTGATCGATATGCTTCAGCATGTGCGCTCCTTCCCCGCGATCCCCGGGCGAAATCCTCTGCCCTTTGCCGAGCAGGATCAACGGCTGGTCGGACCGACGGTAGCGGCGAGGTGAAACGCACGAAACCAAATCGCGGCAGCCGCGAAATCGATCGCCAATGGAGTCGTTCTGCGTTCGGGCCTACAGCAGAGTCGCCGCCAACGGAGACGGCGGCATGTCGCGGCCCACTCATTCTCCCCTGTGGACCGCGGAGCGTTGAAGCCTCTCGATACCTCGAGCCCGTCCGGCCTGATCAGCTCGGCGGGCTCTTCTTTGGCGAGTGCGTCGCTATTGCCCGACCGCCCGCGGCGGCGGCGCCACGCCCTCTCGCATCTTCGCCAGTTCGGCGGCGACCCGCTTGGCCACGATGGATGTGCCGAGCTCGGTCCAGTGGCCATCGGTCACCCGGTAGGTGCCCGGCACGCCCTGCAGGTCCTGGGCGAGATCGATCGGATGCAGGCCGCGCTTGTCGAGCGCGGCGAGCAGCGCGCGGCGCGACGCCTCGCGGCGGCGGTTCTGGCTGTAGAAGCGCGGCCAGGGCTTCCAGTAGGCCGCATAGTCTGGATCGACCGACGCCATCGGCGCGATCGCCAGCAGGAACTTGACCCCGTTCGCTGCCGCGAGCTTCTCCGCCCCCACCAGCCACGACGCTGTCGC
>DATEID010000090.1:0-6169 GCA_035279245.1 Reyranella sp.
CGTGATGGTCGACGCCGGTCGGCAGCGTGATCTCGCTGCACAGGTTCGAGGTCTTGATGGTGAGGCCGGCGAGCTTCTGGTGCTCGGGCATCGCCTTGTTCACGTGATCGACGAAGATCAGGTACGGCTCGCCGGTCTCCACGCGCGCCGTCAGGATGCGGATCCACAGCGAGCGCGCCGAGACCTTGCGCTGCACCGCGCCGTCCTTCGGGCTGACCAGCGCCCACTCCTCGTCGTGCTCGACCGCGCGCATGAAGGCGTCGGAGATCAGCAGGCCGTGATGGAGGTTGAGCGCCTTGCGGTTGGGATCGCCGCCGGTCGGACGGCGAATCTCGATGAACTCCTCGATCTCGGGATGGCTGACGGGCAGATAGACCGCCGCCGAGCCGCGCCGCAGCGAGCCCTGGGAGATGGCGAGCGTCAGCGAGTCCATCACCCGGATGAAGGGCACGACGCCGGACGTCTTGCCGTTCATGCCGACCTTCTCGCCGATCGAACGCAGGTTGCCCCAGTAGGAGCCGATGCCGCCGCCGCGCGCGGCGAGCCAGACATTCTCGTTCCAGAGACCGACGATGCCTTCCAGCGAGTCGGTGGCCTCGTTCAGGAAGCAGGAGATCGGCAGGCCGCGCTGCGTGCCGCCGTTGCTGAGCACCGGCGTCGCCGGCATGAACCAGAGATTGCTGATGTAATCGTAGAGCCGCTGGGCATGCGCATCGTCATCGGCATAGGCCGAGGCGACGCGGGCGAACATGTCCTGGTAGCTTTCGCCCGGCAGAAGATACCGGTCGGTCAAGGTGGCCTTGCCGAAGGCCGTCAGACGGGAGTCCCGAGAGGAGTCGGTAACAACACGCGCACCGCTTCGAACCTGAACGACATCAAACACTTGCGGCCCCCATTTTCTTCTTGTCCACACCTGTGGATAAAACAGTTTGTGGAAGACACCTACATGTAGAGACCTGTTCCGCAGTCCCCACTACCCCTTGATGATAGTCGCGCGAGCGCGCCTGTCATGGGCAAATTTATACGCCAACTGTGAATCTGAAGAATTGGCAGTTAACCCTTTGCTTTGAGACAAGAAATTGGCGTCGAAAATTTTAAGCTCATGGCATAGCCGGACTGTTCGCAGTCGCAGCAAGGAATGAGAACAAAACGCGCTTCTCCGCGGAATCTTTGGCCGCCAAACAGAAACCGTAGCGATTCGGCCTGCCGTCGTTGGCGCACCCGTCGAAAGGGTCGATGCGATGGGCACTTCCGGCGTCGCCAACTCGTCGTCGTCAGATTGTCACAGACGAGCGTACCATCGGCCCCGAAGCCGCAAGATCGGACGAGGGTATTGTGACAGCATTGGCGCCGCGGATATCGGAACTCGAGGCGATTTGCACGGCCGCGGTGGCGAATTCCGGCAGCGAGGAAACGGCGCAGTTCGCGCATCGCCTCTATCAGCGGGTGGCCGACAAGGACCTCGCGGCAGCGCCGGTGGAGCAGCGGGCCGCCGCCGCGGCCTGTCTGTTGGCCTTCGCCCGCCGCCGGCTGCCCGGCATCGCCAAGGTCCGGGTGTTCAATCCGACGCTGGCCGACCACGGCTTCGAAAGCCGGCACACGATGGTCCAGATCGTCAATGACGACATGCCGTTCCTGGTCGACTCGATCACCAACGAGCTCAATCGCCGCGAGATCGCGGTCCATCTGCTGGCCCATCCCGTGATGGCGGCGCGCCGCGACCTCGACGGCGATCTGGTCGAGGTGACGGGCGAGGCCGGGCACCGCGCGCGGGCGGAATCGATGATGCAGATCGAGATCGATCGCCAGGCCGACCGGTTGCAGCTCGACGATCTCGCCGCCGCCCTCAGCCGGGTGCTGGGCGAGGTACGGATGGCGGTCGAGGACTGGCGACCGATGCGCCAGGCCTGCCTCGACGCGCTCGAGGACCTGATGGCCGGCCACGGCACCGAGCTTGCCGAGCAGGAGGAGTTCCTGTGCTGGCTCGAGTCGAACCATTTCACCTTCCTCGGCCATCGCCGCTATCGCTACGCCGAGGATCCCGCCTACCCCGGCGGCATGCGCTACGAGCTGATCCCGGGCTCGGCCTTGGGAATCCTGCGGCGCGACGAGGTGCGGCTGTTCGAGAGCGGACTCGGGGGCGGCGAGCCGATGTCGCGCTTCGCCCGCGGGCCGAGGCCGCTCATGATCGTCAAGACCGACCGGCCGTCGCTGGTGCACCGCAGCGGGCCGATGGACTGCATCATCGTGAAGACGCATGACGCCGACGGCCGCGTTACGGGCGAACGCCGGCTGGTGGGGCTCTTCACCTCGACCGCCTACCATGCCGCCGTGCGCGAGGTGCCATTGCTGCGCGGCCGGGTCGACAGCGTGCTGCGGCGCGCCCGCCTCGACCCCAACAGCCACGATGGCAAGGCGCTGCTCGCCATCCTCGACAGCTACCCACGCGACGAGCTGTTCCAGATCGACGAGGACACGCTCTACAAGCACGCGCTGGGCATCCTGCAGCTCCAGGAACGCCGCCGCGTCGCGCTGTTCTCGCGCCGCGATCCGGTCGGCCGCTTCGCCACCTGCCTGGTGTTCGCGCCGCGCGAACGCTTCGATGCGACCCTGAGCGAGCGCTTCACGCATCTTCTGCAGGAGGCTTGGCACGGCAAGGTGACCTCGATCACCGGCTCCAGCAGCGACGAGTCGGCGCTTGCCCGCGCGCTCTACACGCTGAAGCTCGATCGACCCGATGCGCCGACGCCCGACCTCGTCGATCTCGAGCATGCGCTGGCCGACGCCGCGACGTCGTGGAACGATCGCCTGCGGCTCAGTCTTCAGGCCAGGCTCGGTGAAGCGGAAGGCCGGGCGGCGGCGCGAAGCTGGCGCAACTATTTCCCGCCGGTCTATCGCGACAGCTTCGATGCCGACCAGGCGGTGGCCGATCTCGAGCCGCTGCAGGCCGCCCTCGCCGGCGCGCCGTTCGGCGTCCGCCTCGGCCGCGAAGCCGGCCTGCCGGCGCACCGCTTCACGGTCCGGCTCTTTCATCCCAGGGAGCCGATCGCGCTTTCGGACATCCTGCCGTTGGCCGAGAATCTCGGCCTGCGGGTGCTGAGCGAGGCGCCCTTCCTGCTGCGCGCCGAGCAGGGCGCGGAAGGTGTCGCCCTGCAGGTGCTGAGCGTGGAGACCGCGGACCGGTCGGCTGTCGATCTCGATGCGGTCGGGTCACGCTTTGCCGAGACGCTGGAGCGGCTGTGGGCGGGCGCGCTGGAGAATGACGGGTTGAACCGGCTGGTGCTCTGCGCCGGCCTGGCCTGGCGTGAGGTGGCGCTGCTGCGCGGCTACACCAAGTATCTGCGCCAGGCCGGCATGCCTTTCAGCCAGGAGTACATGGAACGGGCGCTGGCCGCCTATCCCGCGATCGCCCGCGGCATGGTCGATCTCTTCATCGCCCGCTTCGATCCCGCCCTGGGTGCGCCCGACGCCGACGCGCGCAAGGGCCGGTTGGAGGCGATCGAGGGCGCGCTGTCGACCGGGCTCGACTATGTCGCCACGCTCGACGAGGACCGCATCCTGCGGCGCTTCCTCAATGCCGTGCATTGCAGCCTGCGCACCAACTACTGGCAGAAGGATGGCAACGGCGGCCCGAAGGAGTGGATCTCCTTCAAGATCGACAGCCGCGCCATCGACGAGCTGCCGGCGCCCCGGCCGATGGTGGAGATCTTCGTCTACAGCCCGCGCATGGAAGGGATCCACCTGCGCGCCGGCCGTGTGGCGCGTGGCGGCATTCGATGGTCCGACCGCCGCGAGGATTTCCGCACCGAGATCCTGGGCCTGATGAAGACCCAGGTGGTGAAGAACGCCGTCATCGTGCCGACCGGCTCCAAGGGCGGCTTCTATGTGAAGCGACCACCTATGGGGGGCACGCGCGAGCAGATCCAGGCCGAAGGCGTCTACTGCTACCAGACCCTGATCCGCGGCCTGCTCGATCTCACCGACAACTATGCCGGCGGCGCGATCGTGCCGCCGGCCGATGTCGTACGGCACGACGGCAACGATCCCTATCTCGTCGTGGCCGCCGACAAGGGCACGGCCACCTTTTCCGACATCGCCAACGCGTTGGCGCGCGACTACGGCTTCTGGCTCGACGATGCCTTCGCCTCGGGCGGTTCGGCCGGCTACGACCACAAGAAGATGGGCATCACCGCGCGCGGCGCCTGGGAATCGGTGAAGCGGCATTTCCGCGAGCTCGGCATCGACATCCAGCGCACGCCTTTCACGGCGGTGGGCGTCGGCGACATGTCGGGCGACGTCTTCGGCAACGGCATGCTTCTTTCCCAGGCGACCAAGCTGGTCGCCGCGTTCGACCATCGGCACATCTTCATCGATCCGTCGCCCGATCCGGCGACGAGCTGGACCGAACGCAAACGCCTGTTCGATCTGCCGCGCTCGTCCTGGATGGACTACGACAAGGCTCTCCTGTCGCCGGGAGGCGGCGTTTACGATCGCAACGCCAAGTCGATCGCCCTGTCGGAGGAGGCGCAGGCCGTGCTGGGTGTCGATCAGCCGACCATGACACCGGTCGATCTGATGCGCGCCATCCTGAAGGCGCCGGTCGACCTCCTCTACCTCGGCGGCATCGGCACCTACGTGAAGGCCTCGAGCGAGACCAATGCCGATGCGGGCGATCGGACCAACGATGCGCTGCGCATCAACGCCGCCGATCTCAGGGTGCGCGTCGTCGGTGAAGGCGCCAATCTCGGCTTTACCCAGCGCGGCCGCATCGAAGCGGCGCAGGCCGGGCGGAGGATCAACACCGACGCGCTCGACAACTCCGCCGGCGTCGACACCTCCGACCACGAGGTGAATATCAAGATCGCGACCGGCGCGGCGATCGAGCGCGGCGAGCTCGCCGCCACCGACCGCGATCCCCTGCTGTTCGGCATGACCGAGGAGATCGCCACCCTGGTGCTGCGCCACAACTATCAGCAAAGCCAGGCAATCAGCGTGGCGGAAGCGCAGGCGGCCGAGGAGCACGACCATCTCGAACGCTTCATGCGCGCCCTCGAGCGACCCCTGGAGCGGCAGGGACGGCTCGACCGCGCCGTCGAGTGCCTGCCCGACACGGCGACGATGCGCGCGCGGGCGCAAACAAGGCACTATCTCACGCGGCCCGAGCTCGCGGTGCTGCTTGCCTACGCCAAGATCGACCTGACCGATCAGATCCTCGATTCGGATCTGCCGGACGACCCGCTGCTGGTCGGCGAGCTCCTGCGCTACTTCCCGACGACGTTGCAGCAACGGCTCGGCGACGTGCTCCGCGAGCACCGGCTGCGACGCGAGATCGTCACGCTTCAGGTCGTGAACTCGCTGGTCAATCGCTGCGGCCCGGCCTTCGTGCGCAGCGTCGCCCAGCGCACCGGTGCGACAGGCGATGCCATCGCCCGCGCCTTCGCCGTGGTGCGCGACGCCTGGAAGCTGCGCGACCTCTGGAGCGACATCGAGGCGCTCGACGCCACGCTGAAGGCCGAGGCGCAAACCCGCATGCTGGTCGCCTCGCAGCGCTTCCTGACGCGGACCGTGCAATGGACGTTGCGCCGTCTGCCGCAGCCGCTCGATACCATGGCGGCGACCGATCTGCTGCGCGCGGCCGTGGCGGCGCTCGATGACCTGCCCGCCGCGATGATCGGCCCCGCCGAGAGCGCGGCGCTGAACGAGCGTGCGGCGACCTTCGAGGCCCTGGGCGCACCGCCTTCGGTCGCCCGTCGAGCCGCCTCGCTCGACACGCTGGCGGCCGCCGGCGATCTGATGCAGGCAGCCCGCGCCAACGGCTGCAGCATCGAAGAGGCGGCGCGGCTTTACTTCAAGCTCGGCGAGCGGCTGTCGTTGGCGGCGCTGGGCAACGGCGCGCAGAAACTGCCGCGCGAAGGCCAGTGGCCGTCGCAGGCCGCCCTGTCGATTCTGGACGATCTCGCCGCACTGCATGCGGATCTGCTGTCGTCGGCCCTGCGCTCAGCCGGTCCGCAAGGGGCCGGCGACGCCGACGCGGTGCTGGCCCGCTGGAGCGACGGACGCAGGCTTGCGCTGGAGCGGGTCGACCGGCTGCGCGAAGAGCTGGCAGCGGCCGGTCAGCTCGACCTCGCCATGCTCTCGGTGGCGACGGCCGAGTTGCGTGGCCTTGTGT
>DATEID010000091.1:0-9598 GCA_035279245.1 Reyranella sp.
CGCCTTGCCGATGCGGGTGAAGGCAAGGGCGGCGAACACGGCCAGCATGATGGCGAGCGCGATGCCCATGGTCTCGAGCTGCTGCGGGCTCACCCGGAGATCGCCGATCCTCATGTCACGGGCGATCGGCCGGTCGAAGCCGCGCAGATCGTTGCCGAAGCCGAGTCTGACTACGTTCTCCAGCACGAGGCCCGAGGCGATCGAGGCGATGGCGGCCGGCAGGGCGCCTTGCTTCACCAGCGGCAGGTGGGCCGCGCGGTCGAAGAACAGCCCGACGGCGCCCGCGACGAAGAATGCCACCGCAAGCGACGCCACCAGCTCGAAGCCGGCACCATAGGCGACGTAGCCGGCGAAGGCGCCCAGCGTCGCTACGCCGGAAACCGAAAAATTGGGGAACCGCAAGACGGCGAACATCGCCGTGAAGCCGATCGCCGGCACCGCGAGAAGCGTGCCCGACACCAGACCGTTGATCAGCGCCTGAAGGAGGATCATGTCATCCTGAGCGAAGCGAAGGATCTCGCCGAGCGATCAGACACGGACTTCCCCACCGAGTTCGGAACGGCCCTAAGGTCCTTCGCTTCGCTCAGGACGACGAGGTTCAAGCGATCTTCACCAGGGTCAACTTGCCGCCCTTGATCTGCTCGTAGCGGAACTTGCAGTCGATGATATCGCCCTTGTCGTCGAAATCGCAGGGGCCGGAGGCGCCGCTGTAATCGACCTTCTGGCCGGCCGCGATCGCCTTCAGACCGTCGACGGCGTTGTCGACCGCCTTGCCGCCGCCCTGGGAGACCTTGCGGATATTTTCCTTGATGGCGACCCCCGTGGCGGCCCTGCCCTGAGCCATCGCCAGGAGCACGAGGTTGGCGTGATCGTAGACCTGGCAGGTGTAAGGATCGGGATTGGCGAGTCCCGTCGCCTTCTTCACGCGTTCGTAGGCCGTGCTGCCTTCGTCTGGCGACGGCGAGTAGGTATAGACGCCTTCGACCACTTCCGGCTGGCCGATCTGGTCGACGAGCTTCTGGTTGATCGAATAGCCGAAGCCGATGATCTTTCCCTTGTAGGCGGCGCGATAGAGGTCCTTCAGGAGCACCACGGTGTCGGGCGTGTAGCCCGCGGCAAAGATCATGTCCGGATTGGTGCGCAACACCTGATCGACTTCGGTACGATAGGTCGTCTTCTTGTCGTCGTACACCAGTCCCTGATGCGTGCCGCCCGCCTTGGACACGAGCTTGCCCATGAGCTCGAACGTCGTCTGGGTGAACGGCGTCTGGGGGATCATGGTGTAGATCTTCCGCGCCCCCAGCGAGAGCATGAACTCGCCCGATCGCGCGACCTGCAGCGTCGAGTTGGGCTGGGTGCGTACCAAAAACCCTTGATGCGGCAACTGGGTGATCGAGTCGGCGCCCGACACAGTGCAGAGGAAGGTCTTGCTTTCCCAGCACAGCGGCGCGACCGCGGTCGTCACCGAGGACGCCCAGGTTCCGATGATCGCCGCCACCTTGTCGACATCGATCAGCTTGCGCGCCGCGCGCACGCCGGCGTCGGGATTGGTCTGGTCGTCCTCGCTGAGAAGCTGCACCTTGCGCCCGAGGATGCCGCCCGCCGCATTCACCTCGTCGACGACGGCCGCCGCGACCTTGGCCATGACCGGGCCGTACGGTCCACCGGCACCGGTGAGCGGCGTCAGGGTCGCGATCTTGACGGGATCGGCCTGCGCGCGCAGGACCGCCGGAGCGGCGAAAGCCGCTGCGCCCGACAACAAGGCAGTGCGACGACCGAAAGCGATGCGTGTCATGGAGGTCCCCCAGGAAGTCTTCCCGTCTGGCTGCCGAGCATAGGCTGCGCCTTGCCGCCGAGAAAGAGATCGCGGACCGTCGGGTCCGCGGCGAGTTCTCCCGCCGACCCTTCCCGCTCGGCACGACCCTGGACCAGCACGTAGGCGCGTGTCGCGACGGCAAGCGCCTCCAGGGCGTTCTGCTCGACCATCAGGATAGCCACGCCGCTGCGATTGAGAGCGACGATCGTGCCGAACAAGTCCTCCGCGGCCACCGGACTGAGGCCGGCGGTCGGCTCGTCGAGCAGCAGCAAGGTCGGTGCGTTCATGAGCGCGACGGCCATCGCCAGGATCTGGCGCTGGCCGCCACTCAAGGTGCGTGCTGCGGCGCGACGCTTCTCGGCCAGCATCGGAAAGCGCTCGTAGAGCTCGTCACGGCGCCGGCGCAGATGGGCGGTATCGAGATAACCGCCCATTTCCAGGTTCTCGCCCACCGTCATGGCACCAAAGACGTTGCGCTCCTGCGGCACGAAGGCGAGGCCGAGCTGGCTGATCGACGGCGCGTCGAGGCCGGCGATCTCGCGATCGCGTAGCCGGACGTGGCCCTCGCGTGGCCTCAGCAGGCCCGCGATCAGCTTGAGGAGAGTGGACTTGCCGGCTCCGTTCGGTCCGATCAGCGCCACGATCTCGCCCGGCTCGACGCGTAACGTCGCCCCTTTCACGATCTCGTCGGCCGCTCCGTAACCGCCGCGCAATTCGGAGACGCTGAGCAAAGTCATGCCGCCCGCCGGCCGAGATAGGCCTCGCGAACCTGGGGATCGTTGCGGACGACCTCGAACCCGCCTTCCGCCAGCACCCGTCCTTCGGCCATCACGATCACCGGATCGCAGAGCTCGGCGATGAAGCCCATGTCGTGCTCGATCAGCAACACGGAGATGCCGCGCCTGGGCAATTCCAGAAGCCGCTCGCCGATCTCGTTGCGCAGGGTCGGATTGACGCCGGCGGTCGGCTCGTCGAGCAGGACGAGCCTGGGCTCGGCCATCAGAGCCCGGCCGATCTCGAGCAGCTTCTTCTGGCCGCCGGAAAGTGCGACGGCCGGATTGTCGATCAACCGATCGAGTCGCAGGAAGCGCGCCGTTTCCCAGGCATGCTGGGCAAGCGCATCCTCCCGATCGCGCGCCGCCCGTGTGCCGAGCACGGCCTGCCACAGGCTCTCGCCTGGCTGATCGCGCCCGTAGAGCATCAGGTGCTGGAACACCGACAGCCTGGGGAAGCCGCGCGCGACCTGGAACGTGCGGACGAGCCCCGCGCGGCTCACCTTGTCCGGCGACAGGCCGCCAATCTCGCGACCCGCGAACCGGATCGAACCGGCATCGGGTGGCACGAGCCCGGACACGACGTTGAACAGCGTCGTCTTGCCTGCGCCGTTCGGCCCGATCAGCCCGGTGATGCCGCCGGCCGCGACCGAGAAGCTGACGCCGCGCAGCACTTCCAGCCCATAGAAGGCGCGCCGCAGGTCCTTGATCTCGAGCAGCACTGTCGGACTTCCTTTGCTATCGCACATCACGCCAAAGCCTCGTCATCCCGAGCGGAGTGAGCGTAGCGAACGACGTCGCGGGACCTGTTTTTGCTCCGCCGCCACGAGGCGAAGCGCTGACAAGTAAGGTCCCTCGGCTTCGCTTCCCTTCGGCTTCGCTCAGGGCAGGCGCTCCGCCCGGGACGACGGCAAACTCACTCACAGACCGTTGTAAGCCTTGAACCACGCTACAAACTTCGGGATGCCCTCTTCCACCGCGACTTTTGGTTTCCAGCCGAAATCGCGTGTCGTCTGCGTGATGTCGGCGCCGGTTTCCAGCATGTCGCCAGGCTCGCCGGGCTTCAGTTCGGTCACCGCTTTCTTGCCGAGCGCCTTCTCGAAAAGCTCGACGATGTGGACGATCTCCTCGCTGTCGGCCGCGCCGAGATTGTAGAGCCGATGGCCGGGCTTCGTTGCCGGCTTGTCGAGTACGGCAAGGGTGCCTGCCACGATGTCGTCGATGTAGCTGAAGTCGCGCCTGGCGAAGCCCAGATGGTAAAGCTTGAGCGGAACGCCCTCCTGGATCGCCTTGGCGAAGATCCAGGGCGACATGTCGGGACGACCCCACGGTCCATAGACCGTGAAGTACCGAAGGCCGGTCGCTTTCAGCTTGTGCAGGCGCACGTAGGTCTCGGTCATCAGCTCGCCCGATCGCTTGGTGGCGGCATAGACCGATACGGGATGGTCGACCCGATCCGCCGGGCTGAAAGGCAGCCGGCTATTGGCGCCATAGACCGACGAGGACGAGGCATAGACGAAGTGCTTCAGCTCTCGAAAGCGGCGCGCCAGCTCGAGCACGACGAGATGGCCCATGACGTTTGTCTGAACGTAGATATAGGGATCGGTTACGGACTGGCGCACGCCGGGTTGGGCGGCGAGATGGACGACACGGTCGATCTCGGGATGCCGTTTGGCCAGCGCCAGCATCGGCTCGCGGTCGGAGATATCGAGCTCCAGGAAGGAGAAGGCCTTTTTGTCGCGCAGCGGCTTCACACGGGCGAACTTCAGGACCGGATCGTAATACGGGCTGAAATTGTCGATGCCGACGACGTGCTCGCCCTTGGCCAGCAACGCCCGCGCCACTTGCGAGCCGACGAAGCCGGCAACGCCGGTAATCAGGATGGTCATGGACGATGAGCTTGAAGCCTGACGGAAAGTGCGCGGGGCTGATTACAACGTTTCGCGCCAAGACGAAACCTTGAAACGCCGCGAACGATCCGACAGGTCGCCAATATCAAAACGTCTTTTTGCAACCCCGTCTCCATTCGCGATTGCAACAGCCGGCGTTCTGTCCATACCGTCTCAATCGAGGCTGTGGGCAAGACCAATAACGACAGCGAGGGTGCCATGTCCCCTGCGGTAACCCTGGAAGACAAGTACGTGCTGGAGCGCGGCCGGGTCTACTTGACCGGCACCCAGGCCCTCGTCCGATTGCCGATGATGCAACGCCAGCGCGACGAAGCGGCAGGACTCAGTACCGGCGGCTATATCAGCGGCTATCGCGGCTCCCCGCTTGGCGGCTTCGATCAGGCGCTTTGGCAGGCCAAGCGCTTCATCAAGAAGAATCACATCGAGTTCCAGCCGGCGCTGAACGAGGACCTCGCGGCCACCGCGCTTTGGGGCACCCAGCAGATCCATCTCTATCCCGGTGCGCGTTACGACGGCGTCTTCGGCATCTGGTACGGCAAGGGTCCCGGAGTCGACCGCTCGGGTGACGCGTTGAAGCACGCCAACTATGCCGGCACCTCGCGGCACGGCGGCATCGTGGCTCTTGCCGGCGACGATCACATGGCGAAGTCGTCGACGCTCGCCCATCAAAGCGAGCCCGCCTTGATCGCCGCCGGCATTCCCGTCATCCATGCCGCAAGCGTGCAGGAGTACCTCGATCTCGGCCTGCATGCCTTCGCCCTGTCGCGCTACGCAGGCCTCTGGGTCGGCTTCAAGGTGCTGAGCGAGACGGTGGATTCGTCCGCATCGGTCCATGTCGATCCGCACCGCGTCGAGGTGCGGATCCCCACCGATTTTGTGATTCCGCCGGAGGGCGTGCATATCCGCTGGCCCGACGACTGGCTGGGTCAGGAGAAGCGGCTCGTCACGCTGAAACATCCGGCGGCGCTCGCCTACTGGCGGGCCAATCGGCTCGACCGCCTGATATTGGGTCAGCCCGATGCGCGCTTCGGCATCGTCACGGTCGGCAAGTCGTATCTCGATGTCCGCCAGGCGCTGGATGAACTCGGCATCGACGAAACCGAGGCCGAACGGCTCGGCATCGCGATCTACAAGGTTGGGCTGGTCTGGCCGCTCGAGACCTACGGGGCGGTCGCCTTCAGTGAAGGCAAGCGCGAGATCCTGGTGGTCGAGGAGAAGCGGCCGCTGATCGAGCCGCAGCTCAAAGACGCGCTGTTCAATGCGCCGGCGGATCGTCGACCGATGGTCACCGGCAAGAAGGACGATCGCGGCCAGCCCCTTCTCAAGTCGGATGGCGAGCTGACGCCGTTCGAGATCGCCTCCGCCATCGTCGCGCGGCTCGGCCTGGAAGCCTTGGGCGAACGCACGCGCCGTCGCTTCGAAGGCTTGAAGCTTCGCGCCGGACGACAGATGCGCAACGAAGCAGGTATCGCACGCGTCCCCTATTTCTGTTCCGGTTGCCCGCACAACAGTTCGACCAAAGTGCCCGACGGCTCGATGGCGATGGCCGGCATCGGCTGCCACACGCTGGCGATCGGCATGGAGCGCAATACCAGGACCTTCACCCATATGGGCGCCGAGGGCGCCTCGTGGGTCGGCGCCAGCCATTTCACCGACATGCCGCACGTGTTCCAGAATCTCGGCGACGGCACCTATTTCCACTCGGGCTATCTCGCGATTCGTCAGGCGGTCGCCACCAACACCAACATCACCTACAAGATCCTCTACAACGACGCGGTGGCGATGACCGGCGGCCAGCCACACGATGGCGAGGTCCATCCGTGGACCATCAGCCGACAGGTCCATGCCGAAGGTGTGCGCCGCATCGCGCTGGTGAGCGACGACCCGCACAAATATCCAGCCGGCACGCAATGGGCGCCGGGCACGAGCTTCCACCACCGCGACCAGCTCGACGAAGTCCAGCGCGAGCTGCGCGACTGGAAGGGCGTGTCCGTTCTGATCTACGACCAGACCTGCGCCGCCGAGAAGCGTCGCCGCCGCAAGCGCGGCACCTATCCCGATCCGGCCAGACGCGCCTTCATCAACGAGGCGGTCTGCGAAGGCTGCGGCGACTGCTCGGTGCAGTCGAACTGCCTGTCGGTCACGCCGGTCGAGACCGAGTTCGGCACCAAGCGTGCGATCGACCAGTCCTCCTGCAACAAGGACTTCTCCTGCGTGAACGGCTTCTGCCCGAGCTTCGTGACGATCGAGGGCGGTCGCCTGCGCCACGGCAAGGCACAGGCCGACAAGTCGATGCCGGCCTCGGCCGAGCCGCCGATTCCGGCCGTGCCCGCGCTGCCGTCTGTCAATGACAAGCCCTACGGCGTCTTGATCACCGGGATCGGCGGCACGGGCGTCGTCACGATCGGCGCGCTGATCGGAATGGCCGCCCATATCGAGGGCAAGGGCGCCACCGTGCTCGACCAACTTGGCATGGCGCAAAAGGGCGGTGCGGTGGTGAGCCACGTACGCGTCGGCGCCTCGCCCGAGGCCTTGCACGCGGTGCGTCTCGGCGCCGGCGGCGCCGACCTGCTGCTGGGCTGCGATCTCGTCGTCAGCGCCAGCCCCGACGCTCTCGCCAAGCTCGAGCCCGGCCTTTCGCGCGCCGTGGTCAACACACACGAAAGCATCACCGGCGAGTTCACGCGTCATCCCGATCTCGCCTTCCCGTCCAACACGCTGCGCCTCTCGATCGAGGCAACGGCCGGCGCCGAGGCTTGCGACTTCATCGAGGCCACGAGGCTCGCCACCGGCCTGATGGGCGATTCGATTGCAACCAATCTCTTCATGCTGGGCTACGCCTACCAAAAGGGCTTGATTCCGATCGGCCACGAAGCGCTGGAGCAGGCGATCGAGCTGAACGGCACCGCCGTGCCGATGAACCTCGCCGCCTTCCGCTGGGGGCGCCGCGCCGCGGCCGACCGGGCCTCGGTCGAGAAACTCGTGACTCCCGTCGAGCCGGACAATGTCGTGGCCTTTGCCCATCCTGCCGCGACGCTCGACGACATCGTGGCGTCGCGAATGAAGCTCCTGGCCGCGTTCCAGAACGCCGCCTTGGCCGCGCGCTACCGATCGCTGGTCGAGAAGGTGCGCGATGCCGAGCAGAAGATCCTGCCGGGCGAAAGCCGCCTCGCCGAGGCGGTCGCCCGCAACTATGCCAAGCTCCTCGCTTACAAGGACGAATACGAGGTGGCGCGGCTCTATACCGATGCGGCCTTTGTCGCTCGGCTCGACCGGCAGTTCGAAGGCGACTACAGGCTCAAGTTCCACCTCGCCCCGCCGCTCTTCGCGCGGCGCGATCCGCGGACCGGACATCTGGTGAAACAGGAATACGGCCCCTGGATGATGTCGGTCTTCCGCCTGCTGGCCGGGCTCAAGGTCCTGCGCGGCACGATGTTCGATCCGTTCGGCCGCACCGCCGAGCGCAAGCAGGAGCGCGCACTGATCGGCGCATACGAGCGGCTGATCGACGAGTTCCTTGCCGGCCTTACGGCGACCAATCATGCGCTTGCCGTCGAGCTTGCCGCGCTGCCCGACCAGATCCGCGGCTACGGACACGTGAAGCAGGTCCATCTCGAGAAGGCCGGGCGTCGGGAAGCCGATCTGCTCGCTCAGTGGCGCCATCCGGGGCCGCTCAAGCAAGCGGCCGAGTAGCAGACTGGTCAAAACGGTGCAGACCGCCTAGAAGAGCGCGCATGCGCCTGCTTTCCCTTCTTTCGGCGGTATCGGCCGCCGCCCTCCTGCTCACCGCTTGTGCGCCGGCTTACGAGGACGGTCACCTCTCCCGCTCGATCAACCAGCAGCGCATGGCACGGGATAGCTGTCTTTCCAACGAGGCGAGATCGCTCGACGACGGACACTCCGCACCGGAAGTCATTGCCCGCACTGCCTCCGCTGCGTGCACCGCCCAGAACGACCGGCTGATTCAGCTCATGGCCACCATGGATCGCAGCGGCGAGACGCAGATTACGGACGCAGTCCGCAAGGATTCGGTCGTCAAGGCCACTTCCTACGTATTGGCGATGCGCGCCCACGGCGGAGTCGGCCGATAGGCGATCAACGTGCCATGACCCGCTTGCCGCGCAGCACACCGGCCTGGCCCGCGCCTGCCGAGACTTCATTCACCGAACAACGCGGCCCCAGGACGCCGCCGTTCATGGCGACCTCGACATAGCGCGTCTCTCCTGCCGCGAGAACGATCTGACGCTCGGCGGTGTTGTCGGTCTTGCACACGACGTCGATCGCGCCTGGCCGTACGTCCATCCGGAAGTATGTGTTCGAAGCCAGCACGGCCTGATGGCCGCCGGCCACGCTGACTTCGACCGTCTTCGCCAGCGCCATCCAACCCGGCCGATAGACATAGACGGCCGCCATGCCTTGCGCCGGAGGATCGAAGCGCTTGCCCTGCTGATCGGCCTGCGGATCGGCCATCGGCACCGAGGCGCAACCTGCGAGCGCCAACATCAGCACTGCCGCCAGCGTAAATCGGATCACGGAATCACCTTCCTGCCAATGTCGGCGCAACGAACCGGGACGGAAGGACGTTGCTCCGGCGTCGGCAACTTTACGAGCCCGACCTTACGAGGGGAATGCCATGACATCGAAGAAGCCGACTTCCTCAGGCAAGAAACGCAAGCTCGACGACAAGCTCGACCAGGCCCTCGAGGACAGTTTTCCCGCGAGCGACCCGGTCTCCCTGGCTGAGCCCTCGCCGGACGAATCCTCCGAGAGCGCGCATGACAAGGATCACAAATCCAAGCCTGGTCGTAAACGCTAGCCCGGATTTCTCAAACTATCATATATGGCGCGGGTTGAGATCGGTCCCTTGATTGGTGGACGACACGAGAAGGCTGATGGGTCAGGGTGTGCCGAAGCGCGGGCGAGTGTCGTCGTGCCGCCGCAGGCAGCGTTGATCGGGTGATGTGGACTGTGCGCTGTCTGGTTCGTCAGCGGGCAGCTGCCGTGAGCAAGGCGTGGGCCTCTCGGAAGTCGTCCTGGTAGGGACAGGCCGAGGCCATGGCGAACTTGATGCGGCGGAAGCTGACGGTGATGAGCGCGCC
>DATEID010000092.1:0-3667 GCA_035279245.1 Reyranella sp.
GCGCCGAACGCCGTCGACATGCCTTTCAAAGGGCCTTCGATGCTTCCCTGCAGCATGGAGAACATCTTGAGCGGATCGCCGGCCGATACATGCAGATTCGAGATCGCATCGGCCACGGCACCGATGGTCTCCAGCAGGCCCCAGAAGGTGCCGAGCAGGCCGAGGAAGATCAGCAGCCCGATGAGATAGCGCGCGAGCTCGCGCCGCTCGTCAAGCCGGGTCGCGATGCCGTCGAGCAAGGCGCGCGTCGCGGTCGGGGACAGCCGGAAATCCTGGCGCTCGCCCAGCATCGCGGCCAGCGGCGCCAGCAGGTTGATCGAATCGGTCGGCAGGAGGGCCGCATCCACGTCGCGATGCTGGTAGCGGCGCATCCAGTTTATCTCCGGCCAAAGCAGGATCACCTGCCGGAAGACAAAGAAGATGCCGAGCAGCAGGACGCCCATGATCACGCCGTCGAGGGTCGGCGTGTGCAGGAAGACGCGGATCAGATCCTCGTGCAGCACATAGGCGAGCCCCGTCACCGCGACGAGGAACAGCAGCATTCGGACGAGATAGGGGAGAGGGGTGCTCATGCCATGGGCTGTGGGATAGCGCGGACCGCGGCGTCACATGTCGAATGCATCGATGTCGACCCAAGCCGTGGGCGCAACGGTTTGCCTTTCAAGGCGTCGTTTTGTTCCTCAAGCATAGTCAATGCAGGATGTCGCCTCAACCGGCGACGCCAGGATATCCCCACCGTGCTGGGCCGCGATGGCGATAGTAGGGCGGCCGATTCTGGCTGCCTGCAGGAGTCCCGTCTAAAGTCATGCTCCCACGGAGGGAGAAGGCCAATGAGAGCCAGGTGGACGGGAGGTCTTGCGTTGGCAGCCCTTGTCGGGTTGTCGACGGCGGCGGGCGCCGCGGATATTGCCGGCTTGCGCACCGCCATCGATCGCGGGTTCGATGCTCAATATCCGCACATCGATGCGCTCTACAAGGACATCCACAGCCATCCCGAGCTCGGCTTCCTCGAGACGCGCACGGCGGCGAAGCTCGCCGCGGAGATGCGGGCGCTCGGCTTCCAGGTGACCGAGGGTGTCGGCAAGACAGGCGTGGTGGCGATCTACGACAATGGGCCCGGGCCGACAGTGATGGTGCGGACCGAGCTCGACGCGTTGCCGTTGCAGGAAAAGACCGGTCTTCCCTATGCCAGCAAGGCGCAACAGCTCTGGCACGGCACGGAGACCCCCGTCGCCCACGCCTGCGGGCACGACATCCACATGTCGGTGTGGGTCGCGGTGGCCAAGACGCTTCTCGACATGAAGGATCAGTGGAGCGGTACCGTGATGTTCGTCGCCCAGCCGGCCGAGGAGGGCGGCGGCGGTGCCAAGGCGATGGTCGAGGACGGCCTCTTCACGCGCTTCAAGAAGCCGGATTACGGCTTTGCGCTGCATGTCGGCCCCGTGCCGTATGGCCATGTGTGGTATCGGCCGGGTGCCATCAGCTCCACCTCGGACGGTCTTTTCGTGCGCTTCGTCGGCAAGGGCGGCCACGGTTCGCGGCCGCACGTCACCATCGATCCGGTGATGATGGCGGGCCATTTCATCGTCGACGTGCAGAGCGTCATCAGCCGCGAGAAGGATGCGTCGAAGTTCGGTGTCGTGACGATCGGCTCGGTCCATGCCGGCAATGCGGGCAACGTCATTCCCGATTCGGCCGTCCTGCGCGGCACGATCCGCTCCTACGACGAGGCGACGCGCGCGAAGATGATCGAGGGCGTCGAGCGCACGGCGAAGGCCGCGGCCACGATGGCAGGCGCGCCGCCGCCCGAGGTCAGGATCACGTCTGGCGCCAAGGCGGTGGTCAACGACGCGGCCCTTGCGGCGCGCGGCGGCGCCGTCCTGAAGGCGGCATTCGGCGACAAGGCGACGCTGGCGCCGCAGCCGGGCTCGGCCAGCGAGGACTACTCGGAATTCGTCGAGGCCGGCGTGCCGTCCTTCTACTTCGCGTTGGGCGGCCTCGATCCCAAGGAGATCGCACAGGCGAAGGCGAACCACACGCAGGTCCCCGGCAATCATTCGCCGGAATTCGCACCGGTCCCCGAGCGCACGATCCGCACCGGCGTCGAGGCGATGAGCCTGGTCCTGCTGGACGTGCTGCAGAAGAAGTAGGCCGGCTAGGCGAGCGCCTCGACCATCGCGTCGCGCAGGCCGGCGTTGGTGGCCAGGATCGAGGAGGCGCCAAGCGCATAGGGATGGCCGGCGGTATCGGCGATCATGCCGCCGGCCTCGCGCACCAGCAGGAGGCCCGCCGCAACGTCCCACGGCGCGAGGCCGAACTCGAAGAAGGCGTCGTAACGGCCGGCCGCCACGAAGGCGAGGTCGAGCGACGCGGCGCCCCAGCGTCGGACGCCGGCCGTTTTGCCCATCACCGACCCGAGCTTGCGCAGATAGTCGGGATGGTCGCCGCGGCCGATATGCGGGATGCCGGTCGCGACCAGGGCGCGTCCCAGCTCCTTGCGGCCCGACACGCGCAGCCGGCGCGAGCGCGCGTTCGGCGTGTCGATGAAGGCGCCATTGCCTTTCTCGGCCCAGAACAGCTCGTCGGAAATCGGCTGATAGATGATGCCGGCAATGATCTCGCCCTCGCGCTCGAGGGCGAGCGAGATGGCGAAATGCGGCACACCGTGCAGGAAGTTGGTCGTGCCGTCGAGCGGATCGGCGATCCAGCGGTTGCGGCCGTCCCCCTTGGTCTCGCCGCCTTCCTCGCCAAGGAATCCGTAGTCGGGCCGGGTGCGGGCAAGCTCGGCGCGCAGCGTCCGCTCGGCCTGCAGGTCGGCGCGGCTCACGAAATCGCCTGGTCCCTTCTCGGACACCTGCAGGTGCTCGACCTCGCCGAAATCGCGCTTCAGCGACTTGGCGGCAGCGAAGGCGGCGCGGATCATCACCGTGATGGTGGCCGAGCGCGGCGCGAGCGACCGCCGTTCGGGCGGGCCGGAACGCTCGCGCCCGACATTGAGCGGCGCGCGGCCGACACGGGCGACCGGCTGCTCTCGTCGGGGACGATCGGGGGGCACCGCCATTGGACTGCTCAGTCCTTGGCGCGTTCCATGTAGCTGCCGTCCTCGGTGTTGATCACCAACCGTGTGCCGACGGCGATATGCGGCGGTACCATCACGCGGATGCCGCCTTCGACGACAGCCGGCTTGTAGGACGAGGAGGCGGTCTGGCCCTTCACGACGGCATCCGCCTCGGTGACGGCGAGCGTCACGGTCTTGGGCAGCTCGACGCCGACCGGGGCTCCTTCATAGGTCGACACCACGACCTCCATCCCGTCCTGCAGCCAGCGCGCCTGGTCGGGATCGAGTACGTCGTTGCCGATCGTGAGCTGCTCGAAGTTCTCTTTGTCCATGAAGGTGTAGCCGTTCTCGTCCTTGAACAGGAAGGTGCACTCGCGTTCGTCGATATGGACGTGCTCGATCATCTCGCCCCAGCGGAAACGCTCCTGCAGCTTGTTGCCCTCGCGCAGGGCCTTGGCCTCGATCGACACGAAGGCGCCGCCCTTGCCCGGGGTGATGTGCTGCACCTTGGCCGCCACCCAGAGCTTGCCGTTGTATTCGATGACGTTGCCGGCGCGGATGGAATTGACGGGAACTTTCATGGCCTTACCCGGGCTTGCCGCCAGACTT
>DATEID010000093.1:0-11447 GCA_035279245.1 Reyranella sp.
CCGTGCGATGCCACCCCTCACCTGGCCTCTCCCCCAAGGGGGAGAGGAATATGAATGTCGAGCCCTTCGTCACAGCACGTTCTTATGAAACCGGCCGGCCTTCATGATGGCCGCAAGATGCACGCCGCCGTCCTTGAACAGGCCGAGGTCCTTCACGGGATCGCCGTCGACCACCAGCAGATCGGCGAAGGCGCCGGGCCGGATGGTGCCCAGCTTGCCGTCCTGACGCACCACCTCGGCGCCGACCAGCGTCGCCGAGCGGATGACGTCGATCGCCGGCATCACCTCGCCGCGGATCCTGAACTCGCCGGTCTGCTCGTCCTCCAGCGCGCCCAGAAGATCGGTGCCGTAGGCCATCTTCACGCCGGCGGCGCGGCAGTGCTCCAGCTCGGCATAGCCGTATTTCAGCACCTCGTCGTTCTTGGCCAGCATCGTCTCGGGCATGCCGAACTCGCGTGCCCGCCGTTTCATCGCCTCGTAGGTGACGAGGTTGGGCACCATGTAGACGCCCTTCGCGGCCATCAGCTTCGCGGTCGGCGCATCGACCAGGTTGCCGTGCTCGATGGTGCGCACGCCGCAGTTCACGGCGCGCGTGATGGCCTCGGGCGTGTAGGCGTGGGTCAGCACGTAGCGGCCGAAGGCGTGCGCCTCCTCGACGGCGGCGGTGATCTCCTCGACGCTGAACTGCAGAGATTCGAGCGGATCGTAGGGCGAGGCGACGCCGCCCGAGACCATCAGCTTCACCTGGTCGGCGCCCTGCCGCATCTGCTCGCGCGCGGCCTTGCGCACCTCGTCGGGCCCGTCGGCGATGGCGCGCAGGAACACCATGCCGTTGCAGCAGAGGCAAGGAGGACCGATGTCGGTGCGGCGGTTGCGGTCGTTGTGACCGCCGGTCGGTCCGATCGAGCGGCAGGAGATGAAGAGCCGCGGGCCGGCGATGAGGCCCGATTCGATCGCCGTCTTGGTGCCCCAGTCGGCGCCGCCCGCGTCGCGCACCGTGGTGAAGCCGCGATCGAGCATGCGTTTCAGGCGGCCGGCCGAGCGCGCCATCATCAGCGTGAGCGGCACGCCCTCCATGCGGTTGATGTAGACCTCGCTGTGATGGGTGTGGACGTGGCAGTCGATCAGCCCCGGCATCAGCGTGCGCCTGCCGCAGTCGACCACGGTCGCGCCCGCGGCGCCGATCGGCCGGTCCGACACCTCCTTGACGGTGTCGCCCTCGACCAGCACCTCGTAGCCCTCGCGCGCCTCGTTCCAGTGCGGATCGAGCAGGCGGAGATTCTTGAACAGGAAGGACATCACTGAACTCCGGAAGGATCCCTCGCTGCGCTCGGGATGACACGATTCTTTGCCTCGAAATCGGTGTCATCCCGAACGGAGTGAGGGATCTTTACCTCGGTGCCGAACGGCGTTTGCATCATCACAGCGCGTTCTTGTGGAAGCGGCCGGCCTTCATGATCAGCGGCAGGTGCGCGCCCTGGTCGAGGAAGAGCTTGAGATCTTTCACCGGATCGCCGTCGACCACGATCAGGTCCGCCCACGCGCCCGGCGCGACGACGCCGAGCTTGCCTTCCTGGCGCAGCACCTCGGCGCCGACCAGCGTCGCCTGGCGGATGATCTCCAGCGGCTTCAGCACCTCGGCACGGAACAGGAACTCGCGGCTCTGCTCGACCTGGAGCTGGCCGAGAAGATCGCTGCCGTAGCCCACCTTCACGCCGGCGCGCTGGCAGATCTCCAGCGATTTCAGCGCGCCCTCCAGCACGATATCGTTCTTGGCCAGCATGTCGGCCGTCATGCCGAACTGCGCGGCGCGCTCCTTCATCACGAAATAGGTGACGAGGTTGGCGACCATGTAGCCGCCCTTCGATTTCAGGAGCTGGGCCGACTTGTCGTCGATCAGGTTGCCGTGCTCGATGGTGCGCACGCCGTTCTCGACGGCGCGGGTGATGGCCTCGGGCGTGTAGGCATGGGCCAGCACGTAGCGGCCGAAATTTTTGGCCTCGTCGGTCGCCGCGGCGATCTCGGCGGCCGAGAATTGCAGCGAGTCCAAAGGATCGTAGGGCGAGGCGACGCCGCCCGAGCACATGATCTTCACCTGGTCGGCGCCCTGGCGCATCTGCTCGCGCACCGTCTTGCGCACCTCGTCCGGCCCGTCGGCGACGGCCATGCTGTAGACCATGGCGTTGCAGCAGCCGCACGGCGCGCCCTGGTCGGTGCGCCGGCGCGAATCGCTGTGGCCGCCGGTCGGGCCGATGGCGCGGCCCGAGATGAAGAGGCGCGGGCCGGCGATCAGGCCGGTCTCGACCGCGGTCTTGATGCCCCAGTCGGCGCCGCCGGTGTCGCGCACGGTGGTGAAGCCGCGATCGATCATGCCGCGCATCAGGTCGGCGGCGCGCGCCGTCATGAGGGTGAGCGGCACGTTCTCGAGGTTGCGGATGTTCACCTCGCTCAGGAACACGTGCACGTGGCAGTCGATCAGGCCGGGCATCAGGGTGCGGCCGCCGCAATCGACGATGCGCGCGTCCACCGCCTTGATCGGCTTGTCCGACACCTCCTTGATGTGCTCGCCCTCGACCAGCACCTCGTGGCCGCCGCGCGCTTCGTCCCAGCGCGGATCAAGGAGCTTCGCGTTCCTGAACAAGACCTGCGGCATTCGACGCTTCCCCCGGATTCGAAGGCGCAACCCTACGCCGCGCCACGGTCCGACGCTACAGCCGCCCGGGGCGGCCTCGTTTGCCGCCGCGATGCGCGCGTGAGATAAAGGCGGCGGAGGACATTGCGACCGTGAGCCAGCGCTGACCGTCGGGGCCCGACTGGGCTCATTCCGAAGCACCTGACGCCCAGGCATCTGATGTTGGTGCCGAACGCGCGCTCTCATCGCGGAGTCCTCCTTGTCCCATCCTCTTCTGACCGCACCCGTCGGCCGGGCGCTGCTGCGGCTCGCCGGGCCGACCACGTCGGTCATGGCGCTGCAGATCGTCGTGGCGCTCGTCGATATCTGGATCGTCGCCCGGCTGGGAACTGACACGCTCGCCGGCATGGCGCTGGTCTTTCCGGTGATGGCGCTGATGGTGAACAGCGCCAACGGCGCGATGGGCGGGTCGGTCACCTCGGCGCTGGCGCGCGCGTTGGGTGCCGGCCGGCGCGACGACGCCAACGCGATCGTGCTGCATGCGCTGGTGCTGGCACTGGCGATCGGTGCGGCCTTCACCGGGCTCGCCTGGACTGTGGCGCCGACCTTCTACCGATGGCTGGGTGGCAGCGGCGGCGCGCTCGGCCAGGCGCTCGCCTTCAGCAATCTCTGGTACGCGGGCGCCGTCGTCGTCTGGCTGAACTGCTTCCTCGCCGCCCTGCTGCGCGGCGCAGGCGATGCCGGGACGCCGGCGCGCATCGGCATCACGGCGTCGCTCCTCTATATGCCGCTCGCTGGCGGCCTGGCCTGGCGGATCGGCATCGTGGGCCCCGCGATCGCCTCGCTCGCCGTCGCGACCGGCGCGGCGATCCTCCAGACGCGCGCGGTGCGCCGCGGCCGGCTGGGCTTCGTGCCGATACTCCACAAGGCGCGGCTGCAGGGCAGGCTGTTCGGTGAGATCCTGCGCGTCGGTGCACTCGGCTCGCTCAGCACCGTCGCGGCAAGTCTGACCGCCCTCCTGGTGACGGCGCTGGTCGGCCGCTTCGGCACGGCGGCTCTCGCGGGCTACGGCATCGGCGTCCGGCTGGAGTTCATGGTGGCGCCGATCGCTTTCGGCATCGGCACCGGCGCCACGACGCTGGTCGGCATCGCCGTCGGCGCCGGTGATTTCGCGCGGGCAGTGCGCGTCGCATGGCTGGCCGGGCTCGTGGCCTTCATGAGCATCGGCGCGATCGGCTGGCTGGTGGCGCTCGCGCCCGAGGCGTGGTCACGGCTCTTCACGACCGAGCCCGACGTGCTGGCCGCGAGCGTCGCCTACGTGACGCGGGCGGCGCCCGCCTACTGCTTCTTCGGGCTCGGTCTCACGATCTACTTCGCGAGCCAGGGCGCGAACCGCATGGCCGCACCGGTGCTTGCCGCCTTTCTGCGCCTCGCCGTTGCCACCGCCGGCGGCTGGTTCGCCGCCGAGCGGCTCGGCCTCGGCCTCGACGGTCTCTTCGCCGCCACCGGCTGCAGCCTCGCCCTCTACGGCACCCTGATCGCCGCCGCACTTTTCATCATGCCGTGGCGGGCGAAGTCGCGCACGATATGACTCGTACCGCGGCGGACAGTGAATACTCTTCGACCAGATTACTGATGTTCGCAAAGATCCCTCGGCTTCGCCTCGGGATGACACGTTTCCGTTAATGAAAAAGACTGTGTCATCCCGAGCGTCAGCGAGGGATCTTTGTTTCGAAAAGAAAGATCGGCTGCGTCGTCACTCCGCCGCCTTCATCCGAGGTTCGGGGGCGCGGATGCCGCCGCGGGCGAACAGGGCGTCGATCTCGGTGGGGCCGTAGCCCAGCTCGCCGAGGATGTCGCGGCCGTGCTCGCCGACATGCGGGGCGTGTTGCTGCGGCGGATGTTCCGAAGCGCGCGGCAGGCCCGGGATGTTGGCGACGGGCAGGCGGCCGAAGCCCTCCTGCTCGATCCAGTCGACGGCGCCCGACTCCTTCACGTGCGGATGCTCGAGATAGTCGCTGTAATTGTTCACCCGCTCGCAGAACACGTCCTTGGGCTGGAGGATCGCGATCCACTCCTCGGTGGTCTTCTGCGGCATGGTCTCGTTCAGCGCCTTGACGATCTTGGCCGCGTTCCGGATGCGGCTCTCGTGGCTCTGCAGGTCGGGATCGTCGGCCACGTCCTTGCGGCCGATCAGCTCGAACAGCAGTCGGAAGTGATGCGGGCGCATGGCCGACACCATGATGTAGCCGTTCTTCGTCTTGTAGCTGCCGGCCGGCATGTAGAGCGGCGGCGCCGGCTGATTGCCGGCAAAGACCCATTCCATCAGCTTGGCGCCCTGGTAGGCGGCGGCCGAGCGCATCAGGCTCGAATCGATGTAGCAGCCCTCGCTGAAGCGGAACTGGCGCATGATCGCCGTCGCCAGCGCCTGGAAGGTGTAGAGGCCGGTCGTCACGTCGACCGCGATCATGCCCTGCCGGTAGGGCGTGCCGTCCGGCATCTTGTTCATCACCATCATGCCGGAGAAGGCCTGGATCAGGCCGTCGACGGTCGGCCGCTTGGCGAACGGGCCGGTCTGGCCGAAGCCCGATACCGAGCAATAGACGACGCTTGGATTGACTTTCTTGATGTCGTCATAGCCGAAGCCCAGGCGCTGGATGACGCCAGGCCGGAAGCTCTCCATCACGACATGCGCCTTGGCGGCGATCCTGTTCACCACGGCGATGCCGTCGGCCGACTTGAGGTCGATCGCGATCGAGCGCTTGCCCCGATTGTAGGCGACGGAATGGGCGCAGTGGCCGCCCTTCAATTCGCCCAGCGCGCGCCCCCAGTCGCCCTCCGGCGGCTCGATCTTGATGACGTCGGCGCCGTGCAGCGCCAGCAGCATCGAGGCGTGCGGCCCCGCCACGCCCTGCGTGAAATCGAGGACCGTGACTTCGTCGAACGCGCCTTTGACCATGATGGAAGCTCCTCCCGGGTCGTGAACGTACGTTTACCCGCGCGTCGCAATCAAGCCTGTCGGCGCAAGGGCGTTATGCGCCTCCGTCGGGCGATAGGGCCATTGCAGAAAACGGTGTCATCCCGAGCGAAGCGAGGGATAGGCGCCGCGAAGATCCCTCACTCCGTTCGGGATGACACAATTGTTCTCTCCGCAGCTACCGCGCAATCTCCTCCAGGCGGAGCTGGTTTGTGCGCGGGCCGAAGATGGCGATGATGAGGAACACCAGGATCATCGCCGCGGCGATGAACACGAATACGCCGGTCACGTGATAGTGCCCCAGCACCCAGGCGATGATGAAGCCGGTGAAGATCGCGCTGAAGCGGCTCCACGAATAGACGAAGCCCACCGCCTGGGCGCGGATGCGCGTCGGATAGAGCTCGGCCTGGTAGGCGTGGAAGGAGTAGGACAGCACGTTGTTGGCGAGCGTGATCAGGATGCCGAGCAGGATGATGCCGGCCGCCGTCGTCTGCTGCGAGAAGATCAGGCCCAGCACGGCGATGGCGATGGCCGCGCCCGCCACCTGCCACTTGCGCTCGATCCGGTCGGCGAAGAGCTGGCCCAGCAGCGGACCGAACGGATTGGCGATGGCGATGATGAAGGTGTATTCGAGCGACTTGGTGACGGTGATGCCTTGCTGGATCAGCAGCGTCGGCACCCAGGTGGCGAAGCCGTAATAGCCGATCGTCTGCAGGAAATTGTAGGCGCTCATCATGATCGTGCGGCCGAAATAGACGCCCTGCCACATCTCGATCCAGGCACCGTGCTTCTCCTCGGTCTCGCCGGCCACCACGCGCGGCGGCGGCAGCTCGCGGCCGGTCTCGGCGCGGACCTTGTTCTCCATCTCGGTCATGACCTTGTCGGCCTCGGCGAGGCGGCCGCGCTGCGCCAGCCAGCGCGGCGATTCCGGCAGGCCGAGCCGGATGAACCAGATGAAGACCGCGCCGATCGAGCCGATCCCCACGACCCAGCGCCAGCCGTCGTGGCCCAGCACGGTGATGGGCACCAGCAGGGTGGAGATCAGCGCCACCACCGGCACGGCGATGAAGGCGATCGTCTGGTTGAAGGCGAAGGCGCGGCCGCGGCTTTCGCGCGGCACCAGCTCGGAGACGTATGTGTCGATGTTGACCAGCTCGACGCCGATGCCGACCGAGGCGATGAAGCGCCAGATGTCGATCGCCATGGCCGTGCTCTGGAACGCCATGATGAGGGTGCAGACCGAGTACCAGAGCAGCGAGAAGGTGAAGATCGAGCGGCGGCCGAACCGGTCGGACAGCCGGCTGAACACGATGGTGCCGACGAACAGGCCGGCGAACAGCGCGGCGACGAAGCTCGCGAAGCCTTCCAGGCCGAACAGCGCCTTGGTGGTGGGCGTGAAGATGGCGCTCTTGAACAGCCCGAGTGCGATGTAGGCGGTGAAGAAGAGGTCGTAGAGCTCGAAGCAGCCGCCGAGCGAGATCAGCACGATGAGGCGGCGGATGTAGCGCGACTTGGGCAGACGATCGAGCCGGGCTGCGATCGTCGTCGAAGCGGTCGTCATTGGTTGTTCCCCCTTTGGGAGCCGAACGCTTCGCGGGATTCTATCGCGATATATCGCTTTCCGACATTCCTCCATTTCACCATGCGGTGCGGCGGCGGCGCGCCAGGGAAAGATCCCTCGCTGCGCTCGGGATGACACAACAAACTTGGTGTCATCCCGAGCGCAGCGAGGGACCTTTGGCTTACGTCACCAGTGGCAGGGCCTTGATCTCGTAGGCGTGCGCGAGCTTGCGGCGGAGCACGGGATCCTCGAGCTCCATCGCGAAGCCCGACGCGGAGCGGATGGCGCCGATCGCCGGCAGGGTGCCGCAGAACATCGCCACGCGCGGCGGCAGGCGCGCATTGCCGCGCCAGCCGGCGATCAGCTCGCGCGGCGGCCGCAGCGCCGCCAGCGTGCCTTCCTGGTAGAGGACCTTTTTGCCGTCCTCCTCGACGAAGCTGCGCAGCACCAGCCGGTCCCAGTGCGGCTCGACTTCCTCGAAGCGCCAGGCCGTGCGGGCGAGGATCTTAGGGCAGAGCTGCTTGGCGACGGCGACGCCGTAGCTCTCGACCTTGCGGTCGGTATGGTCGGCACCGACTGTGACCCACAGCCGATCGGGCGTGCCGAGCAGCACCGGCTCCGCCTCGCCCGACGTGTCGTCGCCCAGCACCTGGATGCTCTCGGCCTGCGTCAGGAGGCAGGCGGCGAGGCGATAGTAGAGCGGCACCTTCGACGGCGGCTGCACGCCGATCGCCTTCAGCTCCTCGATATGGCGTTCGAGGGCGGCGACGTCGCGGCCGGTCCAGCCGGCGACGATCAGCTCGTCGATGTCGACGTCGCGCCAGTCGAAGGCGAGGCGGGCCATGCGGCGCGCCCGGTCAGAGCACGGCGAGGCGCGAATTCAAAAGGTCGGTCACCAGCATGTAGCCTGGCGCGTGGGTGATGCAGAACTCGGGCTTCACCGTCGCCACGACCGATTGCGGCGTCACCCCGCAAGCCCAGAACACCGGCAGCTCGTCGTCGCGCACCGGCACGGCGTCGCCATAGTCCGGCTTGGCGATGTCCTTGATGCCGATCATCTCGGGCTTGCCGAGATGGACGGGCGCACCGTGCACCGAGGGGAAGCGGGTCGTCACCTGCACCGCGCGGATCGCATCGGCCGGCTTGAAGGGCCGCATCGACACCACCATCCGGCCGTGGAACGGTCCGGCCGGCGTGCACTGGATATTGGTGCGGTACATCGGCACGTTGCTGTTGCAGGTCTGGTGCCTGAGCTCGAGCCCGTTCTCGATCAGCGCCTCCTCGAAGGAGAAGGAGCAGCCCAGCACGAACGACACGAGATCGTCGCGCCATACGGGCTTGAGATCGGTGACCTCCTCGACGAGCTCGCCCCCCTTCCAGACGCGGTAGCGCGGGATGTCGGTGCGGATGTCGAGATCCTCAGCGAGCATCGGCAGGCGCCAGTCGCCCGGCTCGGACTGGCCGAGCAGGGGGCAGGGCTTGGGGTTGAGCTGGCAAAAGCGCGCGAAGTCCGCGGCCAATGCTTTCGGCAGGATCGCGAGGTTGCCTTGCACGTAGCCCGGCGCCAGCCCGGCAGTGGGGAGACGATGGCCGCCGGCGCGGATCCGCCGCCGTGCGTCGCGACCAGTCTCGCCTTTGAACGTGGTGATCGTGGTGTCCATGGGAACTCTCCTGGGCTGGGGGCGCGTGACTTCAGTCGCGCGTCTTTGTTGATGAAAGAGAAGATCGCGCCACTGGAGTGGCGCGCCCCCGGCGGCATGACCGTGGTTCGAGCAGGCTCGTCACTCTACACGTGCTGGCCGCCGTTGATCTGGATCTCGGCACCGGAAACGTAGCTCGCGCCCTTCTCGCACAGGAAGTGGATCACGTCGGCCACCTCGTCCGGCGTGCCGAGTCGGCGCATCGGGATCTGGTTCTCGACGATCTTCTCGGTGCCGGGCGAGAGGATCGAGGTGTTGATCTCGCCCGGCGCGATGGCGTTCACGCGAATGCCGAGCGGACCGAAATCGTGCGCCATCTCGCGCGTCAGCGCGGCCAGCGCCGCCTTCGAGGTGGCATAGGCCGAGCCGGCGAAGGGATGGACGCGGCTGCCGGCGATCGAGGTCACGTTCACCACCGCGCCGTGCGCCGCCGACAGCTCCTCGATCAGCCCGCGCGCCAGCGCCACCGGCGCGAAGAAGTTCACGTTGAACACCTGGCGCCAGAGATCGAACGGCGTGTCTATGGCGCCGAGCCGCGTGCCGTTCTTGCCCTTGGGCGAGACGGCTGCGTTGTTCACCAACGCGTCGAGCCGGCCGCCGGCGAGGCGCTGCCTGATCGCCTCGATGCCGCGCCCGAGTTCCAGCGGATCGGCGAGGTCGAGCTGCACGTGGTTCTCGCCGCCGCTCGGCCACGGACAGAGCGCGCTGAAGGGCTGGCGCGAGATGGTGATGATGCGCCAGCCGCTGGCGCTGAACTTCTTCACCGTCGCATGGCCGATACCGCGGCTGGCGCCGGTCAACACCAGCGTGCGCACATTGTCGTGAAGCGGAGCATTCATGTGGTCCACCATACCTCGCGCGATCGACCCTCCGCCATCCCGGCCCATAGGCCCCGACCCATTAGATAGTGCGTGATCGAGACCACGCATCCACACCAGTGGTCCGAGGGCATTTTTTAAGCAAAATATCCGCCTCCACCCTTACCGCATTGGCGTTGCAAGATTTTGCTTGCGACTTTTTTGTGACCGGCCTATAGATGCTCTCGGCCGGAGCCACTGCATATTTCGGATCTCGGCCGCCCTTTTGATGACGTTCTTATTTCGATTTCGGGGAGTGTCCCCATGACCGATACACCGAGAAGGCGGCCGCCGACGCCCCATTTGCAGACGCGGCCCGCCACCATGATCACCGCTATCGGGCTTTGCCTGTTGATCATGCTGATGCAGCTCGTGCCGCAGCTTCAGAATGCGCATGCGCCATCCGCGACGACGAAGGTCGCCGACCTCCGCTAGCCGTCGCACGAGGCGTGCCGTAACGTGACGGCGCTTGTGCGCCGGAACACGAACGCGCATTTATGGGGCTGACCTGAGCATGCCCCGATGAACCTCGACAACGTCCAGGCCCTGCCGATCGGCACGCAGCTCGGCGACTTCCGGCTCGATGCGATGATCGGGCACGGCAGTTTCGGCATCACCTATCGCGCGTTGGACACCCAGCTCGCGAAGATGGTGGCCATCAAGGAGTATCTTCCGGTCGAGTTCGCGGTCCGCAAAGGCGACACCGAAGTGGTGCCACGCGGCACCCGCTTTGCCGACGATTTCGCCTGGGGCCGCGAGCGCTTCCTCGACGAGGCGCGCGCGCTCGCCCGCTTCCGCCATCCGCATATCGTACCGGTGCTGCGCTACATCGAGGCGAACGGCACCGCCTACATGGTGATGGAGTTCGAGGACGGCCGCAGCGTGGCCGAACTCCTGCGCGAACCGGGGCGCGGCCTTCCGGTGGACGACGTGCGCCGTCTGGCCGACGGGCTGCTGAGCGGCCTGGCGGCGGTCCACGCGCAGAACTTCCTCCATCGCGACATCAAGCCGTCGAACATCATCATCCGCCGCGACAGCGTGCCGATCCTGATCGACTTCGGCGCGGCGCGGCAGGCGATGGGCGGCCGCACGCGCACTTTCACCGGCGTGCTCACGCCGCAATATGCGCCGATCGAGCAATACGCGCTCGAGGGCAAGCAGGGACCGTGGAGCGACATCTACTCGGCCGCGGCGGTGCTGCATCATGCCGTCGTCGGGCGCCCGCCGCCGGAAGCGGCCTCGCGTGTCGGTTCCGATCCCTATCGGCCGCTGGCGGAGAGCGAGGCCGGCCGGTTCGATCCGGCCTTCCTTGCCGCCATCGACCGGGGACTGGGCTTCGCCGCCACCGAGCGGCCGCAGTCGGTTGCCGAATGGCGCGGTCTGTTCGGCAACTCGTTGCCCTCGGCGCGCGATGCCCCGACACAGCGCATGCCGGCGCCAACGGCGCCCAGGCTGGGCGGCGTCAATCGCGAACCGTATGAGCGGCCGCTTCCGCCGGCCGCGCGCTCGCGCATGGGCCTGTGGAGCACGGCGGTGGTCCTGGTCCTGATCGCCGGCGGTGCCGCGGCATGGTGGTTCGAGCCGACCGCGTCCAGCGCGCTGTCGCCAGCGCAGACGCCGCCGCCTGAAAATGCCGCCGCGGCAACGCCTTCGCCGCAAGGTACGCCGGCCGGACCGACCACGCTCACGCCGCCCGCCGGCCCGTCCAGCCCGGCCTCGT
>DATEID010000094.1:0-4807 GCA_035279245.1 Reyranella sp.
CGACTCGGTGATCGCGGTCGATCACGTGGTCTATCCCGACGCCTACACGTCCACCTATCCCTATGCGGCATCGGGCCGGCTGCCCGGCGATCGGACGGTGGCGCTGCCCGATCCCCTGATCTGGATGGCCGCGGCCATGGCGGTGACCACGCGGCTGCGCTTCATGACCGGCGTGATCATCCTGCCGCTGCGCCATCCGCTGGTGCTTGCCAAGCAGGCGGCGACGCTCGATCACATGAGCGGCGGTCGGATGGAGCTCGGCATCGGCGTGGGCTGGCTGAAGGAGGAGTTCGAGGCGCTGGGCGTGCCGTTCGCGAAGCGCGGCAAGCGCTCCGACGAATACATCGCCGCCATGCGTGCGCTGTGGGCCAAGGATGGTGCAAGCTTCAGCGGCGAGTTCGTGAACTTCCACGAGGTGAGCTCCAATCCCAAGCCAGTGCGCGGCAGCGTGCCGATCGTAATCGGCGGCCATTCGGAGGCGGCGGCCAAGCGTGCCGGCCGTCTGGGCGACGGGTTCTTCCCATCGATCGGCTCGCAGGTCGATACCCTCCCGCTGTTCGATCTCGTGCGACGCACGGCCGAAGCGGCTGGCCGCGATCCCAAGGCGATCGAGATGATGGCGGGCTGTCCCGATGCGCTGCCCAAATCGGGCAAGGATCCCAAGGCCGCCGTCGAGGAGCGCCGCCGCCTAGGCATCGATCGCATCATCCTGCCCGTGCACGCCTTCCTGCCCGACCTCGAAGGCAACCTCGGCCATTTCGGCGAGACAGTGATCCGTCAGTTGAGCGATGCCGCCTGAGCGATAGCCTGTGTCGGATGACTCAAATACCAGAACCTACATCACGGTCTTCGCGAACCACTCGACCTGATCCTCGAATTCGGCCATAGAGTCGGCCGGGATCATGAGGGCGCAGGCGTGATCGACGCCGATCTTGCGCAGACCCTCGACTTTTTCGCGGATGAGGTCGGGAGAGCCGACGAGGTTCGCCACCACCTGCTTTGAAAGGTCGCGGCCGGTGTAGGCGAGCGACTTGCGATGGGCGACCAGGCCCGAGGCCATGTAGCGCTTCTCGGCCTCCTCCGCGGTCTTGGCGATGGTCACGGAGAATTGTGGGGCGATCTCGATCTCCCCCGGATCGCGTCCGAGTTCCGCTGCCCGTGCCTTCAGCATCCTGATCCGCTCCGCGAGTTCGGGCCAAGGCCGCCAGCCCGGCAGCCAGCCCGTACCGACGCGCGCCGTGCGCTCGACAGCCTCCATGTTGTGCCCGCCGATCCAGAAGGCGAAAGGCTGGCGCCGAGGCTTGGGATACATCTCGATGTCGCGCACCGCGTAGTACTTGCCCTCGTGCGTCACGCGCCGCTCGCTGAACAGCCGCTGCATGAGCGCAATGCCCTCGTCCATCATCTCGCCGCGCTGCGCCGTGGGCGCGAGCCGCGGTGCCCAGGCGGCAAACTCCTCACGATAAGCGCCGATGCCCAGCGCCAGGATCAGACGGCCGTTCGCGAGCTGGTCGAGCGTCGCAGCAGTCTTGGCGAGCCAGAACGGATCGCGCATCGGCAGCACAGCGAGCGCGGTGCCGACCTCGAGCGTCGTCGTGGCGGCGGCGCAGAACGACAGCACCGTCATCAGCTCGTAGAAGTTGGGCGGCGTTTCGGGAAACAGCTCCCGCACGTAGTGCTGGGTCTGGATATGATCGTTGCCCCAGACCGAATGGTAGCCGAGTCTCTCGCAGAGCTGGGCCAGGCGCACGAAATCGGCGGGCGCCACGAAGGGCACTGGATACATCACGCCCTCGAAGCCGGTGGGCAGGCTGATGCTGAATTTCATTGCCTTCCCTGCGCCGCCGCCAAAGCCGCGGCGATTGAGGATGCATCGTCCATGCCGCCGATGATGACCTCGTCGAGACCGATGGCGCGATACTGCACGAGCCTTGCCCGCACTTGGTCGGTCGTGCCGCAGGCGGCATGGCGGCGCACGACGTCGTCGCTCACCAGCCGATCGACCTCGGCCCAGTTTTCCGCGGCATAGGCCGTGGCAAGCGCGTTCTGGTCGAGCGATGCACCACCCAGACGAATGTTCTCGGCATGATGCGCGCCGCGCAATACGAAGCCGATCGGGCGGCGGATCGGATCGATCCCCTCCTTTTCGGTCACACCCAGGCGCGTATAGACGATGCCGTATTTGCGGAACGGCTTGCCGGCTGCGCCTGACGAAGCCTGATCGAGGCAGGCCTTCACGAAGGGCGGCGAGGTCGCGGCCGAGATCAGAACGCCGTCAGTTTCGCGGCCCGCGAGCTGCAGCATGTTGGACCGCGAGGCCGCGATCACGATCGGGATGTCGCAGGGTGCGTTGGCGAGCCGGCGGCCGCTCACCTTGAACACCTTGCCCTCAAAGTCCACCAGCTCGCCCGCGAACAGGGCACGGCAGACTTTGACCGCCTCGGCAATCGTCACCAGCGGCCGCGGCGAGTCGATGCCCGCGGCCTTGAGGTCGGCCGGTGCGCCGGAACCCAGGCATAGAATCACGCGACCAGGATAGGCCTCTGCGAGGCTGGCGGCCGCCATGGCGATATAGACCGGATGCACCGAATAGGGGCTCATCGCCATCAGCGCGATCTTGATGCGCCGGGTGGCGGCAAGCGCCAGGCCAGCGGTGGTCACCGGATCGCGCAGGAAGAGGTGGCAGGCGATCCACAGCGTCGAGGCTCCGCCCTCCTCCGCGACCCGCGCCTGCTCGGCAATGCCGGCGATCGGCGCCCGGCCGTCCATCGCGATACCGAACTCAGCCATGGGCGAAGCCGTAAGCGTTCTCGAGCGCGGCCAACAGATCCGACAGTCCGCCTGTCACCAGCGGCGGTTCGGGCAGTGAGGATTCGATCGGTCCCGGGTCCTTGAGGCCCGATGCTGTGAGAAGCGCCACGCAGCGTTCGTTCGTCTTGATCGTGCCATTCGCCTGCAGCTTTTCGATCGCGGCAAAAGGCGCGGCCGAGGAAGCTTCGGGCCAGATGCCTTCCTTGGCTGCGAGTGTTACGGCCCAACGCCGCATCTCGTCGTCGCCCACGGTCACGGCTGCGCCATTGGACCGGCGCAGCACGTCGAGCGCCTGCACCGTCCCTTGCGCTGCGCCAATCGAGGTGGCGATGGAAGGCGCATTGCGCGCCACCTCCGGCGGCATCGGATCGCCGCTCGACAGCGCCGCCGACAACGAGCCCGAGACTTCGGCGGCGACGAAGCGTGGCGTGCGGTCGGTCCACCCCAGGGCTTTCAGCTCCTCGAAGCCCTTCCACATGCCGTAGAGGGCATCGCCGTAGCAGACCGGCAGCACGCACCAGTCCGGCGCCTGCCAGTCGAACGCCTCGGCGATCTCGAAGGCGATGGTCTTGTAGCCCTCCATGCCGTAGGGATTGCTGCCGACGACCGGGCCGAAGAACGGCGAGGTCGGATACCAGCCGAGCTCGCGCACGCCGAGCGATTGCAGGCGCCAGCGATCCGCCTTGTCGGCGACCATCACCACCATGGCGCCATAGGCGCGCATTTGCAGCACCAGCGGGCCGGCCGAGCCCACGAAAGTGAAGACGATGCAGGGAATGCCGGCTTTGGCGGCATAGGCCGCCGCGGCCGCGCCGGCATTGCCGGACGAACTGGAGGCGATCACCTTCGCGCCAAAGCGCTTGGCCATGGTGAGTGCGCCCGAGGCCAGGCGGTCCTTGAACGACCAGGTCGGGTTGCGCGACTCGTCCTTGATCCAGACATCTCCCAGTCCCAGCGCGGGAGCAGGCAGGAGCGGCGTGTTGCCCTCGGCCAGCGTCACCGCCTCCTCGGCCGCGGCATGCAAAAAGCCGTCCCAGCGCCACATCGAGCGCGCGGAACCGGAAGGGGTGTTACGCTGCAGCCCGTGACCGGGCTGCTGGTCATAGGCGACGGTGAGATTGGCCGGCGCCCCCTTGGCGCGACAGGCGGGGCAATCCTCCGCATAATGGTCGATGGGATGGCGGGCGGCACAACGAACGCAGACAAGCGCACTGGGAACAGGCATTTGCAGGCCACGTTGGCGGGCCGGGACGAAAGCGTCAACCCGGATGCCATGCGCCTCGAGGCTCTCTAGAGTGGCGCCGATGTCGACCTTGCTGATCAGTCATCCCTCATTCCTCGAACACAGGCCGGGCGAGCACCACCCCGAGTGCCCGGACCGGCTGCGTGCGGTCATCGCCGCGCTCGAAGACGAGTCGTTCTCCCTGCTGGAACGCGCTGCGGCGCCGGCGGCAACCGTCGAGCAGCTCACGCGCGTGCACCCCGAGCGCTATGTCGAGGCGATCCTCGGTATCCGGCCGCCGGCCGATCAGATCGTCATGATCGACGGCGACACGGCGATGAGCGCCGGCAGTGCCGACGCGGCCCTGCATGCGGCTGGCGCGGTCGTGGCGGGCGTCGACGCAGTCCTCGATGGAGGCAACATCGACGCCGCGTTCGCCGCTGTCAGGCCGCCCGGCCATCACGCAACACCGGACATTCCCGGCGGCTTCTGCCTGTTCAACAATGTCGCGATCGGCGCACGCCATGCGCAGGCCAAGCACGGCATCGGACGTGTGGCCATCCTCGATTTCGACGTGCACCACGGCCAGGGAACGCAGGCCGTGGTCGAGATTGACCCGTCGCTGTTCTACGGCTCCTCGCATCAATATCCGCTCTACCCGGGGACCGGCAGTGCGCGCGAGCACGGTATCGACGGCAATGTCGTTAACGTGCCCCTCGCTCCAAACAGTGGTAGCCGCGAGTTCCGTGCTGCCTGGAGCGAGTCCATCCTGCC
>DATEID010000095.1:0-20973 GCA_035279245.1 Reyranella sp.
TTCGGTCTTGCCATGCATGGCGGTGCCGGAAAAATTCTTGATCAAGAAATCCTGACCGAGCGCGGTGAAGGTGATGTCGCCCTTCCCCATGTCGAACTGAACATCGGCGCCGCCTTCGCCATCCGGATCGGGCTTCTTGGCATCCGTCGGCGCGGCCATCGTGAGTCCGAGCTTGTGGGTTTTCGACAAGTCATTGAACGTCTTCAGTGCGTCGTCGAATGCCCGCCGCCACGGCTTGCTCAAGGTCGGCGCGACGAAAATCGTCAGTTGCCTGACCTTCCGGTTTCGGATGGCGTCTTCCCAAGGTGTCGGCATCGTCGTTCCCCGTCAAACGATCGGCACGCTCGGAATACCCATGTCCCAGAACCATACCGGCGCCCAGCCGAACGGGTCCATCCGCCCTTTCATCCAGTTCTGATGCCAATCGCTGCCGGTCCAGACTTCGGTGTGAAATCCCCAGGCCTGGTGCTTCATGAAGACCACGATGCCCGGCCGATCCTGGACAAACGACTGCGCTTCCTGCTGCGTGGCCGGCTTGCCGTCGGCGCGGCGTGAAATCTCCTCGCCCTCGTCGAAGGTGCTGTCGAGAAACGCCTTCATCTCGTCGACCGAGGCCAGGTAGTGGAATTCCTTGTTGGCTGCCGCCGCGATCTTGAATGCATGCGTCTTGCGTCGGACGCTCCGCGCCCCGACCATCTTCGACGGATCGACCATATGAAACGCCATGTTGATGGCATGGGACATCTGGATGCAGCACGTCGTGTAGCTCGGATTCTCGTTCTTGAGCTCGCTGACCCAGTTGTTCAATTCGCCCTGGAGAGACCCTCCCGGATCTTTCAGAGACACGGTGAACTTCGTCTTCGGAGGTCTCCCGACGATCGTGCTGGTGACCAGAGGATAGTATGTCAGAAAGCTGGACGGCTTGACTGGAATAGCGAACGCCATGGGCTGGGGTTCCCGGCTGAGCAGGCTGCACGGTTACTGACGCCTCGCCACTGAGCAACATACTCGCGCATTCCGGACACGACGGCGATGGAAATCGGTCGATCTGACGTCGACCATGGTTCGATCGGGATCGCTCCAGATGATGGTGGCGAGATCGTCCCTCCGCTCATGCTGCGGAACAATGACGGCAAGGCCAGAATTTTTCTGCGCTCCAGCAATCGCGACGCGGTCCTGCGTCATCAGACGCATGGAAGCGTCTGTTCAGCACCGACTATGGTGAGACGAGAAATGATCGTCGTTGGCACGCCGCGCGCCAACGAAACAAAAAGGGGAGAAGGTTCATGAAACGTCGATCGAGTGTCCTTGGCCTGTTCGCGGTCATCGCGATGATTGCCGTCGGGCCTGGCACTTCCGCCAAGGCGGCCACCAACTGGGACATGTATGTCTACAATCCGGTGGCAACGGTTTCCGCCGTCAAGGGCATCAACAAGATCATCGCGGAAATCGAGAAGGAAACGAACGGCGCGCTGACGATCCGCCTGCATCTCGGCGGCTCGCTGCCCATCAAGACGACGAACATAACCCAGGTGGTTTCCCAGGGCATCGTCCAGATGGGCGATGACGGCTATTTCCTCGGCAACGTTCCGATCGGCGGTGTTTTGCGCCTTCCGATGCTCATCCGCACGCCGGACGAGTTCAAGAAGGCCCAGGCCATCATGCAGCCCTATATCGACAAGGCTTTCGCGAAGAAAGGCATTGTCGTGCTTGGGACCTACGTCTACCCATTCCAGGTTCCCTTTTCGCGCAAGAAGCTGACCGATCTCGCCGACGTCAAAGGCCAGAAGATCCGCGTCACCTCGCCGGAACAGGGTGCCTTCATCCAGAAGCTCGGCGGAGCCCCGGTGACGCTGGGCGCCCCCGAAGTTCCGTCGGCGCTCGACCGCGGCGTGGTCGACGGCGTCCTGACTGCAAGCTCAGGCGGCGGGAACACCTGGAAGGACCTGCTCAAATACAATTACCGCCTCGGCATCAACTATTTCGACTCGCTGATCGTGGTGAACAAGGCGGCATTCGAGAAGCTCACCCCCGACGTACAGGCGAAGGTCCGAAAGGTCGTCACTGATCGCACCCCTCCGATCACCGACGCGATGGCCAAGGAGGAAGAGGATCTGACGCAGAAGATGGCGGCCGGCGGCATGATCGTCACGCCGGAAAAGCCCGAGGATCGCAGCACAGCCGAAAAGCTGATTGCCCCCTATTGGGATAGTTGGGCGAAGGAGAAGGGTCCTGAAGCGGTCGAGGCTCTGAAGAAGGTGCGCGCGGCGCTCGGCCGGTAGCGCGACATGGCGTCGGCCGTTGAAGCCGGGGTGGCTCCCCCGCACGACAAGGAGCCTGCGTCGCACCCGCGCCTCGGCCTCATCGACCGCTGGTGCGAGATTCTGTGCGGTGTTGCCCTCGTGACGATGATCGTGCTGATCGGCGCCGAAGCGATCGCCCGCAATATCTTCGGGTTCTCGCTCCAGATCACGGACGAGGTCGGCGGCTACCTTCTCGTCGCCGTCTCGTTCCTCAGCCTGTCGGTTGCCCAGTCGCGCAGCGCCTTTCATCACGTCGAGCTCGTCCAGGGAAAGCTGGGGGCGCGCGGCCGTCTGCTCAGCGGCCTCGTCTTCGATCTCCTGTCGCTCGGCGCCTGTGCGATCATCACCTGGCAGCTCGTCGAACTGGAGATGAACTCCTGGCAAACCGGTGACACGGCGGCGACACCGCTAGGCACGCCGCTCTGGCTGCCTCAGCTGGTGATGCCGATCGGCACGGCGCTGTTCTGCATCGCCATCGTCCGCTCGATCGCTCGCAAGGTGCAGCTTTTGCTTGGCTCCGCAACACGAGAAGGGACCGCGCCGTGACGCCTGGCTTGGAAGTCGCTGTCGTCGTTACCGTGTTCCTCGGACTGCTCGTCGCCGGAATGGCGGTCCCGTTCGCCATAACCGTGCCGGCCCTGCTCTACCTTGTGCTGCATGGCGGGACTTTCGCGCTCAAGGGGCTTGGCCTCGTGAGCTGGGGCAGCATGGACAGCTTCACGCTCACCGCGATTCCACTGTTCATCCTTATGGCGGAGATCATGCAGGAGAGCCGGCTCAGCCTGCGGGTCTATCGCGGGCTTTCCAAGCTTGTCGCAGCAATCCCTGGCGGCCTTCTGCAGACCAATATCGCCGGCTGCGCCCTGTTCGCGGCGATCAGTGGATCGAGTGTCGTCACTGCCGCCTCTATCGGGCGCGTGGCGTTGCCTGAGCTCCTGCGGCGCGACTACGACAAGTCGCTGTCGGCGGGCTCGATCGCCGCAGGCGGCACGCTCGGCATCCTCATCCCGCCGTCGATCGCAATGATCGTCTACGGGACGTTCACCGAGACGTCGGTCGCCAAGCTCTTCATGGCCGGCGTGGTGCCGGGCATCCTGCTCACGGCGATGTTCATGCTCTATATCGGCGTCCGCTCGAAGGTGGGGACATCGATCGCCGCGACGGAGCGGGGTCCCGCCTCGATCGCCGAATGCATCGCCGCCCTGGTCGACGTCGTTCCGTTCGTGGTGCTGATCGGCATCACCATGGGCGCGATCTATCTCGGTCTCGTGACGCCCACGGAGGCCGCCGCCATCGGCTGCATCATGGCGATCGTGGTGTCGACCCTGTGGGGTGACTTCTCGTGGCGGGTCTTCCTTGCCGCGATGCGCCAGACGATCAGCGTCTGCGGCAACATCCTGTTCATCATCTATGCCGCTTTCGTCTTTTCCTATGCGATAAGCTTCGCCGGAGTAGGCGAGCAGGTGACGAGCTATGTCGTGGGGCTGCAGCTCAGCCGGCCGGAATTCTTCGGCGCCCTCTTCGTGCTCTATACAATCCTCGGCTGCCTGATCGAAAGCCTTGGCATGATCGTCATCACCGTGCCCTTGCTTTATCCGGTGCTCGTGCAATACGGCATCGATCCGATCTGGGCCGGCGTCATTCTCGTCGTCTTCATCGAGCTCGGGCAGATTTCGCCGCCGATCGGCATCAACCTCTTCGTCATTCAAAGCACCTGGTCGGGCAAGCTCAGCGACGTGGTGAAGGGAACCATACCCTTCCATCTCATCATGTTCGCCCTGTTGGTCCTGCTGGTGCTCCTGCCCGAGCTTGCACTATGGCTACCGTCGCACATGACGGTCCACCCGTGACAAGGATCATCAACCGTCACCCGTAGTGGACGGCGGCGGCGCCGTATGCGCTGGCGAACCGCTGCCGGGGTCGAGATCGGGGATGGCGCCGCCAACGACGTCCAGCAGTTCATAGACCAGCAGATCGGCGGTGCGGCCCTTGACGGCCAGGCGCTGCAGGCGGCGGGCGACGACACGTCCGGCGACCCGGTCGTATACGTCCTCGCTGATGCAGATGGAGGTTCCGAACTGCTTGTTGAGACCTTCGAGCCTCGAGGCGATGTTCACACCGTCGCCCATGACCGTATAGCTCAAGCGCTCCGGCGACCCGACGTTGCCGACGACCACGTTGGCGCAGTGGATGCCGATTCTCGTCGTCATGCGCTTGCGTCCCGTCGCGGCCCATTGCTCGTTGCGGTGCGCCATTCGGCGCGAGGCTTTCAGGGCGGCGACACAGGCGCGAAAAACATGATCGTCGACGGCGGACGGCGCACCCCAGAAAGCCATCACCGAATCGCCGATGAACTTGTCGATCGTGCCGTGCTCTTCGGCAATGGCGCTCGTCACGGTCTCGAAGTAGAGTGATGTCTGCTCCGAAAGTTCCTGCGGGGTCATCTGCTCGGCGATGGTCGAGAAATTCTCGACGTCCGAGAAGAAGACCGTCATGAAACGCGGCTCGACGTGCGGCACCAGAGGACGTCCCGACTCGACGAGTTCCCGCACCAAGCCGACCGGAACGAACACCGAGAATGAACGCAAGGCATTGGCCAGCAGGCCGACGGCGCGCTGGAGCTGAGCAATCTCGGTGACTTGCGATTTGACCGCAATCGCGGCATCGAAAGACAGTCGCCGCGTGCGTTCGATGGCAGCCGTCACTGTCTCGATAGGTCTCGCGATCCGCCTCGACATGAAGTAGATCAGCACGGCCTCGGCGCCGGCCAATGCCAGCATGATCCAGACCAGCCGCCGATTGGTCTCCTTCAGGCCGCCGACGAAGTCGTCGGTCGGAGCGACGACCACCACTTGCCATGGCTTGTCGAGACCGGCCCGAAACTGACCGAACAGGGCGACGTACTCGCGTCCGTCGGGCCCGACCTTGAAGGTGAACCGGTCGGAACGACGGATGGCCCGCTGCGCGACGGCCGCGACGATCTGCGGTTCGCGCAGTTCCGAAAGCTTGGTCAGCGCGATCTTGCCATCCACCTTGCGTACGCCCTCCGCCATGACCGGATGAGCGATGACATTGCCGGCCGCATCGGCGATGACGGTGACGCTGTTGGGACTGGCCTCGTGAGCGTCCAGGAACCTCGAGAGCACATTGAGCGTGATCTGGGCGGAAACGACGCCGATGAAGCGGCCGCCATGCCGAATCGGATGACCAACGGGAAGAACCGGAAACCCCGTATCGGGATTGATGATCGGATCGGTGATCGCCGTCTTGCCCGAGCGCTTGGCCGCGATGTAGTGCGGCAAGGTGCGCACGTCGATGTCCGTATCGGTCGAATATCCGCCTGTCGCCTCGCCCCAGTGCTCGAAGAAGGTTCGATGGCGCCGCCGGCGGACGCCGTCCTTGTAGGCATCGACATAGCTCGAGTGCCACTTGGCGTTGGCAGGAATGCGGGGGTCGCTCCGGCGTCGATCGGCGTCGATCCGCGTCACGACGCGGTGATAGCCGTCCTCGAAACTGACATAGAAAGCATCGATCTGAGGCGCCGACGTCAGCGCGGCATGGAGCACGTTGCGGCTTTCCTCGGTCCGGAAGAAGGCCGGGTCGGCCTCCGCCATACGGGCCACCACGCGGACGACCCCGACCACGGGATCGAGAAGATCGTGCGACATGGTGACGGCATCGTCGCGGGCCGTGTTGACAAAACGCTGCGACACCGCCTGCAGATTGCGCAAATTGGCGTAGTAGCTGAAGGCAATGACGCAGCCCAGAGCAGGCACGATCAGCATCGTGAAAATGACGCTGATGCTGAGCTGCAGCTTGATGCCGCGGGATTGTTCCGACATGCCGTCCGGTCTCCCCTGCCGATCGCCAATGGGCGCGCGTAGCGACAGACCTATTTGGCGTCCTCGTTCGGCTTGGCCGAAAGATCTACAGATAACCCCTCGGGCAGCGAGTAGAGCTTGTAAACGCGCATGGCAGTGCCGCTGAACAGCGCGGTTTTCTCCGCCGCGCCGGCCCCGGCAACCACGCGCTTCAAGGCGTTCCACAGCACGCGGTAGCTGCACATGCCCTTGTCGACCGGGAAGTTGCTTTCGAACATGCACCGTCGCACGCCGAAAGCTTCGATGCAGGTCTCGAGGTAGGGTCGCCAGGTCTTCGCAAGCTCCTCCGAGCCCGGCGGTCTGGGACGACGGTGGAAGTCGAATCCGCCGACATACATCGTGAGCCCGCCGAGCTTCACCATCACGTTGGGCAACGCAGCCAGCTCGAGCATCTGCCGCTTCCAGTCGGGAAAGACCTCGGCCTGCCGGCCGGCAAAGGGACCGATGCCGAGCGGGCCGCCGACATGGTCCACGACAATGGTGAGTTCAGGCACGGCGCGAGCCAGCGCCGCCACGTGCGGGAGCTGCGTGTGATAGCACCATATGTCCAGCGGCAGGCCGTGCCGCGCAAGGCGCCGTGCGCCGTCGGGGAAGGCGGGATGCTCCAGCGGTCCGGGCGGTGGCGAGACCAGGTTGGAGGTCACCTCCGGCGAAGGATGCCATGCAGTGCGGTTGCGGATTCCGCAGAAGCGCGCTCCGGCGACCGCACGATGGGCCTCGAGCAACGCGTCGACCTTGTCGCCGAGCGTCAGGTCGACCATGCCGATGATGCCGGCGCAGGCGCGAGTGACGCCGTGACGACCGCTGGCGCTCATGGCCGCAATTCCAGTGACGAACTCGGTCTCGCCCAGCGGCCGCTCCTCTTCCGGGCCGCCGGCGCGATACATCTCCCCGCATTGCACGAAGATGGTGGCCCGGATGTCATGACCGCTACCCGTATCCGCCAGCAACTCGGGCAACAGGTATGAATCCTGTGCCCTCTGCCAGAGATGATGATGCGGATCGACAATCGGCAGGCCCGGTTCGAGGACGGGCTCCTCGGTCAACCGCAACCACTCCTCGCGCACGATGATCTGGCGGCCCGGGCCCAACAATGGATCGATGGTTGTCATGATGCATCCATACTCGATGCCGATTCAGGCAGCACCGGGAAGTTGCGGCTCGCCGTCGGGCGCACCTGCACCCCGAAATCGGATCCGTCGATAGCAAGTCCGCATCGACGGCGCACTGGCAGGCATGCGAAGAATTGCCACCGCCATGACCTCGAGAAGCGGCATGAACCGGACGGCAATCAGTGGAATTCATCGGCGCGAGGCCCTTGCCGGCGTCGTAGCCGGTGGATTGACCATGTCGGGCCTGCCTCCCGCCGCGAAGCCCGCCTCTGGCGTGCGCACTGTCTCCTCGCTAGAGCAGCTCCGGTCTGCCTACGACTACGTCATCGTCGGTGCGGGGTCGGCAGGCTGCGTGCTGGCGAATCGGCTTGGCAGCGCCGGGCGTCGGGTGCTCGTGATCGAGGCCGGCGCCCTGACAAAGCTGGCGGCGGTCGAAGATCCTCCGGAATGGCCCACTCTACAGGGCAGCGCGCTGGACTGGCGGTATGTCACGACGCCTCAACCGGGACTGGGCGGCCGTGTCGTGCCCTGTCCGCGCGGCAAGGTCGTCGGCGGATCGAGCGTCATCAATGCGCTGGCCTACCAGCGCGGCCACGCGGCGGCCTACGATCGATGGCCGGAAGGGTGGCGCCATGCCGACCTTCTGCCCTACTTCAAGCGCGCCGAGACATTCTCGGGTGGAGCAAGTGCCTGGCGCGGCGGCAGCGGGCCGCTGCATGTCCTTTCGCTGGCGGACGTCCCGGACCGCAACCCCTTGGCCTCTGCCTTCATCGCGGCCTCCCAGGAACGCGGATTCCCGATGACGCCCGACATCGGCGGAGAAGTCACGACGGGCGTCGGCTGGAACCAGCTCAGCATCAAGGGTCACAGCCGGGACGATGCCGCGACGTCCTATCTCGCAACACCGGAGGACGTTCAGGTGGACTTGCTGCTCGGCACCGAGGTGCACGGCCTCGCGGTCGTGAACGGACGTTGCCTCGGCGTGCGGATCGGCGAGCGCATCGTACGGCCTGATGTCGAGGTCCTGCTGTGCGCCGGCGCCATCGACTCGCCGCGCCTGCTCATGCTGTCGGGCATCGGGCCTGCCGACGAGCTTCGATCTCACGGCATCCCGGTCGCCGTCGATCTACCCGATGTCGGCCAGCATCTCGAAGACCACCTCCTTCTGGCCGGTGTGGCTTACAAGGCCCGCCGCGAGGTCCCGCGCTCGCACTACAATCACGCCGATGCGCTTCTCTACGTGCCGCACGACAATCCCGCCGAAAGCCCCGACCACCTCGTCATGTGCCTGTCGCTGCCGTTCGTCCTGCCGACCGTCGGTCCGCTCGCTCCGCCGGCCTATGTGCTTGTCCCCTGCCTGATGCGGCCGCGCAGCCGGGGCAGCGTCAGGCTTGCTTCGGCCGATCCGCTCGTTCCAGCGCTCATCGACCCGAAGTACCTCTCCGAACCGGCCGATCTCCAGTCTCTGATCGAGGGCATAGCCATCGCGCGGGACATCGGCGCCGCCGTCGCCTTTGCCGAATGGCGCGCCGAGGAAGTCTATCCGGGTCCCACCTGGGCCGACGCTGCCGACCGCACAACGTTCGTCCGCCGGGCGGCCAATTCCTTCCATCATCCCGTGGGCACGTGCCGCATCGGCGCCGTCGTCGACCAGGCCCTGCGCGTCAAAGGCGTCGCGGGCTTGCGTGTTGTCGACGCCTCGGTGCTACCCGGCATTCCGGCGGCGATGACCAATGCCGCAGTCACGGCTGTCGCCGAAAAAGCGAGTGACCTTGTGCTCGCGGGATAGAGACCATTTACTTGCGCGTGGCGCATTGCGACGAAAGATGACTCGATGAAAACCATCACCACCGCCATCGTGGCCGCTCTCGTTTTCTTCGTCCCGTTTGTCGCGAACGCCGAGCAGCGCCTTCCCGGAAAAGTGCAGGCCGCGTTGGAACACTGGCTGGCCGAGCGAGCACCGGTCGAGAAGGCGACTGGCATCAGTGCCTATGTGAGCTTCGGCGATCCTGGTCCCGCGATCGAGGCCTTCGCCGGCAAGGTCGGCCGCGGATCGGCCGATGCGCCGGTCAGCCAGGACACGCTCTTCCAGATGGGCAGCACGTCCAAGTCCTTCACCGCGGCGGTGATCCTGAAGCTCGAAGCGGCCGGCAAGCTCTCGCTCGACGATACGATCGGCCGCTGGCTGCCGGATTATCCGGCATGGAAAGACGTTTCCATCCGGCGCCTGCTCAACATGTCGAGCGGCATCCCGAACTATTCCGAGACCGAGGCGATGTCGCGCATCTGGGCCGACGAGCCCGACCGCACGTTGAGCGCGCAAGACCTCGTGAAGCTCGCCTACCCGCGCGGCGCGAACGACCTGCCCACCACCACTGGCTACCACTACTCCAACACCAACTACATCCTCGCCAGCATGATTGCCGAAAAGGCTGCGGGCAAACCGTTCCGCGACCTCGTGCACGAGCTCCTGATCGAGCCGTTCGGCCTCGACTCCACCTTCTACGAAAGCGGACACTATCCCCGTCGGGTCGTGGAACGGTTGGCGCACGGCTATTTCGAGAACTCGGTCTGCACCGACTATCAGCCGAACGACTGCAAGGCCTCGTGGAACCTGCCGATCGTCGGTCGAGACGTGCGCACGATGAGCACGAGCTGGGCGCAGGCAGCGGGCGGCGCCATCTCGAATGCGCGCGATGTCGATCGCTGGATGCGCGCTGTGTTCGCCGGTCGCGTGGTGCCGCAAAAGCAGCAGGCAGAATGGCTGTCGCTGATCTCGACCAAGACAGGTGCGCCGATCCGCGAAGTGTCGGACGCCGACCCGGGCGGCTTCTCGCTCGGCCTCGCGCGCGCGATCCACGGGCCGGGCGGACCGCAGTGGTTCTACGAGGGCGTGACGCTCGGCTACCGGACCCTCTACGTCTGGTATCCCGGCGAGAACCGGATGATCACGGTCCAGACGAACTCGCAGCCGCCACAGGGCACGGACAAGATCGGCGAGGCGGTGCTGGCCATCCACGACATCGTCAAGGGCGACCGGCCGAAGGCTTCTCCGTAGGGAGGCGCAGTCCCGTCAGCCAAAGGCGGCAAAAACTTCCTCGATCGCCTTCATCTGGTTGCCGGCCGCTGACGAGGGCACGAGGATCGGCGTGTGCACGCCGGCGGCACGCCAGGCGGCGACGCCCTCGCGTACTTTCGCCGCCGGCCCGAACAGCGTGTTGTCCGCCAGCCACCTGTCCGTGAGATACCTCGGCACGTCCTCGCGACGCCCGTCCGCGATCGCCTTCTCGATCTCGTTCATCTCCTCGACGTAACCCGCTTCCTTCCAATAGTTCCGATAGTTGGGAAGGAAGGCATAGTTGGTCAGCGTGCGTCGGTTCACCGCCTTTGCCGCCTCCATGTCGTCGCTGATGCAGGTCGGGATCATGTTGCCGATGAAGAAACTCGGATCGTTGCGTTTCGCCACAGGCAGCGCCCCCAGAGACTCTTTCATGTGCGAAAGGGACGCGTTCGCGAACACCACGCCCTCGGCCAGCTCACCGGACAGAGCCACCATTCGCTTGCGCAGTGCCGCGACGATGATCGGCGGCAAGGGACCGAACGCGTCCTGGGCGCGAAACTTCTCGATGAAGGAACGGGTGTCCGCCAGCGGCTTGCCCGGCGTCACCCCCATCCGCACGTGCGAAGGGCCATGGGCGATGCCGATCCCGAGGCGAAATCGGCCACCCGAGACCTCGTGCATCATCGCCGCGCTCTGCGCGAAATCGACAACGGTGCGCTGATAGATCGGCGCAATTGCCGTGCCGAACGTGATCGATGCGGTATTCCATGACAGCGCTTCGCACATCGACATGTTGCCGAACGGACTCGGCACGTAGATTCCCGCGAAGCCGCGACGCTCCGTCTCCTGGCAGAGCTCGATGGTGCGCCGGCGGCGCCCCGGTACGGCGATCAGGCACAGGGCGGGCAGCGGTTCGGCCATCGCGGCATCTCCTTCGACCATGTTTGACATCCGGCACGAATATCATATGGTCGATCGATCATGTTGAGATTTGCCCTGTTCTGTCGAGCGTTTTGCCGCTCGGGAAATCTGATCGCGGACCTTTAGCCCCGGGTTCAGGGCGCGCCGTCGCATCCCGGACTCGGGGCAGATCTGCACAGCAGGAAGAGCCGGAAAATCCGATTCTGGTATTCGCGCATGTCACTGCGCCCCTGCACGCGCATACGCGCCACCAATCGAACAGGAGTTCGTGCATGATATCCGAAAGCGACGACAAGCTCGTCCAGGTCCCGTCCGACCGGACTTCGCAAGAGCGGCGGAACAACGTCGTACCGCTGATGCCAAGGCACAGAGACAAGAAGGACGATCGTTCTCCCGATCGGCCGCCAGGCGGCGACGATGACAATCCCGGACCGAGCGCCGCCTGAAGGCGGCGCCGGAATCCCCTGATTGGAGACGAATTTGAATGGAGAAGATTCTGAGTGTCGACGCGCGCGCGGACGCAAGGCCGGATCACTTCGTCCGCCGCGATGGCATGCGCTTCGCCGGGACACACCTCATCGTAGATCTCTGGCAAGCCACCAACCTCGATGACGTCCGCATCGTGGAGGAAGCCCTGTGCAAGGCAGCGGCGGCGGCGGGCGCCACGCTCCTCAATGTCGACTTGCATCGCTTCACGCCCAACGGCGGCATCACCGGCGTCGCAGTGCTCGCGGAAAGCCATATCTCCATACATACGTGGCCGGAATGCGCCTATGCCGCCATCGATGTCTTCATGTGTGGAGAGGCGAGACCCCACAAGGCGGTCGAGGTGCTTCGCGGCGCGTTCTCGCCCGAAAGCCTCACGATATCCGAGCATAGACGCGGGGTGATGCCGTGAATTCGTTCCTGGAGACGCTTGTCGAACATCACGCGCAGGTCCTGACGGTCGATGCGGTCCTGTACCGAGGCCGAACCGCCTACCAGGACGTGCTGATCTTCGAGAACCGGCTGTTCGGAAAGGTGCTCGTGCTGGACGGCGTCATCCAGCTCACCGAGCGCGACAATCACATCTATCACGAGATGATCGCCCATGTGCCGCTGATGGCGCACGGCTCGGCCGAACGTGTGCTCATCATCGGTGGCGGCGATGGCGGCACGCTCAGAGAGGTGCTCCGGCACCCGATCGGCGAGGTCGTGCTGGTCGAGATCGACCGCGAGGTCGTCGAGCTTTCGCAGCGCCTGCTGCCGGAGGTTTCGGATGGCGCCTTCTCGGATCCACGGGTCACGGTGATAGTGGGCGACGGCAGTCGATATGTCGATGAGGCGGGCACGAGCTTCGATGTCATCATCGTCGACTCGACGGATCCCTCCGGACCCGGCGAACTGCTTTTCTCGGAGGATTTCTATCGCCGTTGCCGCGACCTTCTCCGACCGGGCGGCATTCTCGTCCTGCAGAGTGGCACGGCCTTCTATCAGCCCAGGCAGCTCGACGATATACGCGGCCGACTCGCTGCCTCCTTCGCTGCCGTCAGACCTTTCATGGCTCCTGTCCCGACCTATGCCGGGGGCATGCTGGCCCTCGTCACCGCTGCTGCTTCGCGCCGAACGCTGCAGCCTGCCATGACGGCGCTGCGGACACGCTTCCAGTCCATCCAAGGCCAAACGCGCTATTACACGCCGGATGTGCACCAAGCGGCATTCGCCATGGCCCCGACATTCGGCTCGGTTCCCTGTCCAGCAGACCGAACACCGATAGCGGCCCGCCCAGCTCTTCCGCGCTGAGCGCCACCCGCTGCATCACGAGGTCGGCACCGCCTGCGCGGACGCGGACTGCTCGACGCGCAGCACGGTCAGCTGATGCTCGCGGCCGTCGCGCGTCAGCCAAGTGATCGACTGGTTGGACGACAGGCCGATAAGGGCCGCCCCGATCGGCGTGAGGATGGACACACGTCCCTCCGAGATGTTCTCCTCGCCCGGAAAGACAAGCGTCACGCACCGTTGCTGGCCGCTGTCAGAGCGGAATTCGACGGTAGATCCCATTTGAACGATCCCGGCCGGGACGGAGCCGACCGCGACGATCTCGGCGCGATCCAACTCGGCTTGAAGCACATCCGCCACCTCGGGCAGGCGCGATTGTGCCGCCGCGGCGAGGCTCATGAGCCGCTTGAAGTCGATGTCATTGACAACGATCCGGGGCTTGTCTCGATTCGAATGGGACTGAGTCATGGCGCTACATTCCTTCTGGATGGCGCGCACACTCGCTCGCGAGCCGTCGCCGCCAACGCATCAAACTGTCGTTTCGTGAAAGCGCCTTGATGGATATCGCAACCCCGGAGCTCGGGGCGCACACGACCGAACTCCCGGGGTTATGATCCCGTGATCAGAACAATCCGATCGGTTGAAGTTCGAAGCGTATCCATGCCGGCTACATTGGCCTGATGACCGGGTTTGTCAAGGCGCGACCGTCAACCCGACCGGCTGCGCAGCTTCTCCAGATGCCGCACGATTTCAGATAATGTACTTGCGGGTTCCTCCGCCGGCAGAAAGATGAAGTTGTAGACATAGCGGCCGAAGCGATCGCGCGCCTGAAGGGGCGCCACGAGATCGGGGACATTGCCCGAATACTGCATATGGCGGATCGAAAAGCGCTCGAGTGGCTTCAGCACGGTGTTGTGCACGAAATGGCCTCTATATCCGAGCGCGGCGAGATGGCTGCCCGCCCGGCCGATGCTGCCCGGTGACAACCGCTCGTCGATCCGGATCACCAGCCTCGGCCGATCTCGTCGAAGGATCTCGATTGCGCCCTCGAGCACGGCCTGCTCGTGGCCTTCGGCGGAAATCTTTATGATGCCGACACGGCCACGATAGATGTCGTCGAGGCGGTCGGCCGGGACGTCGATGCTTTGGGCGGCCGGATAGGTTGCCGCGGCATAGGACGACACTGTCGCACAGCCGCTCACGACCACGCCGTCGACGACAGGCACGTGGAGCTCGGCAGTGCCCTTTCTGTCGGAGAGCGCCAAAGCCTCGATGGACACGTCCCGTCCAAACTTCGCCCGAAGCGCCTTTGCCGATCCCGGCAGAGGTTCATAGGCGACAACGCGGCGCACGTGAGGTCGCATATAGTGAACGTACGTCCCCTCGCCGGCTCCGACATCGATGCCATCCGCCTCGCGCCGACAGAGAAACCTCAAGAGACGCAGCTCGACCTCGCCGTAGCGGCCGTAGAAACGGCTTTCCCGCCAGTTGAGGACAGATTGCGGAAGGAGAGAGCGCAACACGCCGCGGGAGGTCATGGGCGACTGCGTCGCTCGATCCTCTGCTATTACATCACTTCGCGGCGACAGTCGTCGAAAGGCCTTCGTTTGCGATGTCGACCCGATCGGGCTCGGTTCCCGGATCCGACCGACGACTCGCCGTCGCCGCCAGGCGCCGCGAAAGGCGGCGCGCGACAAAGCGCGCGCCGACGGCGAACCGCATCAGAGGCCCGAAGCTATTGGCAGCGATCGGTCCCACGAAATAGAGGCCGGGAACGCTCGACTGGAAATCGGCCGACAGGATCGGCGTCTCCTCCACGGCGGCAATGGCCCGGTCGAGCGCCGGATCGATGAAAGCAAGCCGCTTGATGCTCGGGCGGTAACCGGTCGCGGCGATCACGTGATCCGCCATGACGGCCAGTCGTGTCCCGTCGCCGGCCGCCAGCTCCAACCTCACCCTGTCGTCTTCCATCGTCGCCTCGATCAGCCGATGCGCGGTCAGCGTCGGCAGGCGCTTGAAGCGATCGGCCATGAACCATCCGCCCGCCGGTCCGAGATGGGTCCTCACCCATTTCAGCCGTCGCGCCTCGGGAAAGAGGTGGAAGACAGAGGGCAGGTTGGTGAAGAACCAGGATCTCCAGGAAGGGCCGATGCCCGTCATCGGCTGGCGCAGCCGGTCCGACAACGGCCGCGGCAACCGCATCTTGCTGTGGATCTCGATCGCAGGCCGGCGTGCCACGACACGAACCTTGGCGCCTGCTTCGTGCAGCAGGACGGCGACGTCGACCGCCGAAGAGCCTGCGCCCAGGACGACGACATCCTGTCCTTTGAATTTTGCAAAGTCGGTGTGGGCAGAACTGTGCGATGCGCGCTCCGCCGGCAGGGCGCTCAGGGATTCCGGCATATGGCTGAAATGACTGATGCCGACGGCGACGACGACACGCCTGGCCAGCACGGACTCGCCGTTGTCGAGCTGCAGGGTGAAACCGCGCGTGTCCTTGGCCAGCGCCTTGACCTTTGTCTGCTCGAGCATAGGCACCGCGCGCCGCTGGAATGTAAGGCCGTAGTCGCAGAAGGTCTGGAGCGGGACCGGCAGGCCGAGATCGGCGTAGCGCAACCCGCGCTCGCGACAGTAGCTGCCGAGGGAGAGGCGGTCCGCCGGATCGTACAGGCTCGACGCGAAGCCTTCCGACTTGAGCTGCATGTCCCGCGGCATCTGGGTCAGCCAGCTTTCCATCGGCTTGCCGAAGATCCGGAACGAAACGCCTCGGCCTGCCAAATGCGATGCGATGGACATTCCGTAGGGGCCGGCCCCGATGATCGCCACGTCCGTGCGGCTAGACATGAATAGCATCCTTTCCACGAAGTGCTTTGGGAGGGGCCGCCGGTTCGATCTCGGCCGGAAGAACCTTACGGAGGAAGAGCTGCCGCGGATCGCGCACCGCCCGCCGCACGATCTGCACCCAGGTGAGCGGCTCCGGAGCGACGGGCTGACGGTAAGCGGCGATGAACTCGGGTTCCTGCCAGGGAACGTCGTGATGGGCCGACTGCAGGAAACCACTGGCCGGATCGCGCCAGCTTTCCTGCGGGAAGAGCGCGATGGTGTGGGAACCGATGTTCGGCATCGCGCGACGGCGCACCGCCGCCGACAGAGCTGCCGCCAACGCACCGATCTGATCAGACGAGGCGTTCAACGCAAGATGGCAGATCTGCGTCGGACGCTGGTTCATCTCGATGAGGTAGGCACGGCCGCTTGCGGTCTCGAGCATGAAGTCGAAGCCGACAAAGCCGGAAAGACCGAGGCGACGCACGACATGCTCTGCGGCATTCGCCATCTCCGGCGAATCGATGACACGCACCACGGTTGCCGGGCCGGTGGATTGACTCGTCTGCAGGACCTCGACGCTGAGACCGGCCAGCACCTGCCCACGATCGCAGACGACGGCTCGATTGGCCGGTCGGCCTTCGATATAGTCCTGCACCGTGATCGAGGGCCGCGGACGGCAAAGCCGCTGCAGGTAAGCGAGATCGAGCTTGCGCACGGCCTGACGCATGGCGAACACGCGCCCCGAGCTTGCCTGCAGATCGAGGAACGTCCGCTTCGCATCGGCCTCGTTCGCGACAATGCGGACCCCTTCCCCACCCGATGTCTCGTCACGCTTGATCACCAGCGGGAAGCGCGCCGTTGCCATATACGCCTGCAACTGACCGAGATCGCGCACGACCTCGGTCTTGGGTACAGACATCCCCTCATCGCGGGCCAGCGACACGAAAAGGCTCTTCTTCCGGGCAAAGACGAACGATGACGGCGCACCCATGGACGCCTCGACCAGCTTGGCCGTTCGGTCGGGTCTTGTGCCACGGCCGCGAAGGGCGCGTTCGTAGAGCGTCCGCAGCAGATCGATCGCCGCCTCGTCGGCCGGCACCAGCAGATCCGGCGCATATCTTTCCACGGTACGGCTGATCGTCCGCAGCGCTTCATTGCGCGTGCGGCCAAGGCGCTCGACAGTGACGGTGCACATCTTGAACAGGGCATGGTCGTCCGGCACCAGCGCCCGGACCTCCATCCCGCCGTCCGCCATCTCGAGGCAGAGTCGAGTTGTTGCCGGCCAATGAACAGTGGCGATGACCGCAACGCGCGGACGCGCCGGGCTCGACCGCGCCGCGTCCGGATGTTGCGTTCCGCTTTCCTCGTGAGAGGCCAGATCTCCCATGGCCATCCCGCCCACAAACCCCTTGTGCGCTCGCATCGCCCCAATACCGCGCACTCGCATTTCGTAGCATGGGCCCTCATGTTTTCCCGTGTTCTTGATGTGGCAAATTTAGGGGCGGCTCGGCATTTCATCGTCCGGAAACCGAACCCTTCCCCTCTTGAACCAGCGGCCCATTGCCTCGATCGTTATGAAGATCAGCCGTAGGGGGATTTCAATGACCACCGCCCAACTCGACAGTCTCGTGGGCCTGCTGCGCTCGCGAGCAGCACCCGAAACGCACGAGATCGGCGAGGCGCGCGCTCGCTTCGAGAAACTGGCTGGCTTCCTGGGGGGCGCCCCGGATGCCAAATGCGAAAAGATCGACGCCGGCGGTGTGGCGGCGGAATGGGTCAAGGCACCCGGGTGCGCGACGGAGCGCGCGGTCCTTTACCTTCACGGCGGCGGCTATGCGATCGGCTCGATCAACACGCATCGTCGCCTGGCCTACGACATCTCGGCGGCGTCAGCCGCTGCGGTGCTCGCGATCGATTACCGCCTGGCGCCCGAGCATCCGTTCCCTGCCGCCGTCGACGACGCCGCTGCGGCGTGGCGCTGGCTTTTGCAGCACGGTTTTGCGCCGAATCGGTTGGCGATCGCAGGCGACTCCGCCGGCGGCGGCCTCACGATCGCGACGCTCGTCAACCTGCGCGACCAGAAGCTTGGCCTGCCGGCCTGCGCGGTCGCGATCTCGCCCTGGGTCGATCTCGAAGGCATCGGCAACAGCATGACTGCCCGCGCCGCGCAGGATCCCATGGTGCAGAAGGACGGCCTCCTCTGGATGGCCGGAATGTATCTCGCCGGCCAAAACGCCAAGACGCCGCTGGCGGCACCGCTCCATGCCGACCTTAAAGGCTTGCCGCCGATTCTGGTCCAGGCCGGCACGGCCGAGACCTTGCTCGACGATTCGACCCGCATCGCCGAAAGACTGCATGCCGCCGGCGTGGATGTGCGACTCTCGATCTGGCCGAACATGCTGCATGTCTTCCCGCTGTTCGCGCCGGTCCTTTCCGAAGGACGCGACGGCTGCCTGGAGATCGGCGCCTTCATTCGCGGCCGGATGGCTTGAGCCATGAAATTCGGAGTGACTGTCGCCCCGCGCATTTCCGATTGGAAGCTGTTCGTCGAGCTCGAGGCGATGGGCTACGACTGCGCCTGGGCGGCCGATTCGCAGATGCTCTATTCGGATGCCTATGCGGTTTTGGCGCTCGCGGCTGCCAATACCTCGCGCATCCGGCTCGGCACGGGCGTCGCGGTAGCGCCCGTGCGCCTCGCCCCTGTCACGGCCCATTCGATCGCCAGCATCAATCAGCTCGCGCCCGGTCGCGTCTTCCTCGGCATCGGCACGGGACACACCGCCATGCGCGTGATGGGCAAGGATCCGATGAAGGCCGGTCCGTTCCGCGAATACCTGCGCGTGCTGCGCGCCCTGCTGCATGGCGAGGAGGTGGACTACGCGCTCGACGGCGAGCGTCATGCCATCCGCTTCCTGCATCCCGACCAGGGCTTCATCGATGTCGCCCGGCCGGTGCCGATCTATGTCGCCGCCGACGGCCCGCTGGCGCTGAAAGCGGCAGGAGCCTACGGCGACGGCAGAGTGTGCTCGCACAACCAGACGCGCGCCCGGCTGCAGAAGAGCCTCGATGTCATGCGCGAAGGCGCCACCGCGGTAGGCCGCACGCTGCCGGACGACTTCCACACGGCCGCCCTGACCTATGCCTGCGTGCTGGAGCCCGGCGAAAGCATGACGTCGGACCGTGTCATCGATGCGGTCGGCCCAATGGCGGCGGCAACGCTGCACTACTGGTGGGAGCTCTATCAGAAGGATGGCGACACGAGCACCGTGGCGGGCCGCTGCCGCGGCCTATGGGAGGACTATCTCGCCTTCACCGAGAAGATGGAGACGCCAATCGACAAGCGCTATCAGCAGGTCCATCTCGGTCATTGCGCCTTCCTGCCGCCGGAGGAACGCCGCTTCATTACCGAGGAGCTGATTCGCGCGACGGGCGGCCTGGTCGGCACGCCGGACGAGATCATTGCCATGCTGCGCGAACGCGAGGCCATGGGGCTCGACGAGGTGACCCTGCTGCCGGCAATGGCCGAGGCGCGGCGCAACCTCGAGGATTTTGCGGAGAAAGTAGTCGCCCGATATTGAGATCGAAGCTCGCCAATCTTCAGAAGCGGAGGATCACCCCCCATGACGACGATCGATGCTTTCCAAGAGAGCGTAGCGGCTGCGGCACCACCGGCTGATCTGGGGCTTGCCCTGCAGGCGCTCTGGTGGGTGCGTCATGGCGACTGGGATCGCGCGCACGAATGCGTCCAGCAATGCGAGGGCGATGAAGATTGCGATTGGGTGCATGCGCACCTGCATCGACAGGAAGGCGATATGACGAATGCCGGCGGATGGTATCGGCGTGCCGGTCGGCCTGTTTCGACCCTTCCGCTGCAGGACGAATGGACGCTCATCGCAACGGAAATGCTGGCGCGAAAATAACGGTCAGGCGTCCGGCCATTCGGGACGCGCATCATGTGGCCTGAGCGGGCTCGGAGAGGTGAGTTCCTCGTCTATGAACTCCATTCGATCCTTGCCCCAGAACATCTGCTCGCCGACGAAGAAGGTCGGCGCGCCGAAGACGCCGCGCGCCAACGCCCTGTCCGTCTCCGATGCCAGTTCGCTGCGGATCTCGGCACTCTCGGCAAGGTCCACGAATCGTTTTGCATCGACGCCAAGCTTGGCAGCGATCGGACGCAACCCGGCGATCTCGCCGACAGAGGCGTCGTCCCTTTCCCAGTAGGCCGCGAAGATTTCCTCCATGAAGGCCCATTCCTTGCCGAAGCGGCGCATGGCGAGGGCACCACGCAGCGCTGGGCTGGTCTTCATCGGAAATTTAGTCGGCATGCGGAAGGGCAGATCGTAGCGCCTGGCCCAGCGCATGAGATCGATCTTGCGGTTGCGAAGCTTGGCCTTCGGCTCTTCCATCAGGACATAGTTCTGCTTGCGGAAGACATACCCGAGATTGAACGGGTGAGGCACGATGCTGGCGCCATGCTTGCGCGCCAGCGGCTTCACCAGGTGGAGGGCGAAGTAGCTGTTGGTGCTGCCCAGGTCCCAGTGGAATTCGATCGTCCTGCTCATCCGGCCTCGGTCTGAGTCTCAAGCGGCCTTCGCCCGATCGAGCTCCTCGGCGCCGGCCCGCAGGCGCGGGATCAACTCGCGACCGAAGTCGGCGGCATCCTCGAGCGGATCGAAGCCGCGGATCAGGAAGGAGTGGACGCCGAGCTTGTAGTACTCCAGCAAAGCGCATGCCACCTGCTCGGGCGTGCCGACGAGACACGAGGTATTGCCGACCGCACCCGTCGCTTCGGCGATCGGCATCCATAGCCGCTCGTCGTGCGTCTCGCCTTTCGCGGCGAACTCGAGCAGGCGTCGTGCGGACTGGTCGAGCGGCTTTTTGGCATTGCCGAAGCCCGTCGGATCGCCCGGCTTGCGAATTGACGCCAGGATCCGCTGGGCGCGATCCCACGCCGCACCTTCGGTGGCAGCGAGGATCGGTCGGAACGACATGTTGAAGGTGGGCGTCCGGCCAAAAGCGGCCGCTCGCGTTCGGAAATCGGCGATACGCTCGGCCGTCGCCGTCAGCGGCTCGCCGAACATCGCGAACACGTCGCAGTGCCGGGCACCCAT
>DATEID010000096.1:0-13859 GCA_035279245.1 Reyranella sp.
ACGCCACCGTAGGACGAAGCGTCGACAAAAGAGGTCCCTCGGCTTCGCTGCGCTCCGCTCGGGATGACGGAAGCAGGTCATATGCGATTGCCCTACGGGCGGAGCGAGGGATCTTTGGTCAACGCCGCAAAAGATCCTTCCCTTCGACTTCGCTCAGGACAGGCGCTTCGCTCAGGAAGACACCGTTTCTTGCAGCCAGCCCGTTCGTCGTATGCGATAGCCTTGGCAGAAGAGGGGGAGCACCGTGGGGATGACTTATCTTGCCGACATTGCCGACTGGAGCATTGTGGCCCTGGCCGTGCTGCTGTTCGCGATCCAATGGCTTTCCTATGAAGCCGGAGGCTGGTTCGGGCGCCGCTATGCCGCGCGAAATGCAAACGCGCCGGAAGGGATCGGCGTCGTGGTCGGCGGCCTGCTCGGTCTTCTGGCCTTCGTTCTGGCGCTCACGCTTTCCTATGCCAACAACCGCTTCGCCGAACGTCGGGCCGGAACGCTCACCGAAGCGAATGCCATCAGCACCGCCTGGCTGCGCGCCAAGGTTGTCGGCCATGCTCGCGGCGAGGAGATCGCCCGCCTGTTGGAAGAATACACGAAGGTCCGCATGGACTTCGTCCAGGCGGGGCGGGACAAGGACAGGATCGACAAGCTCAACCAGACCACGAACGCGCTGCAGTCCAGGATCGGCGGGCACCTGGCGGCGATTGTCCGCGAGCAGCCCAACACGGTCTCGACGTCGCTCATGGCCTCCCTCAATGACGCGTTCGACGCGGCGACCGCCGAGCGGTTCGCCTATTCCTTCCGGCTTCCGCCGCAGATCTTCTGGCTGCTCATCGGCATGAGCGTGCTGGCGGCGGCGGCGCTCGGCTATCAGATCGGCGTCCGGCGCCAGCAGCTCCGTGTGCTGGTCGCGGCGCTGTTCGTGATGTGGACCATCGTGACGGTCGACATTCTCGATCTCGCATCGTCGCGCGTCGGAGCCTTCCGGACGAATGCCGACGTCTATCGATGGACGTTGCAAAGCTTCAAGGGCGGCATCCCGATCCCACAGGAAACAAGCCGGTGAGTCGGACGATCCTGTTGCCATGAAGGAGGGATTCACGCACCCTTCAAATAATGGCAATCGACCTCGCCACCCTCGATCTACCGCCGATGGCGCGCTTCGGCGCCGTTCTGTTCCTCCTGCTGTTCACTCCATACCTTTGCCGGCGTCTGCATGTCCCGTCTGTCGTGGGCTACATCCTGGCCGGCGTCATTGTCGGCCCGCATGGCCTGGGCATCGTGCCGAAGCACGGCGAGGTTGCGGAATTCTTCGCCGAGCTCGGCAAGCTCCTGTTGATGTTCTTCGTCGGGCTCGAGGTCGACCTTCGACAGTTCCGGGCGCAGCGCGACAAGTCCTTCCTGTTCGGCCTCGTCACGTTCGGCCTGCCCATGATTGCCGGTACGGCCGTGGGGCTTCTTTTCGGGTATGGCGTCGTCAGCGCGCTCCTGATCGGCTCGCTGCTCGCCTCGCACACGCTGATTGGCTATCCCATCGTCATGAATGCGGGGCTGGCGAAATTGCCGTCCGTCACGATCACGGTGGGGGCCACCATCCTCACGGACATGCTGGCGCTGCTCATGCTGGCCATCTGCCTCACGACGCACCAGGCAGGCTTCGAAGTCAGGGCGGTCGCGATCCAGCTCGGCGAGCTCGCCGTCTTCATCGTCGTCATGGTGTTCGTCCTGGGTCCGGTGGGGCGCTGGGCATTCGATCGGCTGGGCCGCACCGACGAAGCCTCCTTCACCTTGATGCTCGCCATCGTCGCTCTCGGTGCGACGTTTGCCGAGGCGCTGAGGCTCGAGGGCATCCTCGGCGCGTTCCTCGCGGGCCTCGCCGTCAACGAGGCGGTGCGCGACACGCCGGCCAAGGAGAAGATCGAGTTCCTGGGCAACAACTTCTTCGTGCCGGCTTTCTTCATCGTCACGGGATTCCTGGTGGATTTGCGCGTCTTTGCCGAGACGCTCTGGTTCAACGCCGGCATGGTGCTCGCCATCGTCCTCGGCCTGATCGGCAGCAAATGGCTGGCGGCCGAGATCGTGGGGCGCGCCTGGCATTTTCCTGCCGCCGAACGCGGCGTCATGGCGACGCTGACCATGCCGCAAGTGGCGGCCACACTGGCGGCCGCCCTGGTCGGCTATCAGGCCGTGAACGGGGCCGGCGAACGGTTGATCGATACGCCGATGCTGAACACCGTCCTTGTGCTCGTCATCGTCACGTCGGTGCTCGGGCCGATCCTGACCGAGCGCTACGTCAAACGCGCCGGGGGCGAGCTCGATCAGTCCCGCTCTAGCCCGTCAGTTCTGGGCCGCAGCGGCCAACGGATGGCCTGAAGGAGAAGGGCGTTTGTCCCGAGGCTACTTGCCCTTCGGGAATAGCAACGTCACCTGAAAGCGGAGCTGCCAGTCGGCGGCGCCGTCGGGATGGGCGACGTTGTAGAAGGCACCGAGGTTGAACTGGACAGGTTGGTGGCCCAGCACCACCACCTGCGAGACCGTGCCGCCGAGCGGCACCGTCCATTGCTGGCCCTCGGGCCGCGTGCCGTCGCGCGTCATCTGCGAGACGAAGCCGAGGGCGGTGCCATGGCCGAAGTTGTAATTGATGAAAGGCTGGATCGTCGTGATGCTGAAATGCTGCTGGTCCGCGGCGGGCGTGCCGATCGACCAGACATGGTTGAGCAGCGAGCCGATCACCCACGGTCCCGGCGTGATCAACGCCACGCCGCCCACGCCCGCGCCCCACATGCCCGCGCCCAGCACCGGGTCGGTCCGCGTGGGGAACTGGCCGATCGGCCCGACACCCCATGTCACATAGCCCGGCTTCTTCGGCGAGAGGTAGGTCTGCACGACGGTATCGCCCAGCCCGAAGGTGCTGGACGAGGCGCCGACAGGCTGGTCGACGAAGGGAATGATCGGCCGCACGATCACGTTCCAGTCGTCGGTCAGGCCGAGCGGCACGACCGGTTGCAGCAGGCCTTGATACTGCAGGCGATCGAACGGGCCGGTATTGAAGTTGAAATTGTTCTGCAACGGCACGCTGATCAGGTCGGCCACGGGGTTCTGGGTCTGCTTGGCGAGGTCGGTGGCGGCGTCTCCCGAGGATTGCTGCGCCCACGCAGACGCGTAGAAGGCGAGCGTGGCGACGACGCAAAGGCCAGAGCCGATAATTCTCGTCATGCTTTCCATCGACGGCGTTGGCGAGTAGCTACCGGTTCTCGCGCATCACGCCGGCGAACACGATCTCGGTATGGACGACGGTCAACTTGTCGCCCGGCTTCACTCTCGGCAGGGCCGCACGGCCTTCCGGCGTGCGCACCTTGAAGGTATGAATCTGTCCGCCGGCGGGATCGACGAGCGAGACCGTGTGGTCGGCGACATCGGTGCCGACGACGAGCCAGCTCGATACGGACTTCGCCCCCACGACGCCGGCCGGCATGCGGTTGGGCCCGGAAGCGGCCATGCCGGCCACCGCGCGGTTGGTCGGTGTCGCCGTGCCCGGTCCGGAAAGAACGAAACTCATCGTCTCCTCGAAGACGGCGTGGACCCGGTCGCCCGGCTTCACGAGATCCAGCCCGCCGACACTTTCACTCACTTTGCCGCTGACCGTTCTGCCGTCGGACATCGCGACCGTGACGAGCCGGGCTTTCGCATCCACGGAGGTGATCCGTCCGTCGACCGATTGCGCACTCGTCATCGACAGGCCGCCGACCGGCTGTGAGGAGCTTTGCGCGAAACCCAACGGAGCGAATGCGAGCAGTGAAAGGACCGTGGCGGCCGTGCTTGCTGATTTGATGATCGTGCGATGCATTTTTCTCTCCGGGTTGAGGGTAGGACTGTCGCATCCGTCATCCCGAGCGGAGCGAAGCGAAGTCGAGGGACCTCTTTTTGTCGACGCTTCGTCCGCAGCAGCGGAGCAAAAGAGGTCCCTCGACTTCGTTCGCTTCGCTCACTCCGCTCGGGATGACGAAGATCTTGCCCATATGCGATTGCCCTCCGGGTTGAGGCGTGGGAGCAGTGCAGCGATTCAGAATCGGTACGAGAAAGCGACCTGGCCCCAATCGCCCTGCAGGCGATTGGTGTTGGACACGTCGTGCAGGTACTTGAGGATGATCGAAGCCTTGCCCTTCAGGAACTCGGGCGACCAGAGCAGGGCGGGGCCGATACCGACAGACTCGCCCATGAACGGCCCGAACGCGGCGCCGCTGCCGCTGTCGCCGTCGACCTGCTTGTACCAATAGCCCTGTACGCCGACGGCGAAGGTGGGCGCCAGGAACTGGTTCACCATGAAGTCGAGGTGGAATTCCGTGCCCGTGTGATAGTCGGTGGCCGGATTGGTCGTGTTGAGCATGATGCCGGGCAGCAGGGAGATTTCCGTTCCCGTCTGCTTGTGGAACCACGTCAGGCCGAGCTGGGTGTCGAAGGCCCAGTAGTGGCGGCCGACATTGATCAACGAATTGACATCGTAGTGTCCGGTCGGCGCGACGATGTACTCGGTGAGCTTCACGTTGAAGTCGCCGAAGTTCCAGTAGAGCGCGAACGGGTTCAACAGCACGTCGCCAAAGCCGGTATCGGAGTCGCCACCGGAGAATGTGCCGAACAGCCGCGTCTGCAAGGAGGCGCCCATGCTTGCATGACCGACGATCGGGACGCCGACGCCTGTCTGCAGGCGACCGCCCAGCACCGGCTGTTCGAACGTGTAGGACGGCGCCAGATATTCGTAGACGGCGAAGGCGCTGAGGCCGAAGGTCTGGCGGCCGTTCAGGATTGCTTTTTGCGCCTGGCCGCCGAAGAACAGTGTCTGACTGGCGATGCTCAAGCCCGGCTCCGGTGGCACCGCGACCAGGAACGAGCCGAAGGCACCCGGAAAATAATAGCTCGCAGCGCCTTCGCTTGCGCGCGCCGCATCCGCCGCCACGAGCTGCGTCAGCAGCGCCGACGCAGCCGTGACATAGGTCAACAACCTACGCATTTATCCATTTCCCCGAGACGCTCTCGACCGGCTATCGCTTCGGCAGCTTGTCGATCTCGGCGACGATCGCGCGGTCGATCACGGTGAACAGATAGGCGTCGGGCGCCAGCGTGCAGCCGCCGCGGACGAGCATGGCGAGCTGGCCGCCGCGCTCGTCTTTCGGAAGGGTCACGCCGCGATAGCGCGCCGAATGCTCGGCGAGGAAGATCGCGAGTTGCTTGCGCGCCTCGGGTTGCATGGCCTGCGCGTCGCGGCAGGTCATGTAGACCGCCTGATCGAAGCTCAGCCGCGGGGTCTGTGCGTGGGTCGCGACCGGCGCGGCCAGCAGAGCGCCGATGGCGAGAAGGATCCTGGTTTTCATGTTCGGTCTCCCCGTTACTTGCCGACGGCGCTGCCGCCGAGATAGCCGACCGCGCCGCCGATCAGGCCGGCGCCGACGACCTGGCCGAAGCTGCCGCCGGTGACGAGTCCGATGCCGGTGCCGGCCGCGGTGCCGATGGCCGCGCCCTTCTCGCCGCTGGTCATGGGGCGATCGCACCCCGCAACGATGGCGCCGACCGCGACCATCATGACGACTGTCGATTTCAACATGCTCTCCCTCCTTGCTGCGATGGTCATATTACTTCGCCTTGGCGGCGTTGGCCTTGATCGTGGCCTCGACATCGCGCTCGATCTGGTCGATCGAGAAGCTCGCCTGCTCCTGGCTCGGCGGATATTCGATGAAGGTCTCGAGAAACTTTGCGGCGTGGGACGCCATCCAGCTAATCAAGTAGCCGTTCTTGAATATCCAATCGTTGTACTGATCGGAGACGATATCGGCCCGCTCGTAGGGGTCCATGCGCAGGTTGAAGATCTTGGGGACGCGCAGGCAGACGAACGGCTGCTGCCACACGGCGAAACCACCGGGATGCTGCATCTCGCAGAACACCGCTTTCCAGTTGTCCCGTCGATAGCCGACCATCAGGCCGTCATCGTTGAAGTAGGCGAACTCGTTGCGGGCGCCCTTGGGCTGCTGGCCGGTCAGGTAGGGGAGCTGGTTGTAGCCGTCGAGATGGACCTTGAAGGTCTTGCCGCCGACCGCCGTACCTTTCAACAACCGCTCCTTGATCGTGGTGTCTCCGACGGCGGCGAGCAGGGTCGGGAACCAGTCGAGACCGGAGAACATCTCGGTCGAGATCTCGCCCGCCTTGATCTTGCCCGGCCAGCGGATCATCGCCGGCACGCGGAAAGCGCCCTCCCAGTTCGAATCCTTCTCGTTGCGGAACGGCGAAGTTGCCGCATCGGGCCACGAGAATCGGTTGGGGCCGTTGTCCGTGGTGTAGATCACGATCGTATTGTCGGCGATCTTGAGATCGTCCAGCGCCTTCAGGAGCTTGCCGACATCGCCGTCGTGCTCGATCATGCCGTCGGCATAGTCGTTGCCGGGCATGCCGCTCTGGCCCTTCATCGACGGGCGAATGTGCGTGAAGGCGTGCATGCGCGTGGTGTTCATCCAGGTGAAGAACGGCTTGCCGGCCTTGACCTGGCGCTGCATGAAGTCGATGGCGGCGGCCGTCGTCTCGTCGTCGATCGTCTCCATGCGCTTCCTGGTCAGGGGACCGGTATCCTCGATCTTGCCGTCGGCCGACGCCTTGATCACGCCGCGCGGCGAGTTGGCCCGAACCCAGGCCGTATCCGCCTTCGGGTAGTACGGACGCTCCGGTTCCTCCTCCGCATCGAGGTGGTAGAGATTGCCGAAGAACTCGTCGAAGCCGTGCCGCGTCGGCAGATATTCGTCACGATCGCCGAGATGGTTCTTGCCGAACTGCCCCGTGGCATAGCCCAGCGGCTTGAGTGCCTGCGCGATGGTGATGTCGCGGTCCTGGAGTCCGACGGTTGCGCCCGGGATACCGACCTTGCTGAGGCCGGTGCGCTTGGGGGTCTGGCCGGTGATGAAGGACGAACGGCCCGCCGTGCAACTGTTCTCCGCATAGTAATCGGTGAACATCATGCCTTCCTTGGCGATGCGGTCGATGTTGGGCGTCTTGTAGCCCATCACGCCGAACGAATAGGCGCTGATATTGGTCTGACCGATGTCGTCGCCGAAGATGACGAGAATGTTTGGCTTGCCGCCGCCGGCTCCCGCTGCCGGCGCCGGTGTCTGCGCCTGCGCGACCTGCGGCGAGCCGGCAAGGCCGACGGCGCCCACCACCGACAGGGCGCTGCCTGCCAGCAGGAAGTTGCGCCTTTGGGCATCCGTCGGATGGCCGTTGTTCCCGTCACTCATGTCTTTCTCCTCGTGGTCGAATACAGAACTCGCGGCATGCCCGTCGTCACGGAGGCGTCGTATCGGCCTTCTGCCAGTCCTTGTCGGGATTGAAGGCGGAGATGGCCGCCGCCTTGGCCGACGTGTCCGGCCCGAGATCCTGCTCGTAGACCTCGCCCTGCTGGTTGACGATGAAGGTCATCACGCCGGTCTCGCCGTACTTGACCGGCCAGGCGAGCACGCCGAAGCCGGCGACCATGCGGCCGTGCAGTACATACTCGTGCGCGCCGTCAGGCTTTGCCGCCGGCCCCTGGCGATAGAGCATGCGATAGTGATAGCCGTAGTAGCCTTCGTGCTCCCCGGTGCCCGGCTGCGCCTTGGCGACGAGGGGGCCGAGCGGGCTTTCCGGCTCACCGGGCCTCGCTTCCCAGTAGAGTCCGTCCTTCTTGCCGGGCGAGCTCAGCAATCGTCGCGCGTACACGGCTTCGCCCGTCTTCATCGGGTCCAGCGCCGCATAGTCGTGCTGCGCATCGACGATCGCCAGCAGCGTCTGCACCGTGGTGAGCTCGTTGCGGCCGATGGTACGCGCCTCGATCTCCTTGCGACCGGCCTCGACGTCGTACCGCCAGGCATCGCCGTCCTTGACGATCGGGATGGGCATGACGAAGCCCGTCTTGCCGACCTCGACGACCGCCTTGTCGTCGCCCTGCCGCTCGATCTTGTGCGCCTCGTCCCAGGCCGCCAGGAACTTGGCGCGCTGGTTGTCCTCGTCCTGCCGCGTGCCGGGCACGAAATCTCGCCAGCCGCTGCCCAGCATGGCCGCCACCGCCCTGTCGTTGTCCTTGCGGATCGCCTCGGTGAGGGCGTCGGCGGCCGCTTCGGGCGAGGCGAACGTCTCCTGCTTGCCCGAGGGCACCGCCGAGACGGTCGGCGTGGGAGTGACGGGCGGGGTTTGCGCCAGCGCGCCGAAAGCGAGGCCGATCGTGCCGGCCAGGGCGAGCAATGCGCTGCGCATTGGCGACTGCCTCATCGCCGTCCTCCATGAAAGCCGCCGCCGCGTGGATGGAAGTTCGGATGCGATTGCGCCCGGTTCATCTGGGCGTGGCCGCGCAGGGCCTCGCGGTTCACCTGCTGGCCACGGTTGACGCCGCTCAGCGCCGACGGTCGCTGGAAGTTGCCCCGGTTCTGGAGGGCAGGATGCTGCTGCCCGACATTCGGCCGTGCGCCGCCCTGGCCGATCTGGCCCCGGTTGGCGAGCTGGGGATGGCTGGCGCCGGCGTTGCCGCCGAGATGGCCACGAAACTGCTGGCGTTGCTCCGCGCCCGGCCGCGGCCCCTGGCCGAACTGCTTGCGCTCTTGCGGCGTTCGATAGGCCACGCTGCGGCGATGGACGGGATCGTGCTGCCAGTGATTGTTGGCGGTGTACCGGTTGCGATCGAAATGGTTGTCGATATTGACGGCGCGGTTGACGTTCACGTTCACGTAGGAATTGCCGCGGCCGGCCCAGTTCCAGCCGCCGAAGATCGCGCCCGCCGCGGCGATGCCGGCGCCGAAGAAAAAGCCGGTCGCGAGCGCGCCGGCCAACGGGTAGTACACCGGAGGATAGGCCGGATAGGGCCATGGTCCGTAGGCCCAGCTCGGGCTGTAGCTCGGGACGTAGATCACCTCCGGATTGCTGGGGGCAATCACGTACTGGACGTTGTCGCCCGAGCCTTGGGTCGTTACCGTCTGCTGCGGCGTGCTGTTGAGGTTGCCGGCCGCCGCCGCCTTGGCGCGCAGGCGCTGGATCGAATCGGCCACGTCCTGTTGTTGGGCAAGCATCGCGTCGCCGAGCTTCTGCGTCCAGTCGAGATGGTCGTTCATCTGCTTCAGGACCGACGGGAAAGCCACCAGCGACTTCACGCTGACGTCCCAGTCCTTGTCCTTGACAGCGTTGACCGCCGCATCGCCCTTGAGATTGGGATTGGCCTTCGACCAGCGCGCCGCCTCGACGACCTCGAGCGGGTAGGTGGCGGCCATCATCACCTGCGAGAGCAGCGAATCGGGGTAGAGCGCGATCGGCGCCAGCATCTGGTCGAGCTCTTCGGGCTTGAAGCTCTTGGCAGTATCCTGCGCCGCCAGGTTCCGCGACAGGACGCTCGCCAGAAAGATGGGCGATCCGACGAGCAGCAGGCGACGTTTCATGTCGTGACCCCCCGGTTCGAACAGTAGTCTTCGCCTGCGCACGCCGTCCAAATGCAACGGCGCATATCTCCCGATTGCAAACGGTTTGCCAATGCAATCGAGCGACGCCCAAAGCCTATTCTTTCGGGCCGATCTCTCCTATGCAGTTTGTGCCAGATTTCGCCGAGGACAGGCTTCGACGAGAGCACGCTGTCAGCCGCGCAGGAACGATGCTCGAGTCTCGGACGGCGGACGGCCGAACATCGATTTATAGTAGTGGGCGAACCGGCCCGGCTCGGCGAAGCCATGTTGAAAAGCGATGTCGGCAATCGTCGCCTTGGCCTCGTCGGCTCGTTGCAAGGCGCGATGGGCGGCCAGCAAACGGCGCGAACGCAGATAGGTGGCAGGACCGACATCCAGCGTGTCGGCGAAGGCACGATGAAGCGTACGCCTGGATACGCCGAGCTTCGCGCAGATTTCGGACAGATGGACGGCCCGCTCGCCCATGTGGGCCGTGTAGTCTTCGACTTCCTGCACGAGACGGACGCTGGGGAGCGCGGCCTTGGAAGGATCGGGCGGCAAGGCCGCCAACAGACTGGTCACGAAGGCTTCGACAATGGTGTGGCCTAGAAAGTCCGCGGCCGAAGCCGGCGCGACGGCGAGATTGCGCTCCAGGCTCGGAAAGATTCCGCCGAGCCGTCGGGCGATTTCCTCACCCAGGATCGGCTCGGTCGACCAGACGCCTCGCGTCGTCCAGAAGTCGGGTTCGCCCAGTGATCCCTCGCAGGCGAATTGTGCGAGAAGGTACGGAAGCGGGAGCGAGATGGCGGCGTACGCCGCTCCGGTGCAGAAAATGGCGTCGAGCTCCTCTCCCGCAGGCACGACGATCACGTCGCCCGGCTTGAGATCGCGCCCCCACATGACGACCCGGCCGGAAGTCGCCAGCACCATGCCGAGCGTCACCCGTGTCGGATTGATCACGCCGCGTCCGCGGACCTGCAGCGCGAAGCGGCCCAGGGTCATCTCGAGGTCATTCAATCCGAGATAGGTAAGCGATCCTCGTTGTCGCCCGGCGGCAAGTTGGACGACCTCGATGTCCGCACCGCGCAGGCACTCCCTGCGATCGTAGACGCTCTCGATCTGTCGCGTCGCAAGATAGGACGTACTTTGCATCGCAGTGCCATCGCCGGCAGTCGCTTCCTCGCCACGCATGTCTTCCTCCTCCATGGACGACAAACGACGACTCGATGCCATCACGATATGCATATTGTGCCAGCCATTCCATGCATTCGTGAATATCCGGTTACGTCCAAAACGACTCGCCACGTTCGCATTTCGCGTGCGAAGCTTGCGGTGACAACTTGGAGGAGCGAATGCGCCGGCGCTTTGTTCTCGCGGTTGCCTTCGCGGGGTTGGCTGTCTCGGGCAGTGGAGCCTTCGCGCAGACCGATCCTCTCGGCTCGTGGAACGAAGGCGCGGCAAAGAAGGCGATTGTCGACTTCGTCCAGCGCACGACGACGGACGGCAGCCCCGAGTTCGTGCCGGCGCCGGAGCGCATTGCCGTGTTCGACAACGACGGCACGCTGTGGACCGAACAGCCGGTCTATTTCCAGTTCGCCTTCGCGCTCGATCGTGTGAAGCAACTTGCTCCACAGCACCCTGAATGGCAGTCGCGCGAGCCCTTCAAGTCGATCCTCGCCGGCAACATGGCGGGACTCATGGCGTCAGGCGACAAAGGAATACTCGAGGTGATTGCCGCGACGCATTCCGGCATGACCACCGCGGAGTTCGCCCGAACGGTCACCGAGTGGATGGCCAGTGCCCGGCATCCGCGGTTCAAGCGTCCTTACATCGACCTCGTCTACCAGCCGATGATCGAGCTGCTGGCCTATCTGCGCGGCCACGGCTTCAAGACCTTCATCGTGTCGGGCGGCGGCGTGGCGTTCATGCGGCCCTGGACGGAGAAGGTTTACGGCATTCCGCCCGAGCAGGTCGTGGGCTCGTCAGATGTGGTCGAGTTCGTGATGCAGCAGCCGGATAAGCCGGTGCTGATGAAGGAGGCGAAGGTCGAGTTCATCGACGACGGTCCGGGCAAACCGGTCGGCATCAACCGCTTCATCGGCCGGCAACCGATCTTCGCCTTCGGCAACTCCGACGGCGACCAGCAGATGCTGGAGTGGACGGCGGCAGGCTCCGGCGCCCGCTTCATGGGCCTCGTGCATCACACCGACGCCGAGCGCGAATACGCCTACGATCGCCAATCGCACATCGGCAAGCTCGACAAGGCGTGGGACGAAGCCGTACGACGTCAATGGACGGTCGTCGACATGAAGACCGACTGGAACACCATCTATCCTTTCGAGAGAAAGTGATGGGCGCGGGCCGCTCAGCGCGCGATGGCGCGTACGCGCTTGCGGATGAGGCCGATGAGCGTGCGCGCCGCGGGTGGCAGGGTGCGCTCGCGCTTGCTGGCGATGCCGAACTCCGCGCCCGGCGGCCGTGCTTTCCACGGCAGCTCGAGAACGGCGAGCCGTCCCTGCGCTATGCGGTCCTCGACCTGGCTGATGTGGGCGATGCCGATCGCGTCGCTTGCTTCGACCATGTCGTACATCAGGCGGCACGATGCGACGGCGATCGAGGGCAGGACGTTGCCGGTGGTCTCGTCGATCGTCAGACCGGTGTCGATGTCCTCCATCGAGTAGACGTGCTCGGCCGAGACGTTGGAATGGACGAGCGGATAGCCGCGCACGTCGGCAGCCTGCAGGGGCCGTTTGCGCAGCAGCGGATGGCCGGCACGACATACATAGACGCCGTCCAGCCGGCCAAGCGACTCGACGCGCAGCGCCGGCATGCCGCGCAACACAGAGATATCGAGGACGGCGAAGTCGACGCGGTCCGCCATCAGCATGGCGAGAGCCGCCGTCCACTCACGCTCCAGCAGCTCGAGTCGAATGGCGGGATTGGTGTTGACCAGGTCGATGGCGGCGGCATTGACCGCGATGTCGGCGATGAAAGTCCCCAGGGCGACCCTCAGCCGTCCCGCCTGGCCCGTCCGCACGAGCCGCAGCTTGTTCGACATGGCCTCGGCGCGCGCGATCAGCTCGTCGGCCATCTCGAGCACGTCGTTGCCTGCCGGCGTCGCGGCGATGTCGCGGCGCGACCGTTCGAAGAGACGCACGCCCAGTTCCTTCTCCAGGGCGGCGATGTTCCGGCTGAGCGTCGGCTGGCTGATCTGCAGTGCGGCCGCGGCGCGACCGAAATGGCGGTGCCGCGCCAGCACGACGGCGTGCTGCAGCAACTTCAGGTCGATTTCCATGCAACAACTGTATCGTCTTGGCCATTGTTTGGCATCGTCACTGAGATGACCTTCCTCAGCGAAAGCGCATGGTCGTAGTGATGGAGACACTGGAAAAGCCGGTCGCTTCGACGTCCGACATGATCCGGATCCCCGGCGGCACGTTTCGCATGGGCTCGGACCGGCACTATCCGGAGGAGGCGCCGTCGCACCTGGTGACGGTCGACGGGTTCTGGATCGACGCGACGCCGGTCACCAACGCGCAGTTCCGCACATTCGTCGAGGCGACGGGCTACGTCACCTGGGCGGAGATCGCGCCCGATCCCAAGGATTATCCGGGCGCGCTGCCGCATATGCTGAAGGCGGGCGGGCTCGTCTTCACGCCGCCGTCCGGACCGGTCGATCTGCGCGACTGGAGTCAGTGGTGGCGCTTCACCTTCGGCGCCTTCTGGCGCCGGCCCCACGGCAAGGGCAGCCATATCGGCGGGCTCGACGATCATCCGGTGGTGCAGGTCGCCTACAAGGACGCCGAGGCCTATGCGGCCTGGGCCGGCAAGGAATTGCCGACCGAGGCGGAATGGGAGTTCGCGGCGCGTGGCGGGCTGGAAGACGCCGAGTTCGCCTGGGGCGACGACTTCACACCCGGCGGCCGGCACATGGCCAACACCTGGCAGGGCGAGTTCCCGCGCGAGAACCGGCGCGAGGACGGCTGGGCCCGCACCTCGCCGGTGCGCGCCTTTCCGCCGAACGGCTACGGCCTCTACGACATGATCGGCAATGTCTGGGAGTGGACGACCGACTGGTATTCCGCCCGACATCCGGCCGACGCGCCCAAGGCCTGCTGCGTGCCGGAGAACCCGCGCGGCGGGCCGAAGGAGCAGAGCTCGGACCCGCGCGACCGTCTCCACATCCCGCGCAAGGTGCTGAAGGGCGGCTCGCATCTTTGCGCGCCCAACTATTGCCGGCGGTACAGGCCCGCCGCGCGTCATGCCGAGGCGGTCGACACGACGACCAGCCATGTCGGCTTCCGGTGTGTTGTCAGAGCCAGAGGAGATCAGCATGAGTGAAGGGAACAACGATCGGCCGGTGGATGCCCGGCGGCGCAACTTCCTGCTGGCGGGAAGTGCCCTGTCGGTGTTGGGGACCGTGGG
>DATEID010000097.1:0-4981 GCA_035279245.1 Reyranella sp.
GACGCCGGATTGGCTCTCCTTCTTCATGTTCACCTACTTCACCGACCGCGACGGCAAGTACCAGCTCGCCTCGCTCGCCGAGTCGGGCTTCGATCCGCTGTCGCGCTCCTGCCGCTTCATGCTGATCGAGGAGGCGCACCACATGTTCGTGGGCGAATCGGGCGTGCAGCGCATCATCCAGCGCACCTGTGACCTGATGAAGGAGCACAAGACCGACGACGTCCGCGCGCTCGGTGCGATCGACCTCGCGACCATCCAGAAGTACCTCAATTTTCACTTCTCGGTGTCGCTCGACCTGTTCGGTCAGGAGGCATCGACCAACGCCGCCAACTACTACACGATGGGCGTCAAGGGCCGGTACCTCGAGACCCGCCTCACCGACGACCATGTGCTGACCAACGATGCCTACGAGATCGACACGGTCGAAGACGGCCGCATCGTGCGCAAGAGCGTGCCGGCCTTGTCGGCACTGAACGAGCGGTTGCGCAACGACTATGTCGAGGATTGCGCCAAGGGTCTGGTGCGCTGGAACAAGGTGATCGCCGATGCCGGCATCGCCTTCGAGCTCAAGCTGCCGCACCGCGCCTTCAACCGCCGTATCGGCGCCTTCTCCGAGCTGCATGTCTCGCCCGACGGCAAGGTGTTGGGCGAAGCCGACTGGCAGGCCGGTGCCGGCAAATGGCTGCCGACCGACGAGGACCGCGCCTTCGTCACCTCGCTGATGGGACCGGCCGTGATCGAGCCCGGCAAATTCGCCAACTGGATCGCACCACCCCAGCGCGGCATCAATAACCAGCCGGCCAATTTCGAGTACGTGCGGTTCAACTGACGTCCTATAGTTCGAGGGGGAGGGAGACGTCGGGATGGTGCAAGGCATCGATTTCGGTCCGGACCACAAGGTCCGGCTGCCGTCACGATTCAATGTGGCGGTGCCGTTCATTGATCGGCACCTTGGGGAAGGGCGCGGCGCCAAGGCTGCCATCCGCACCGCGCACGAGACCGTCAGCTACGCCGAGCTCGCCGAGCGGGTAAACCGCACCGGCAATGCCCTGCTGGGATTGGGTCTAAAGCCGGGCGACCGGCTCTTGATGGTGGTGAAGGACTGCCCGGCGTTCTTCTATCTCTTCTGGGGCGCCATCAAGGCCGGCATCGTGCCGGTCCCGCCCAACACGCTGCTGCGCGCCGCCGACTACGCCTACATGATCGACGACTCGGGCTGCGGACTCGTCGTCTATTCCTCGGAATTCGCGGGCGAGATCGAGCCGGCCCTGAATGAGCTTGGCGGCAAGGCTCCGCCCGCGCTGACGGTCGACGCCTTCCTGGCCGAGATGGCGAAAGCCGCGCCGGCGCTCGCCCCTCACCTCGCCGGCCCGACCGACGATTGCTTCTGGCTCTATTCCTCGGGCTCGACCGGCCGGCCCAAGGGCGCGGTCCATGCCCAGCGCGACATGGTGGTGACCAGCGAGCTCTATGGCGTGCGCGTGCTGGGGGTGACCGAGAACGACGTTTGCTATTCGGCGGCCAAGCTCTTCTTTGCCTACGGACTCGGCAACGGCATGACCTTCCCGCTCTGGGTCGGCGGGACGGCGGTGCTCGACGAGCGGCGGCCGACACCGGACGCGACCTTCGAGACCATCGAGACCTTCCAGCCGACGATCTTTTACGGCGTGCCGACGCTCTATGCCGCCCAGCTCGCGGCCCTCGACGCCAGGCCGCGCCGCTTCCCCAGTCTTCGGGCCTGCGTCTCGGCGGGCGAAGCCCTGCCGGCCGACATGTTCCGGCGCTGGAAGGACAAGACCGGGACCGTGATCTTGGACGGCATCGGCTCGACCGAGGCGCTGCACATCTTCATCGGCAACCGGCTCGACGATTTCCGCGCCGGCACCAGCGGCAAGCCGGTGCCGGGCTACGAGGTGCGCATCCTCGACGAGGCCGGCAAACCGGTTGCCCGAGGCGAAAGCGGCCGGCTCTGGATCCGCGCCGAGTCGACGGCGAAATACTACTGGAACAAGCCGGAGAAGACGGCCGAGACCATGGTCGAGGGCTGGCTCAATACCGGCGACACCTATCGCCAGGGTGCCGACGGCTATTTCATCTACGACGGCCGCAGCGACGACATGCTGAAGGTCGGCGGCATCTGGTGCTCGCCGGTCGAGATCGAGAGCTGCCTCGTGGGCCATCCGGCCGTGCTCGAGGCCGCGGTGATCGGCCAGGCCGATGCCGATTCCCTGATCAAACCCAAGGCTGTGGTGGTGCTCAAGCAGGCGGGCGACGCCGGCACGTCGTTGACCGACGAGCTGATGGCGCTCTGCAAGAAGACCCTCGCGCCCTACAAGTATCCGCGCTGGGTCGAATACGTGCCCGAGCTGCCCAAGACCGCGACGGGAAAGATCCAGCGCTTCAAATTGCGTGCATAGCGGTTTTCGGCTTCTATAACGACCAACGAAACAGGGAGTGGGGTCTATGAAGAGTACGTTGTTTGGAGCTGCGACGGCTGCGGCGATCCTGGGGCTCGGCCTGCCGGCCGCGGTTGCGCAGCAAAGCGTCAAGATCGGCTTCATCAGCACCTTCTCCGGCCCGCAAGCAGCGATCGGCGAGGATATGCGCCGCTCGGTCGACCTCGCTGTCGAGCATCTCGGCGGCAAGATGGCCGGCGAGCCGATCCAGATCATTTACGAGGACGACCAATTCAAGCCTGATGTCGGCAAGCAGAAGTCGGAGAAGCTCGTCCAGCAGGACAAGGTCGACTTCGTGTCGGGCTATATCTGGTCCAACGTGCTGCTGGCCTCGCTCAAGACCGTGGTCGACGAGGGCGACACGATCCTGATCGGCGCCAATGCCGGGCCCTCGCAGATCGCCGGGCCGCTCTGCAACAAGAACTTCTTCTCGACCTCCTGGCAGAACGACCAGACGCCGATGGCGATGGGCGAGTACCTGAACGAGAAGAGCGTCAAGAACCTCTACCTGATGGGTCCCAACTACGCCGCCGGCAAGGATATGCTGGCGGGCCTGAAGCTCACCTACAAGGGCAAGATCGTCGGCGAGGACTATACGAAATGGCCGGGCCAGCTCGACTTCTCGGCCGAGCTCGCCAAGATCGCGCAGGTGAAGCCGGACGGCATCTTCATCTTCTATCCCGGCGCGCACGGCGTTCAGTTCCTGAAGCAGTACGTGCAGGCAGGCCTCAACAAGACCATTCCGCTCTACCAGGTGTTCTCGATCGATGCGATCACCCTGCCGCAACAGGGCGAGATGGCGCTGGGCACGCTGGGGGCGCAGGAGTGGGTCAACGACCTGCCGAACGAGCAGAACAAACGCTACGTGGCCGATTTCAAGAAGAAGTACGGCGTCTATCCCTCCTATTACGGCGCGCAGAGCTACGACGCGATCATGCTGATCGACTCGGCGGTCGAGGCGCTGAAGGGCGACCTGAAGGACAAGGCCAAGGTCCGCGCCGAGATCATGAAGGCCAACTTCAAGTCGCTGCGCGGCGGCTTCAAGTTCAACACCAACCATTTCCCGATCCAGAACTTCTACATCCAGGAGACGGTGAAGGATGCCGACGGCAAGATGACCGTGAAGACCATCGCCACCGCGGTGAAGGACGGCAAGGACCCGTACTACGAGAAGTGCTCGATGAAGTGATGGTGGCGGGTTCGTTCGCGACAACCCATACAGGCGAAGTTTTCTCCTCCCCACATGCCATGTGGGGAGGTGGCCCGAAGGGCCGGAGGGGTCAGGAGAACGAAGGGCTTCTTGCCGCCGATGACCCCTCCGCCCCTGCGGGGCACCTCCCCGCGCTACGCGCAGGGAGGAAGTAGACTCATATGGACTACCTCCTGATCCAGGTGCTGAACGGGGTGCAGCTCGGGCTGCTGATGTTCCTGCTCGCCGCCGGCCTCACGCTCACCTTCGGCATCATGGACCTCGTGAACCTGGCGCACGGTTCGCTTTACATGATGGGGGCCTATTTCGCTTGGACCCTGATCGGCTGGACCGATTCCTTCGTGCTGGGCGCGCTGCTCGCCCTGCCGGCCTGCTTCCTGCTGGGCGTGGTCGTCGAGGTCGTGGTGGCACGCCGGCTCTATGCCCGCGACCATCTCGACCAGGTTCTGGCGACGTTCGGCCTGATCCTGTTCTTCAACGAACTGGTGCGCGCCATCTGGGGACCGGAGGGGCGGAGCATCGCGGTACCGGCCTTCCTCAACCGCACGATCGATATCCTGCCCGGCGTTCCTTACCCCGCCTATCGCTTCGCTCTGATCGTGGCCGGCGTGGTGGTGGCCATCCTCCTCGCGTGGCTGGTGGCGCGCACGCGGCTCGGCATGCTGATCCGCGCCGGCGCCTCGAACCGGCGCATGATCGCGGCCCTCGGCGTCAATATCGAACTGCTGTTCAGCCTGGTGTTCGGTCTCGGCGCCCTCTTTGCCGGCCTCGCCGGCCTTCTGGCCGCCCCTATCGCGTCCGTGAAGATCGGCATGGGCGACGACATCCTGATCGTGGCCTTCGTGATCATCGTGATCGGAGGGATCGGCTCGATCAAAGGCGCGTTCGTCGCAGCCATGGTGGTAGGGCAGATCGACATCGTCGGTCGCGCCTTCCTGCCCGATTTCCTGAAGACATTCATGGGCCCCGCCAGCGCGTCCGCCGCCGCGCCGGCGATCTCGCAGGTCTTGATCTACGTCGTGATGGCGGCGGTGCTCGTCTGGCGGCCGACCGGCCTGTTCGGGCAGCGGGGTTAGGACGTGCGGCGAGCTTTCATGGGAGCGCGCCACTCCAGTGGCGCATCATATGAGCAGCACTGGAGTGGCGCGCTCCTATGACTCCTGTTCTCGGCTCCCTGCGCACACCGCGCGGCGTGATCACGGCCTTGCTGCTGCTTTTGCTTGCGGTGCTGCCGCTGCTAACCCACGCCTTCGACCAGCGCTACCTGCTGTCGGTCGGCACGCGCATCGTCATCTGGTCGGTCGCCGCCCTGAGT
>DATEID010000098.1:0-8738 GCA_035279245.1 Reyranella sp.
TTGCCGGTGGCGAGATAGAGGCCGTCCGAGTCGTGGATCTCCGGCCGATAGTCGTCGCGCGGCGGCGATGCCTTGCCGGCAAAGAACATGGACGTGAGCGGCGCGATGCCGAGCAGGGTCACATCGTGGCGCACGAACAACGTCGCCTGCGTCTCGACCACGGTGCGCGAGCCGGGGCGAATGGTGAAGGCAAAGGCGCCCGCCGCGCCGGGCGAATCGAGGAGCGCCCAGACCGCCATCTGCGGTGCATCGTCGGCGGGCTTCACGAGCCAGAAAGCGCGGAAGGCCGGGAACTCTTCCGGCTGGCCGGTCGCGGTGTCGATCGCCAGCCCGCGCGCCGAGGCGCCATAGACCTGGCCGCGACCGACCGTCCTGAAATAGCTCGCGCCCAGGAAAGCGGCGACCTCGTCGAACTTGTCGGGCCGATTGAGCGGGAATGTGATCTTGAAGCCCGCCAGCTCGAGCTTCTGCGGCGGCGTCTTAAGCCCGGTGTCGCTGAAATCGAACTGGCCGGAGCCGACCATGACCGGCGTCACCTTGCCGTTGTCGACGATGCTGATGGAGACCGGCTTGTCGTAGATGAACCCTGCCGGGAAGAACTCGACATGGAAAAGGCTCTTGCTTTCGCGCCACAACGCGGTGTCCTTGGCAGGCCGGAGCGCCCGATAGTGGTCGTAGCTCAGCTTCTTCATCTCGCCGTCGATCGACGGCGCTTCCTTGTAGGGGCTGGCGGCGAGCTTCTGGGCCATCGCCTCGACCGAGCCGAAATTGAAGTCGGCGTCCTGAGCTTGTGCAACCGACGCTGCAAGCAACAGGGAGGCTGCAAGGAACGGAGCGAGACGTGTGCCGGCGCGCATGGATGCAGCCACAACGACCCGGGGCCATGCCGGTTGCCTTCAGACTGTGACGCCGCGAATGGAAATTTCGCCGACCTTCGCGCGCATCACAACGCCATCAGCCGGTCGAGCAGCGCGCGGTCGGATCTGAGGGCTGCGGCGGGGCCCGCAAAGCGCACGGCGCCCTTCTCCAGCACGTAGACGCGGTCGGCCAGCGCCAGCGAGAACTCGATGCCTTGCTCCGCGAGCAGGATGGTCAGGCCCTGCGCCTTCAGCTCGCCGATCTTGACCAGCAGCGCGTCGACCACGAGCGGGGCGAGTCCCTCCGAGGGCTCGTCCAGCAGCAACAGCTCGGGATTGCCCAGAAGGGTGCGGGCAATGGTCAGCATCTGCTGCTCGCCGCCGGAAAGGAACCCGCCCTGCCGATCGCGCAGCGCACCGAGCACCGGAAACAGCTCGGTGACCGCGTCGATCGTCCAGCGACCCGGGCGTGCCGCCGCGCGCCACGCGACGTCCAGGTTCTCCCACACCGAAAGCTCGGCGAAGATCCGGCGGTCTTCCGGAACGAACCCGATGCCGGCGCGGGCGATGCGGTATGGCGGCCAGCCGGTGATGTCCTGCGACTTGAAGCGGACATGGCCGACGGTGGGTGGCGTCAGGCCCATCACGGACCGCATCGTCGTGGTCTTGCCGACGCCATTGCGGCCCAGCAGGCAGACGCATTCGCCTTCGTTGACCTCGAGCGAGATGCCGAACAGCACGCGGCTCAGCCCATAGGCCGCGTGCACGTCCTGCAGGGTCAGCAGCGCGCTCAATGACGATCCCCCAGATAGACGCGACGGACCTCGGCATCGGCCCGCACGGCCGTCGGGTCGCCGATGGCGATGATGCGGCCCTGGTGCATCACCGCGACCTTCCGGGCGATCGAGAATACGACCGCCATGTCATGCTCCGTGAACAGGAGCGTAAGCTTGCGTGCGTGCGCGACGCGCGCGATCAGCGCAATCGTTTCGTGGGTCTCGCTGGCGGACATGCCCGCCGTCGGCTCGTCGAGCAGCAGGATCTTGGGATCGCTTGCCAGCGCGATGCCGAGCTCGAGCTGCTTCTGATTGCCGTAAGAGAGCGTTCCCGCGATGATCTCCGCCCGCCCGGCGAGGCCGATCGAGTCGAGCAGCGCTTCGCTCTCTGCACGATAGAGCTTTTCCGAGCGCGACCAGAAGTTCGAGCCCTGGCCGCGATGGGCGAGAAGGGCCGCCTGCACGTTCTCCAGCACGGTGAGCTTGGCGAAGATGTTGGTGTGCTGGAACGACCGGCCGAGACCCATGCCGCAGATCCTGTACGGCGCCATGCCGGTGATATCGCGCCCATCGACGGACACGCGACCCGATGTCGGTCGCAAATGTCCGGTGATGAGGTTGAACAGCGTCGATTTGCCGGCGCCGTTCGGTCCGATGACGGCCGCGATCTCGCCCTCCGCGACGGCGAGATCGACGCCGGACACGGCCCGGAAGCCGCCGAACGACTTGGAGAGGCCGTGCACCTCAAGCACCGGCACGCTCCGCTCTCTTGCGGCGAAGCCAGGCAACGCCCGCTGCCAGTCCGCCGGCAATGCCGCCGGGAAAGGCGAACAGCAGCACGAGCAGGATCACACCCAGCACGAACGGCCAGTACTCCGTGTAGGACGTGATCTCCTGGTTTAGGAGGACGAGCGTCGCCGCCCCGACCACTGGTCCCCAGAAGTGGTTTATGCCGCCGAGGATGGCCATGATCATCACCTCGGCGGATTTCGGCCAGTAGACATAGTCGGCGAAGACGCCGCGGTTGAAGATGCCGAACAGGGCGCCGGCAATGCCCGCAAAGCCGCCCGCGACGACGAAGGCGGCAAGCTCGTAGCGACGCACGTCGAGGCCGATCGATGCCGCGCGTTCGGGGTTCTCCCTGATTGTCGTCAGCATACGGCCGAACGGCGACGCGATGATCCTTTGCATCGCCGCCAGCGACACCATCACCAGCACGAGAGTCAGCACATAGAACTGGTCCGAGACGCGCAACTCGTCGAGGAACGGGATTGCCGACATCCAGTCGAGATCGGGATACGGCACGTTCGGCAACCCCTGATCGCCGCCGGTGACATCGTTCCATTTGAAGCAGATCGCCCAGACGATCTGCGAGAAGGCGAGCGTCAGCATGGCAAAGTAGATTCTGGTGAGACGCACGCAGAAGAAACCGAACACCAGCGCGCCCAGCGCGGCGCCCAGCGCCGCGGCCGGCAGCGCTACTGAGAACGGCACCGCATAGGTCTTCATCAGGATGCCGCAGACGTAGGAGCCGATGCCGAAATAGGCGACGTGGCCAAACGAGACCAGGCCGGTCGTGCCGAGCAACAGGTTGAGGCTCACCGCGAACAGCGCGCTGATCGCGATCTGGGTCGCGAGGAAGGTGTCGTAGCGCGAGCCGATCCACGGGATTGCGAGCGCGACGACAAATACGGCGAGCGTCCACGGCATGCGGTGCGCAAAACCGGCTTTGCGCCAGATCATCGGAGCGGCCTTCCGAAAAGACCCCAGGGGCGGACGATCAGGATCACCGCCATCAGCGCGAACACCGAGAACAGCGAGAATCCCGGCAGGACGAGGATGCCGAACGAGAGCACCTGGCCGTAGATGACCGAGCCCCAGAAGGTGCCCCAGAACGAGCCGAGGCCGCCGATCACGACGACGATGAAGGCCTCGACGATGATCTCGACATCCATCCCCGGCACGATGCTCTGGATCGGCGTGACCAGCGCACCGGACAGACCGGCGAGGAACGAGCTGATGACGAACATGCCGGTGTAGAGGACGCCGACATTGGCGCCGAGCGCTCCCAGCATCTCGCGATCGAGCGCCGCCGCCCGCATCATGCGGCCGGACGGGCTGCGCGTCAGCACGAGCCAGCCGGCGACCGCGATCGCGGCGCCGATCAGCATGATGAAGAGGTTATAGACCGGCAACGTGATGCCGAGCATCTCGATGCCGCCCGCGAGCCCAGGCGGCCGCGACACCGAGAGCTGATGCGTACCCCAGATGGCTTTGGCCGCATCCCCGAGGATCAGGACCAGGGCGTACGTGAGAAGCAACTGGTAGAGTTCCTCGCGTCCATAGATGTGGCGCAACAGCAGCCGTTCGAGCAGGCCGCCGAGGAGGGCGACACCCAGTGCCGCGGCGAGCGCCGCGAGCCAGAAGCTGTGCAACATGGGCCCGAGCCATTGCGCGACCTGCCACGCGAGATAGGCGCCGATCATGTAGAAGGAGCCGTGCGCGAAGTTGAGCACGCGCATCACGCCGAACACCAGCGACAGCCCCGATGCGATGAGGAACAGGAACATCGCCGTGGTGAGGCCGCCGAGAAACTGCCCGAACAGGAACGACACATCGGCCATCGCTCAGCCCTTGAGCTGTCGGGATTCCAACTTGGTCGGAAGCGGCTTCGCCGGATGCCGTTACTGCGTGAATGGCCCCTGGGACAGGAATTTGGGATTCTTCATGACGGCGAAGGGATAGCGGTCGTCCTTCACCATCTGCCCCCAGAACTCACCCATCTCGGTCTCGTGCGTCTTCGCGTTGAAGGTGAGTCTGCCGATCGGCGTATCGAACGGAAGTCCGAGCATGGCCTTCGCCACCTTGTCCGACTTCGTGCTGCCGGCCTTCTTGATGCCCTCGGTCAGCGCCAATATCGATGCGTAACCCATGATCGCCCAGCCGGACCCGTACTTCTCCTTGGTGAACGCCTTGAGATGCTCGATGTAGGTCTTGTGCGCCGCGGGCTCGTTCTCCGGCCAGATGACGGGGTCGTAGGCATCGGACCAGATCCCGTAGGGATAGTCCTTGCCCAGGGCCTGCGCCTCATCCGTCGTCCCGACCTCGCCGCCGTCGACCAGGCGATTGTTGATGGCCTTGAAGTAACCCAGAGGCGCCGCCTGCTTGGCGAAAGTGACGAAGTCGCCGCCATATACGTCGCAAAACACTGCATCCGGCTTCTTGGCCATCTGCGCCGTGATGAACGGCGTGAAGTCGCTTTGCCCCAGCTTCGGCCATTGCTGGTCGACGATCTCGATGTCGGGTCGCGCCTTCTTGATGAAATCGACGAAAGCGCCGACGGCGTCGCGGCCGTAGGCATAGTCCGGCGCGATGGTCGCCACCCGCTTCACGTCCTTCCAGCCTGCAATGATCGAGGCGCCGGTGCGGCCCTCGATGTCGGTGTTGGAAGCGAGACGGAAAATATAGGGATGCAAATTGGCAGGTGAAACGAGCTGGACGGTCTTCGACGTCGGTGCAAGGAAGACGATCTTGTTCTCCTTGGCGATGGTCGACACCGCCGGTGCCTCCGCCGACGTCAGCGTTCCCACCAGAAAGTCGACATTGTCCTTGATGATCAGCTCGCGCGCCAGGCGCACCGCCTCGTCGGCGCTCGCCTTGCTGTCGCGCGTCAGCAGTTCCAGCTTGCGGCCAAGAACGCCGCCCTTTGCGTTGATCTCCTGCACCGCCATCTCGGCGCCCTTGGCAACCGGCACGCCATAGACCGAAGCCGGACCGGACAATGGCATCGGGAAGCCGATCTTGATCGTGTCTTCGGCGGCAGCCGCCACCGGGACGAGACTCGCTGCAGCGATCGCCAGCAGAACGCGCCATGGTGCCATGGCATTCCTCCCTGATGCTTTCGTCGATTTTTGGTTTGCAACAACTCAGATGCTGAGCGGCACTACGCTAGTCCACACCGTGCGGCTTTCAGCCCACGTACACTGCTGTTCCGGACTGCTTATCGAACCTGCTCAGCATGACGCCGCGGCGACGCCGGGTCAATCCGACAGCGATCAGCGCCTGTTGTAGGGGAAGAACAGAGCGCCCAGAAGGAGCCCGATCGAGGCGCCGGGATAGAAGTAGACGGCGACTCCGGTCGCTCCAAGCAGGAGCAGCACCACGACGATCTTTAGGGCCAGGTGTTCGGTGGCGGGGCCAGGCACCCGTCCGGATCCGGCACGAGCTTCGTCCAGGTGGCAGGGCACGCGAGTGGCAAGCGGCGGGCCATCGAAGACAGGCGGCGGATCGCCCTCACGATAAAACACGTTCCCTTGCGGTCCCCTTGCCACAAGGACGCGGCGAGAGTCTTCCGGAGTCTGATCGCTTGCAGCGAAGGTCACGCCCATCTCTCCTCACGTCCGATCATAAAGAGCTTTCCGATCTGGAGTGGAAGACAATGCAGATTCTATTGTAACGATCGTTGCGGGCTATCGCGCAATAGCATCGGGAATCGCGTAGCTTTCCCTGCTCTCTCGGGCATCGCTGGTCAAAAAGGAGGATGGCGTCCCCGAGAGGATTCGAACCTCCGACCTCCGGTTTAGGAAACCGCTGCTCTATCCGGCTGAGCTACGGGGACGTGGGCGCTTTCTAGCGCATTGCCGGCGGCTTTCCTAGGAGGAGGCGGTCAGCAGGAATCCGGTCGGCCGCGGCGAAGTGCCTTTTGCGCACCATGTCGCTTCTTCGTGTCGAGCCGGCGAAGCTTGCTCGCTCGGGTGGGCCTGGTCGCCTTGCGAGGCACGGGCGGACGGGCGGCGGCGCGAACCAGCGCGACCAGCCGGGCCAGCGCCTCCTCGCGGTTGCGCTTCTGGCTGCGCTCGCCTTGTGCGGTGAGGACCAGCACGCCGTCGCGCGTGAGCCGGCTTCCCGCCAAGCGCTCCAGCCGGCGTCGCACGTCGGCGGGAAGCGACGGCGAGCCGCGCACGTCGAAGCGCACCTGCACCGCCGTCGCGCTCTTGTTGACGTGCTGGCCTCCGGGGCCGGCGGCGCGCACGAAACTCTCCTCGATCTCGTCAGGATCGAGCCACAGCGTGCCGGTGATCCGGATCGGCGCCGCCCTGGCGGCGGGCGGCATCAGCGTCCGCCCGCCTTGCGCAGCATCGCCTCGATCGCGCCGCGATTGTCCTGGCGCGCGTAGCTCAGCGCGGTGCGTCCGGTGAAGTCCGCCAGATTCGGATTGGCCTTGCTTTCGAGCAGCAGGCGGCAGGATTCGATCGAACCGGCACGCGCGGCGGCGATCAGCGCCGTCATACCCTGGCGGGTCTGGGCGTCGGGCCGGGCATGACGCTTCAGCAACATGCCGACGATGTCGTCGTCGCCCTGCTCCGCGGCGCGAATGAGCGGCGTGTAGCCGTCGCGGTCGGTGACATTGGCCACGGCACCGCCCTTCAAGAGCGCCTGGACGACGTCCGACTGGCCTGCTTGCGTGGCCACCAGCAGGAGCGACCGGCCGGAGGAGTCGATCTGGTTGGGACTCTCGCCCTTCAACAGCGCCCTGCGCACCTTTTCGGCGTCGCCCTCGCGCACCGCCTTGACGATGGGCTTTTCCGTCATCGACTCGAAGGTCTGCGCCACGGCCGGCGTCGCCGCCGCCGCGAGACCGAGACCGAGGACAGTCCGGCGTATCATGGCTTGCCTCCGCGTGTCGCTTGATAGCGCGCCTCGATGCGATCCCAGATCTCGGCTTCGAGGCAGACGCCGTCGAAGCGGTCGATCTGCTGCAGGCCGGTCGGCGAGGTGACATTGATTTCGGTGAGATAGTCGCCGATCACGTCGATGCCGACGAAGATCAGGCCGAGGCGCGCAAGCTCGGGCCCGATCGTCCCGCAGATCTCGCGGTCGCGCTTGGTGAGCTCCGCCTTCACCGCCTTGCCGCCGACATGCATGTTGGAGCGCGACTCGCCTTCGACCGGCACCCGATTGACCACGCCGGCCGGACGGCCGTCGATCAGGATGATCCGCTTGTCGCCCTGGCGCACCTCGGGAAGATAGCGCTGGGCAATCACCGGCTCGCGGCTGCGCTGGGAAAACATCTCGAGCAGTGAGACGAAATTCTCGTCGCCCGGCTTGAGACGGAAGACGGCGGAGCCGCCATGGCCGAACAGCGGCTTCAGGATGATGTCCTTGTGCTCGTCGCGAAACTCGCGCAGGGCCCTGGCGTCGGCGGTGATCAGCGTGGGCGGCATCACATTGTCGAAACGGGTGACGAAGAGTTTCTCGGGCGCATTGCGCACGCTTGCAGGATCGTTGACGACAAGCGTCCTCGGATGGATGTGCTCGAGCAGATGCGTCGTCGTGATGTACGACATGTCGAACGGCGGATCCTGGCGCAGCAGCACCACATCGAAGGTCGACAGATCGCGCATCTCCGGCGCGCCCAGCGTGAAGTGGTTGCCCTTCTCGCGCCTCAGCTGCATCGGCTGCATGCGCGCGGTCACCTTGCGGTCGCGGAAGACGAGCTCGGGCGGCGTGTAGTGCCAGACCTCATAGCCGCGCCGCTGCGCCTCGAGGGCGAGCACGAAAGTCGAGTCGCCGTCGATATCGATGGTCGAGACATGGTCCATCTGGAAGGCGACGTTGAGCTTCATTGGCAGGGCCTCATCTTGCGGGGCAGTCAGTTAAGCCCGCGACGCAGTTCCTGCAACAGTTCCGAGGCGCGGCGACGAAGCGCCGGATCGCTTTCGCCGCCTTCGATGTCGAGGAAGCGGCTGAACGCGGCGATCGCAGCGCGGCGCTTGTCCAGCCGGGCGTTGATCTCGCCCGCCTCGAACAGGAGGTCCGGTCGGTCGGGCGCGATCGCCAGCATGCGGTCGAGCGACCGCGCGGCACCCGGCCAATCACCCTGCTGGGCGAGCCGCAGGCGAACATTGTTCTCGAGCCGCAACAGCACGTCGCGATCCGATACGGGATCGAAGTGTGCAGGCTGCAGCTCCGCCTGGGGCCCCAGGAGCTGGCGCAACAGCGCCCTGAGCTCGGCGGCATCGCGGACGGCGCCGTCATGGAACGGATCGAGGATATGCCGGCCACCGTCCACGGTGACGCGGATCAGGAAATGCGCGGGAAACGC
>DATEID010000099.1:0-3116 GCA_035279245.1 Reyranella sp.
TGCATGGGAAGCTGCACATGGAGATCGAATAGCCGATCGCTCAGACGGGCCGCGAGCGCGAGCGCCGGATCGGCCGGGATCAGAGGGCCCATGCCAGGATGGAAGAGATCGAGATATTCGATGATGACGCTGGACTCGGGCACCGTCCGCTCGCGGTCCTCGTCGCGCAGCACCGGCATCTTGCCGATCGGCCAGAGCTTGCGGAACGCGCCGCCCGACTCCGCATCGCCGAGATCGACGATGTGCCGCTCGAACGGCGTTCCGTTCTCGTACAAGGCGATCAGGACCTTCTGGCAGAAGGAGGAAAGCGGATGGAAATGAAGGGTGAGTGGCATGCCCCTCTAATACTTAAGAAGGTACTTAAGTGTCAAGTCGCCCGCGAGCCCGACCGAGATCGCTCATTTTTCAGGGGCAGGCACCCGCCGCCTGGCTCACCACCTGGGCATCGGCGCAGGCACTGCAGGCATTGCCGTAGGTCTTGCGGCTGCCGTCGCGCAGGACGCCGCAGGCCGGCCGGTAATCGCGCGTGCACATCTGCGGCCGCGGCTCGGCGCAAACACCCCCCGCGACCGGCATCGACTCCTCGGCGAGCTCCGCCTTGGTCAGGAAGAAGCGGAAGGGCTTCGGCCGATAGTCGCTGAGCGCACCGATGATCGAGATCGTCGAACCAACCGCCGGCAACGGCCGCAGCGGATGCTCGAGCGCGATTTCCAGGTCGACGGTGTTGCTCGCCTGGTTCTCTTCAGACAGCGCCGCCTCGATGCGCTCGGACGTTGCCTTGATCACCTTCACCGGCAGCTTGAGACGAGCGCCGTCCTGCTGCTTCTCGACGATCGCCTTCCACACCTTGTCGGCGGCTTCCTTGTTGTCCGGCGAATCCTCCCGATGCGAGAGAATAAACTCCCAGTCCTCGAAGGTCAGGGCGGCCGGATCGTTCTTCGCCGCCATGTAGACGGCGGTCTCGGCCGGCGACATGGCGCGCGGGATCGAATCGGCGAATCCATCCGGCGGCCGCTGCTGGTTGGCGACGGCCATCACCAGCTTGCCCCAGTCCTTGTCGGTGCCGTGATAGTGGCTGTAGCGCGCCCGCGCATACTTCTCGATCTCGGCCGCCGCCGCCTCGTTCTGCGTCGAACGGGCGATCGTGATGGCGCGCGCCGCATACCAGAAGCCGAGCGCATCCGTCGGCTTGCCCTCCAGCAGCGCCACAGCCAGCTGATAGGTATCCGGCAGGCTTCCCGGATTGACGTTGACGGCTTCGCCGAAACGAGCGCGTGCCTTGGCATAATCCTTGGCCTGCAGCGCGGCGTAACCCAACGTACCGTCGAACACCGCCACGATCTGCATCTTGAGGCGCGTGAAGTCGGGTTCGGTCATCGCCGCCGGCCGCTGCCACTTGGGCAACGCGGCCATGCCGCGGTGCGCCGCCTCGACGGCCGGCGCCAAGGCCTTCTCGTCGCCCGCCATGGCCTGCGTGCGGCCCGAATAGGCGCGGTTGGCGAGGGCGCGAACGTTGTCGGGATCGACTTGCAGCAGGCGCACGGCGATGGCGTCGGCCTTGGCCGGATTGTTCGCGGCCTGCCATGCCGCCATCGTCTGCTCGAAAGCCTCGATGCGCAGCACGCTATAGGGATACCAGGCGATGAAGACCTCGAGCGCCTGCGCCCGTTTCGCCGGATCCGACGTGTTCACGGCGGCCAGGTAGTTCTTGTACTCGGCCGGGTTTGTCATGCCGGCCGGCAGGGCCGTCGGCTGCGATGACGGAGTCGAGGACGACGGAGCCGGCGACTGCGCCAGGGCTTCGACACCCGTGCAGACGAAAGCCAGCGACAACGCCAGCATCGACCAGCGGGTCGACGAAATATGATCGAACAAAATCATCGCGCGGGCATCACCGCGACCGTTGGCGAAAATAAGGCAGCGTTGGCTCCATCGCTGTACCCGCTTCGTTCACGACACGACCCGCGCCCGCAAGGCCGGGTCGTGGAGGGTCGTGTCCTGTCCGGGCGGTGCATGGCGTATCGCATCTTCCAGGGTCGATGTCTGTCGCCATTCTTCCGCAGGCCGCGAGCGGTCGTCCGACCCGATCTGGTCGACGCCCCAGTAGAACTCCAGATGATGGCCGTCGGGGTCGAGGAACTCGACCGAAATCTGGCAGCCGGCTCGGCGGCGACCTTCATAGACGATTTTCGCACCGCTGCGCTTCAGATGGTCCCGCGCGCGGAAGACCTCGTCCAGGGTGGCCAGCTCGAAGGCAAGGTGATGCAGGCTCTTGTCCCGGCCTTCGTCCTTGCCGCCGACCAGGGCGAGGCAATGGTGATCGCCGTTGCAGCGCAGGAACACCATGCCGCCCGGCATCATGGAGTCGGGATAGACGTCGGACACCTTGAAGCCCAGCACCTCCGTATAGAACCGGCGGGAGCGCTCCAGGTCGGCGACGAACACGACGGCATGGCCAATCTTGCGAACGGCAAAGGGCGTGGTCATGGCGCTGGCCTCCCGGACTACCTTTCCACCAATGGGTCGGCCATCATGCCGCCAATCGAGCGCCCAATCGAGCACAAGGGGGAAAGATACATGGCGACAGCGCCCAACAGATTGACGGCCACCACCGCCTTTCGACGCATGGCGGACAAGCGGCTGAAGGCCCGCGATCTGGTCGAAGCCTGCCTCGACCGCATCGACGAACGCGAGGGCCAAGTCCATGCCTGGGAAGCTCTCGATCCGGAGGGTGCGCGCAAGCGGGCCGACCAGCTCGACAAGCGCAGCCGGCCGGTCGGGCCGTTGCACGGCCTGCCGCTCGCCGTGAAGGACATCATCGCCACCAGGACTCTGCCCACCACCTGCGGCTCGGCGATCTATCGCGACCATGTCGTGGGCAAGGACGCCGCCTGCGTGAGCCAGCTCGTCAAAGCGGGCGCCATCGTGCTCGGCAAGGCGGTCACCACCGAGTTCGCCGGCGCCCATGCCGGCAAGACGCACAATCCGCACAACCTTCGCCATACGCCGGCCGGATCGTCGTCCGGCTCGGCCGCAGCGGTTGCCGACTTCATGGCGCCCGTGGGCTACGGCACTCAGACCGCGGGATCGGTGATCCGGCCCGGCGCCTTCAACGG
>DATEID010000100.1:0-3321 GCA_035279245.1 Reyranella sp.
GGGCGTCGGGCTTGACGAGCGTGAGATAGAACGTGTAGGCCGCGAACAGCGCGATCTGCAGCAGGGACGGGCCCCAGGCGCCGAGATACATGTCGCCGACCGAGCGGCCGAGCTGGTCGGCCAGCACGATCAGCACCAGCGAGGGCGGCACGAGCTGGGTGATCGTCCCCGAGGCCGCCAGCACGCCGGTGGCGTAGCGCATGTCGTACTTGTAGCGGACCATGATCGGCAGGGTGATCAGCGCCATGGCGATGACCTGCGCCGCCACCGTGCCGGTGATCGCGCCCAGGATGAAGCCGACGATGATGGTCGAGTAGCCGAGCCCGCCGCGCACCGGGCCGAAGAGCTGGCCCATCGACTCCAGCATGTCCTCGGCCAGCCCGCATTTCTCGAGGATCGCCCCCATGAAGGTGAAGAAGGGGATGGCGAGCAGGAGCTCGTTCGACAGGATGGAGCCGAACACGCGGCCGGGGATCGCCTGCATGAAGGGCAGGGTGAAGTAGCCGAAGTCGATCGACAGGAAGCCGAAGAAGAAGCCGACCGCCGCCAGCGAGAACGCCACCGGATAGCCGATGATCATGAACACCACGAGTCCGGCGAACATGAGCGGCGGCATCCACTCGAGCGGGATGATCATTGCGTCGGTCTCTCGTAGTGGGCCTCGAGGCTCTCGACGGGAATGCCGATCAGGAAGGCGATGCGCTTGATGAGCTCCGAGACGCCCTGCAGCGCCACCAGCAGGAATCCGAGCGGCAGCACGGCCTTGATCGGCCAGCGGATCAGCCCTCCGGCATTCGAGGAGTGCTCACCGATCGCGTAGGACTGCATGAAGAAGGGCCAGGAGAGCCAAGCGAGGATGAGACAGGTCGGCAGCAGGAAGATCAGCGTGCCCAGGATGTCGATCCAGAGCTGCCCCCGCCGGCCGAGCATCATGTAAAGGAGATCGACGCGCACGTGCTCGTTGCGCTTCAGCGTATAGGCCGCGCCGAACATGACGATCACGGCGAACATATACCACTGCACCTCGAGCCAGGCGTTGGAGCTCGCATCGTAGGCGTAGCGGACCATGGCGTTGCCGCCGCTGACCAGACAGGCCAGCAGCACCAGCCAGTTACAAAGGACGCCGATCTTTTCGTTGACTATGTCGACAACCGCGCTGAACTTCAGCAGGAAGCGCATTCCCCTCCCCGACCACCTTCTTCGTTCTTGTGAGCCTGTTTTGCCTCCCGAGACAGGCGCTCTAATAACGTGGTCCTTGCAGCCCCGCCAGAGGCTTCGCGTGCTTGTGAAAGGGGCAGGGGGTGCGTCAAGTTATCCACCCTGCGGCAACTACCTAGGGGTTAGGCAATTCCATCCAGCCCTCGGGACCGAAGAATTCGAGCGGCCGGAAGAAGCGCTTGTAGGCCATCTTGCTCGAATCGGCGATCCAGTAGCCGAGATAGACATAGGGCAGACCACGCCGGGCGGCGGCGCCGGCCAGCCACAGGATCATGTAGGTCCCGAGCCCGCGCCGCGGGTCCTGCGGATCGAAGTAGCTGTAGACGGCCGACACGCCGCTCGACAGCCAGTCGACCAGGCAGGCGCCGACCAGCCGCCCTTCCGCCGAATCGTCGCGGAACTCGATGATGGCGGTGTCGACCGGGCTTTCCTCGACCATGGCCCGGTAGTCGTCGAAATCCATGTCGGCCATGTCGCCGTCATGGTGGCGGGCCATGACGTAACGCGAAAACAGCGCATATTGCTCGCCGGTAGCCAGCGCCTGGGTCTCCGTGACGTGGACATGCTCGTTGCGTCGCTGAATGCGGCGCTGCGCCCGGTTAGGCTCGAAGTCGCGCACCCGGATGCGAACCGGAACGCAGGCTCGGCAGCCATCGCACAGCGGCTTGTAGACGAAGTGGTGCGACCGGCGGAAGCCGGCGTCGGTCAGCGTGTCGTGCTGGGAGATCGCGTCCGGACCGCTGAGCTCGGTCACGAGCTTGGTCTCCAGCCGGTGCGGCAGATACGGACAGCGCATCGCCGGCGTGGTGCGGAAGAACCGCAGGGTCTGGACGTTCTGACGAATGAACATGATCGACCGGTGGAGTGTAGCGCGATCGGCCGCGAAGGAAAGCCGTTACGCTGCTATTTCATTTCGGTTGACTTCGGGTCTGCGGCGGTCGGCCGACAAGGCGACGGAAGGGCAGGAGGGCCAGCCGCACCAGCTTCGGCAGCAGCCAGATCAGTCCGATGACGAACGCCGCCAGAGCACCCAGGAATATGACCGGGTGGAGGACGGCCAGCATCAGCCCGGCGAAGACGAGACCGTCCGTCGTCAGGGAGGCGGCGATGTTGGTGAACGGCTCGGGCGAGGTGTTGATCAGGGCGCGCGATCCCGTCTTGGCGATGTGCGTGCCGGCGGCCAACGTGCCCCCGAGCAGGCCGGCGATGATGGCAGCCTCCGGGCCGAGCTGGTCGGTCGCGCCGTAGGCCAGCAGGGCGCCGGCAGGCACGCGCACCACGGTGTGCAGCACGTCGTTCACGCTGTCTACGAAGGGAACCTTGTCGGCCAGGAAGTTCACGGCGAACAGCAGCGCCGCCACGCCCAGCACCCAGGGCGAGCCGAGCGCCTGCAGGTCGGGCGGCAAGGTGACGAGGCCGAGCTTCTCGGCGCCGCCCAGGATCAGGACGGCGGCATAGGGATTGAGGCCGCTCGCCCAGCTCGCGCCGAGCGCCACCGCGAGCGCCGCAAGGGTCTCGCCGCTCATGCGTCCCGACTACAACGCCCGCCGCGCCTTGAGCGCGGTGGCGAGCGTGCCCTCATCGAGCCAATCGAGCTCGCCGCCGACCGGTACACCATGGGCGAGCCGTGTCAGCGGCACCTTCGTATCGGCCAGCCGCTCGGCAAGGTAATGGGCCGTGGTCTGCCCATCGACGGTGGCGTTGGTGGCTACGATGATCTCGCGAATGTCGCCCTCCTGCACCCGCCGCAGGAGACCGCCGATGTTCAGTTCGTCCGGCCCGATGCCGTCGAGCGCCGAAAGCGTGCCGCCCAGCACATGATAGTGGCCGCTGAAGATCTTGCCCCGCTCCATCGCCCAGAGATCGCCGACATCCTCGACGACACAGATGAGGCCCGCGTCACGCCGGGGGTCGGCGCAGATCGAGCAGGGATCGACGGTGTCGAGGTTGCCGCAGGCCGAGCACGGCTTGATCGCGCGCGCCGCATCGGCCAGCGCCGCGCTCAAGGGCTGCATCAGCACCTCGCGCTTCTTGAGAAGATGCAACGCCACCCGCCGCGCCGATCGCGGTCCCAGCCCCGGCAACCGCCCCAGAAGCTGGATC
>DATEID010000101.1:0-20129 GCA_035279245.1 Reyranella sp.
CGAGCAGCATGTGCAGGTTGGGCGAATCGGGCGGGAAGGTGAAGGGCACGCAGGTGTAGCCCAGCTCCTCGTTGACCCCGACCAGCGCCACGTTGGGCAGGTTCGCCCCGCCCACCTCCTCCGGCACGTCGAGCGCCCACAAACCGAGGTCCTTGCATTGCTTGAAGAGCTTCGCATTCTCCTCGTCGCTGAGCGCGGCCGGCTGGCCGGCCGCAAAACGATCGAGGATGTTCTTCTCGAGCGGGATCAACTCGTTGGCCACGAACTTCTTCACCAGATCGCGCAGCATCTGGTGCTCTTCACTGATCTTGTACATGTCCCGCTCCTATGGTTTTCCGATGCCCTTGTTGACGAAGTCGAGCGTGTAGGCCTGATGCACGTCGAGCCCCTTGGGGAATACCTTGACATCGGCCATCTGCCGGTAGAAATCCTGCCAGCGCCGATCGCTCATCGCGCCGATGCCGGAGCTGAGCGCGTCGCCCGACAGCACGATGCCGCGTTCGTTCATCACCTTGACGGCGTAGCGGATGCGATCGTCGGTCTGGTCGGGGTTATCGCGCTTGATGAGCGCGTTCGCCGCCTCGGTCTCCGGCCCGCCCTTCAAATACTGGGCCCAGCCTTCGAGCGTCGCATCGACGAAGCGCTGGATCAGCTCCCGCTTCCCGGTCGCGAGCTTGCGCGAGATCGCGATCGTCTCCTGATAGGCAGCGAAGCCCGCGTCGGCGATCAACATCACCTCGGGCGGCTTGCCCAGCGCCCTGGCGATCGAATAGGGCTCCGACGAAAGAAAGCCCTGCTGCACGGCGTTGGGGTCGGCGAGAAACGGCGCCGAGTTGAAGGTATAGGGCCGGAGCTGACTGTCGGACAGGCCGTACTTCTTGCGTAGATACGGCCAGTAGGTCACGCGGCCGCCATTGCCGATCAGCAGCGTGTGGCCCTTGAGCTGGTCGAAGCGTGTGATACCCGAGCCGGGATGGGCGATCAGGACCTGCGGATCCTTCTGGAAGATGGCCGCGACGGTGAAGAACGGCGCCTTCTCGCGCACATAGGTGAAGGCCTCGTAGCTGTTCGACATGATCATGTCGACGCGGCCCGCCAGCAGAAGCTGGCTGATGTTGAGGCTGGGCCCGCCGGGCCGCAGGTCGCAGTCGATGCCGTGCTTGCGGTAAATGCCGGCGGCGATCGCCTGGTAGTAGCCGCCATGCTCGGCCTGCGCGCGCCAGTCGGTGTTGAAGCTCAGGCGATCGAGCGTCTGGGCGTGCGGTCGACGCGCGATCGGCACGAGCATGGGGGCCGCCAGGCCGATTCCCAGGGCCGCCCGTCTGTTCAGCCTCCAGGCCCCGCTCATCTCGCCTCCGATTCGATGCGCCAGTCGAGGTTGATCGCCAGCAGCTCCCGCACCGCCAGACAGGCGATCGACAGCGAGTCGGCCGACGGGATCCAGTTCTCCCAGAACGGCCGTGTCGCCCGGAGCGCGCGGAAGTCGGTCGGGAAGGCCGCGACCGCCAGCTTCTCGCGCCTGGCGATCAGCAGCGAGCGCGGCATATGATAGGCCGAGGTTACGAGGGCCACGCGGCCCTCGCCCACCATCCGCCGGACATACCGCATGTTCTCGATCGTGTTGATCGACCGGTCTTCGGGAACGATCGCATCGGAAGGCACACCGAGGTCGATCAGGAAGAGGCGCATGGCGGCCGCCTCGGTCGTCGCGCCATCCTCGCGCGCCATGAAGCCGCCGCCGCTCACGATGATCCGCGGCGCGACGCCCTGATGGAAGAGCCTTGCCGCAAGCCACATGCGATCGGCGCTGTCGTTCAGATCGGGAAAGGTCCGTGCCGGCGGCATGGCCGGATTGATCCCGCCGCCCAGCACGACGATGGCGTCGAAACAGCAACGCGGCGCCGAGGCAGCCGCGGCACGGGCCTTGTTTTCGAGATGCGCCATCAGGGCGTCACTCACCGGCGGAAACGACAGGATCGCCGTCTCGGCCACCGCCAAGGTCAAAAGCATCGTCCCCAGCCGCCGCCTGCGCAGCAGCCGCAGCAGAAGGAACAGGATCGCCGCGACCGCCAGCGATGCCGGCGGCAGGATCAGGTCGCTGAGGATTTTAAGGACGATGAAACTGGTCATGCCGGGCGCGATCGCGGCGTCATACTAGCCCGTGATCACACCCGACAAGGACCGCAAATACGATCTGCTCGCGGCTATGATGCCGCTCTGCGGATAAAACTCCTCAGACCGGGACGGTTCCCGCCGGTTGGCGGCTCGCCGCATTGATTCGATTCCAGGCGTTGATCAGGGCGATCTCCAGCAATAGGGACGCCATGGCCCGTTCGTCGAAGTGGCGCGCCGCCGCCTCCCAGACATCGTCGGGCACCGCATCGCCTTTGTCGGCCAGTCGAGTCGTGGCTTCCGTAAGAGCAAGGGCGGCCCGCTCGGGCTCGGAGAAATAGGGCGACTCCCGCCACGCCGAGACGCCAAAGATGCGCTCGTCGGCCGCACCGGCTTTTTTGAGCTCGCGCGCGTGCATATCGACACAGACCGCGCAGCCGTTGATCTGGCTTGCCCGCAAATGGGCGAGCAATGCCGTCTGTTCGGGCAGGCCGCCTTTCTTCGCCGCCTTTCCCACCGCCAGCAGGGCCTGCAGGGCTTCCGGGATGACCAGGACCGGATTGTTCATTCTCGCTTTCATGATGTCTCCATGTCACATCGCTTCGACGTCGTGCGTCATCCTTCTGACGGATGACGGCGAGGAGATGTGACCGATGGACGACAAAAATCTTCTGGCGGCGCGCTTCGAAGGCCACCGCCCGCGCCTGCGCAGCGTCGCCTATCGTATGCTGGGCTCGGCGACCGAGGCCGACGATGCCGTCCAGGAAGCATGGCTGCGCCTCAGCCGTGCCGGCGGCGACGACATCGACAATCTCGGCGGATGGCTGACCACGACGGTGGCCCGGGTGTGTCTGGATGTGCTGCGCGCACGCAAGGCGCGACGTGAGGAGGCGCTCGAAAGCGAGGACATCGAGCTCGAGACGGAAACTTCGAACGCCAGCGACCCGGAACTGGACGCCGTGGTGGCCGACTCGGTGGGCCTTGCACTGCTGGTCGTGCTGGAGACACTGTCGCCCGCCGAACGGATCGCCCTGGTGCTGCACGACATGTTCGACCTTTCGTTCGACGAGATCGCCTCCATCATCGGCCGATCGCCGGTTGCGACACGCCAGCTCGCAAGTCGAGCAAGGCGCCGCGTGAGGGGCGCGGAAGTCGACGAAGCCGATCTCGGCCGCCAGCGACGCGTCATCGATGCATTCCTCGCGGCGTCGCGCAGCGGCAATGTCGAGGCACTCCTGGCAGTCCTCGATCCGAATGTCGTGGTGCGGTCCGACCCAGCCGCTGTTCGCATGGGAAGCGTGCCGGAGCTGCGCGGCGCCGGCGCCGTTGCCACTGCCTTCAAGGGCCGCGCCCAGGCAGCACGGTCCGCCTTTGTCGACGGGCAGGCGGGGGCTGTGGTGGCGCCGAAGGGACGTTTGCTGCTGGCGCTGCGCGTCACGCTGGCGGGAGATAGAATTGCCGAGATCGAAGCCATCGCCGATCGCGAGCGCCTGGGCCAGCTCGACGTCGTCGTGCCGGATGGCTGATGGCCAAAGAAAAAGGGCGGGCTCCGATGCGGTCGGAACCCGCCCTGATCTCAGAAGCGGCCGATCAGATCGCTTCCTTCAAATCCTTGGCGACGCGGAAGGCAACCTTCTTGGAAGCCTTGATCTTGATCTGCTCGCCCGTCGCCGGATTGCGGCCCATGCGCGCCGGACGCTGGCGCACCTGCAGGATGCCAAGGCCGGTGATGCGAACCTTGTTGCCCTTCTTCAGGTGCTTCACGACCAAGCCGACGAACTCGTCGAGGGCGCCGGTGGCGTCCTTCTTGGTCATGCCCGTCTTCTCGGCCAGCTCGGCTGCGACCTTCGACAGCGGGACGGTAGGGGTTGAGGGTTTGGTAGCCATAGTTGAGGGGTCCCTTGCGATTTTATCGTTCCGCCGGCGGTCCCTGACGCCCCAAGGCTTGCGCCGACGCGCCAAGGTTATCCACGAATCGCGGCCTCGCAAGCCCTCAATGCACGAAAAATGTCGATTTCTGGGGCTTTTTGGGCCATCTGAGGCCGCCATCCACAGGTTGCAGAGAGCTTAGCACGTGCCAACATCCCGTTTGATCCCGACCTTCGCCACCGCCGTGAACACTTGGCAGTGCGACGAGAACGACCACCTGAACGTGCAATTCTATACGGAGTTCGCCCATGAGGGCTCGGCCCACTTCATGGCGGCCCTCGGCCTTGGGCCGCGCGCGCAGACGGCAGGCGGCCTCATGCTCCGCGAAAGCGAGGACCATGTCCGCTACCTGCGCGAGTTCCGGGTCGTCGACGGGGTCGAGGTCTGGTCCGCGCCGGTCGAGCTCGGCGAGCGTCATTTGCTGGTCTATCACGAGGTGCGCAACGCCGCCGACGGTACGGTCGCCTCGACCGTCCGTCGCCGCATCGAGAGCAACAAAGCCTGGCCGAAAGCCTTTCGCGATCGCGCCGAGGCAATGCTGATCGAACTCCCTCAACAGGCGCGGCCGCGCAGTGTCGGCACGCTCAAGCTGCCCGATCTCACCCTGGCCGATGCGGCACGCACCGGTCTGATCGAGGTGAGCCGCAACGTCGTGAAGCCGTCCGAATGCGACGAGCACGGCGTCTTCCTGCCGCGACACCAGTTCGGCCGCTACTCCGACGGCGCGCCCTTTCTGTGGAACCATCTTGGCTTCGACCGCGGTGCGATGCAGGAGCGCGGCGAGGGCTCTGTCGTGGTCGAGATGCTGCAGCACTATTGCATGCCGCTTCGCGCCGGTGATCTCGTGGTGGTCGCGAGCGGCCTCGCCGATTTCACCGACAAGATCCTGAAGTTCAGCCATTTCCTTTTCGAGGCCGAGACGGGCAAGCTCGCTGCCTGCGCCGAGGCGGTGGGCATGAAGTTCGACCAGACGCATCGCAAAATCATGACCTTTTCGGCCGAGGACCAGATGCGGCTGGGCAAGCTCAAGCTGCGTCTTCGCGACCGGGAGAAGGTTCATGGATGAAAAGACGAGATCCGCCGCCGGCATTGCGGCGACCCTCCAGGGCTTGAACTATGACGAAAAGCGCCTGGCCGAGCTCGCGGCAGAGGTCGAGACGCTGAACGATGCCGTGCGGAAGGCCGCCGCCCAACGACTCGTCTTCGACGACGATCCTGCCGGCTTCGCGAGCCTCCTCGAGCGCGAGGCGATGAAATGATGAACGACGAGCTGGCGCTGGCCGATCTCAGCGAGATCGCCGATGCGATCGCCGCCGGTCGGGCCACGTCCGTAAAGGCGACCGAGGCATGCCTCGCCCGCATCGAGGCCTGGCAACCTCGGACCAATGCCTTCCTGCGCCTCCACCGGGAGAAGGCGCTCGCCCAGGCGACGGCCATGGACAAGGAACTCGCGGCGGGCAAGCGGCGTGGGCCGCTGCACGGCGTGCCCATGGCGCACAAGGACCTGTATTACCGGAAAGACGAACTCTCGACGGGCGGCAGCGCCATTCGCCGCGACTGGCGGGCGCCCGTGACAGCGACGGTCCTGCAAAGGCTCGATGCCGCCGGCGTGGTCGAACTGGGCTTCCTCAACATGGCGGAATTCGCGGCCGGCCCGACCGGCCACAACGTTCATTACGGCCATTGCCGCAATCCCTGGGACGGCGAGCGCGTCACGGGCGGCAGCTCGAGCGGCTCGGGCGCGTCGGTCGCCGCACGCATGGTCTATGGCTCGCTGGGATCGGACACCGGCGGCTCGATTCGCCTGCCCGCTGCCGCCTGCGGTGTGGTCGGCATGAAGGCGACCTATGGCCGGGTGAGCCGCGCCGGCGCCCTCGCCCGCTCCTGGAGTCTGGACCATGTCGGCCCGCTTACCCGCACGGTGCGCGACAATGCGCGGATGCTGGCCGTGATTGCGGGCCACGATCCGGAGGACTCGACCAGCAGCGAGAGGTCGGTGCCGGACTACGAAGCATCGCTCGGAGCGGGCGTATCGGGTCTCAGGATCGGGCTCGCCCTGCCCAACGACGGACCGGCGCCGCTCGATTCCCAGATCGGGGCGGCGGTCCAGATAGCGGCCGATGGGCTCGGCAAGCTGGGCGCCAGCATCACGACCGTAAGGCTGCCCGACTTCACTGCGCTCTATCGCGCTGCCGAAGTGATCGTGAAGTGCGAGGCGGCCGCCATGCACCGGCCGTGGCTCGAGAAGACGCCGGACGCCTACGCCAACCAGGTGCGCACGCGCATGGAAGCGGGATTTTTCGTTCCCGCGACACAGTACATCGACGCGCTGCGCCTGCGCGGGCATTTTTTGAAGGAGTTTCTGTCGACATCCATGGACGAGGTCGATGCCGTCCTGCTGCCAGCCATTCCCTTCCCGATTCCCACCGTCGAGGAGACCGACGTCGAGGCGAAAGGCGGCCCGGAGACGCTCGCCATGGTCGGCCGCTTCACTGGCTTGACCCGGCCGTTCAACACGCTCGGCATACCGGCCCTGTCGGTACCTTGCGGCTTCGATGCCAACGGCCTGCCAATCGGCATGCAGCTCGTCGGCCGGCCGTTCGACGAAGTGCTGCTCTACCGCATCGGCCACGCCTACCAGGGCGTGACCGACTTCCATCGGCGAGTGCCGGTCTGAAAGGGAAAGATTCCTCGCTGCGCTCGGAATGACACGGTGTTGGCGTCGCAAACACGGTGTCATCCCGAGACAAATACGGTGTCATCCCGAGCCCAAGGGCGAGGGATCCTTTGTTCTCCACTCACACAGCCAGATTGACCGTCACGCTCTTCCGTTGCGTGAAGCTGTCGAGCATGCCCTCAAGCGAGAACTCGCGGCCGATGCCGCTTTGCTTGTAGCCGCCGTAGGACATGCCGGGCGTCTGGCCGCCGCCCTGGTTCACCTGCACCCAGCCCGATTCGATCGCGTGGGCGGCGCGCAGGCCCTTGCCGATATCGTGCGTCCAGACATAGGCGGCGAGCCCGTAGTGGCTGTCGTTGGCCATGCGGATCGCCTCGGCCTCGTCGCTCCAGCGGATGGCGACCAGAACCGGTCCGAAGATCTCCTCGCGCGCCAGCCGCCAGTCGTTCGAGCGATCGGCGAACACGGTCGGAATGGTGAAGTAACCTTCGCTCAGGGGCCCGGTCTTGGGCGGCAAGCCGCCGAACACCAGCTTGGCGTCGGACCGGTCGAGTCCGTCCTGCACGTACTTGCAGACCTTGGTGTACTGCTTGTTGTTGATGATGGTGCCGATGTCGGTCGCCTCGTCGAGCGGGTCGCCGATCTTGAGTCCAGTGGTCTTCCTCTCGAGCTTCTTCAGGAAGGAATCGAAAATATCCTCGTGCAGGAAGAGGCGCGAACCGGCGGTGCAGCTCTGGCTCTGGCGGGTGAAGCGCATGGCGCCGATGATGCCATCCACGGTCCAGTCCTCGTCGACGTCGGGATAGACAATTGACGGACTCTTGCCGCCCAGTTCCAGCGACACCGGCACGATGCGCTCGGCCGCCGCGCGCATGATCACCTTGCCGACCTCGGTCGAGCCGGTGAAGGAGAGCTTGCGGATCTTCGGGTGGTTGGCGAGCGGCCCGCCGCATTCCTGGCCGTAGCCGGTCAGCACGTTCAGCACGCCGGCCGGCACGAACTCCTGGCAGATGTCGGCCATCATCAGCACGCCGAGCGGCGCGTCCTCGGCCGCCTTCATCACCATCACATTGCCGGCGCAGAGCGCGGGCGCGATCTTGAGCGCGCCCAGCATCACCGGCGCGTTCCAGGGGATGATGGCGCCGACGATGCCGATTGGCTCGCGACGCGTGTAGGAGAGGACATGCTCGCCGAGCGGCACGGTCTCGCCCTTCAGCTCCGAGGCGAGCCCACCGAAATAGCGGAAGATGTCGGCGGTGAGCTTGGCCTCGCCGCGCGCCTGCGTACGCAGCGCATTGCCGGTCTCCAGCGCGATGGTGCGGGCGAGTTCTTCCACCCTGGCCTCAATCGCCTCGGCGATCTTGAGCAACAGCTTGCCGCGTTCGCGCGGTACGACGGCCTTCCAGGCAGGAAACGCCTTTTCGGCCGCGGCAACGGCGGCATCGACATCGGCTGCGGCCGCCCGTGGCACCTCGGCGATGGCGGTGCGCTTGGCGGGATTCTCGACCGCGAAACGCTGGCCCGAGGCGGCGCCGACCCACTTGCCGCCGATCAGCATTCCCTTCGGTTGATAGGTGCCGGGGACAGTGGGTTGAGGTTTCAATTGAGTGGCGGTCATCGACATGCGGGTCCTCCGGATCAAATTGACCCGAAGTTTGGCCCGCATGTCATGACGCTACAAGGCTCGGCCGCGTCTAGGCTGCCTGCGCGAGTTGCGACACAAGCGCCTCTTCCGCACCGAGCGTGCGGGCAACGGCATGGACCGTTGCGGCGATTCGCACCGCGGCCTGGACCTGCTCCGCCGACAGACCATGCTCACGCAGGACCTTCTCGTGGCTCTCCAGGCACATGCCGCATCCATTCACGGCCGACACGACCAGCGACCAGAGCTCGAAGTCGACCTTGTCGACGCCGGGCTTGGCCATCGCGGTCATGCGCAGCTTCGCCGGCAGTGTTTTGTAGTCGGCTGCTGGCACGAGGTGCACGAAGCGATAGTAGATGTTGTTCATCGCCATCAGTGCCGCCGCAATCTTCACGGCATTCAACGCCTCCGGCGAAAGCTGGCCAGCAAAGGCGTCGACCACCGCCTTGGCGGTCGGCGCATGGTTCGCGGCCAGCGCGGCAGCGATGAAGCTGCCGGCCTTCTGCTGCTCGCTCAGGATCTGCTCGGACGCGAGGCTCGACAAATTGAGCTTCAGGTCGCGGGCGTAATCCGGCAGCCGCTCCTTCAGGAAATCGAGGGACATGATCTGCTCCTTTCGCCTTTAGGCCGCCTTCAGGACCTCTTCGCCCTTCTGCCAGTTGCAGGGACAAAGCTCGTCGGTCTGCAGTGCATCGAGCACGCGCAGCACCTCCTGCGGATTGCGGCCGACCGAGAGATCGTTCACCGACACGAAGCGAATGATGCCTTCGGGGTCGACGATGAAGGTCGCGCGCAGGGCCACGCCCTCGTTCTTGTCCAGAATGCCGAGCGCGCTCGAAAGCTCGCGCTTGAGATCGGACAGCATCGGAAACGGCAGCGCCTTCAGGTCGGCATGGTTCTGACGCCACGCAAGATGCACGTACTCCGAGTCGATCGAGACGCCGTAGACGACGGCATCGCGGTCCTTGAACTCGCCGTTCAGCTTGCCGAAGGCCGCGATCTCGGTCGGGCAGACGAAGGTGAAATCCTTCGGCCAGAAGAACACGACCTTCCACTTGCCCTCGTCGGACTTGTCGTTGATCTGCCTGAAAGCGGTCTTGGGGTCGGTGCTCACCGCCGCCTTGAGGTCGAAAGAAGGAAACTTGTCACCGATGGTCAGCATGAAACGCTCCGTGGAATTTTACTTTGGAACGTTTCTAATATGGCTGCGTCAAATCTAATTGCAAGTCATTCGCAGAACTATTTCAAGAAATGATTATCCCTTTTTCTTCAATGGCTTGGCCTTTGCTTGTTTCTCGGTGAACTCACCGTATTTCATGCCCTCGAGCTTCAAACCATCGGGATCGAGGAAGAAGACGGCGTAGTAGTCCTCGTAATACTCGTCTGCCGGATCGACGATCTTCACCCCTTCCTTCTCGAGCCAGGCTTGCAGATCGTCAACATCCCGGCGATCGCGGAGCTGGAAGGCGTAGTGATGGAAGCCGACATCGCCGCTCTTGTACTGCTTGCGGCCTTCCGCTTCGGCAATCCAGTAGCGCGTCTTGCCGTTGGTCCAGCCGATCGTGCCCGGATACTCGTCCGAGATCTCGAAGCCCAAAAAGGTGAACAGCTTGGAATAGAACGTCTTCGACCTTTCGTAGTCGCTGACCCTGATGGAGATATGGTCAATGCCGACGACGCGGCACGGGGTCTTGCGCGAGGGCTGGGACATGGCAGCTTCCTCCTGGGCATAGCTGGACAACCGGCAATCCGGACTTAAGTTCCTCGACCGATGCGTCTTTCCGTCCTCGACCAGTCGATCGCCATCGCCGGCCGTCCGCACGAAGAATCCATCCGCAACACCGTCGCGCTCGCCCGCCATTGCGAGGCATTGGGCTACGACCGCTTCTGGGTGTCCGAACACCACAACCATCCGACCATCGTGGGCACGGCGCCCGAGATCGTGATGGCGGCCATCGCCGCGACGACCGAACGCATAAGAATTGGCAGCGCCGGCATCATGCTGCCGCACTATTCGCCGTTCAAGGTGGCGGAGGTGTTCCGGGTGCTCGACGCGCTGGCGCCGGGCCGCATCGATCTCGGCCTCGGCCGTGCGCCGGGTTCCGACGGCCGAACGGCCTTTGCCCTCAATCCGGCGGCCAACGAACGGCCCGAGCATTTCCCGGCCGACGTGCGCGACCTCATGGCGTGGGTGCAGAACGAGCCCCTGGTGCAAGGCCATCCCTTCGCGCCCCTGAAGGCCTATCCCAGCGGGCCGACGTCGCCCGAGATCTGGATTCTCGGCAGTTCCGACTATGGCGCGCAGGTCGCTGCCCTGTTCGGCCTGCCCTACTGCTTCGCCTGGTTCTTCAGCGACGGCGCGGGCGGCGAGCGTGCCATCGCGCTTTACAAGAAGAACTACCGGCCAAGCGCCCGCCACCCCGAGCCGCACTCGGCGCTCTGCGTGTGGGCGCTCGCCGCCGACAGCATGGAGGAGGCGCAGTATCATCTCACCCCGCGCGCCCTGTCGCGCATCAATCGCGACAAGGGCCTGCTCGGCCCGCTGGTGCCACCCGACGTGGCCGCCGCGGCAAAGCTCGAGCCATACGAGCAGGCGAAGCTGGAGCGGCTGCGCACGGACTCCTTCGTCGGCACCGGCCCCGAGGTCATGGCCCGTATCGTCGAGCTGAAGGAGCGGGTCGGCGTCGACGAGATGGCCGTCGTCACCTGGACCTACGACGAAGCTGTCCGCCGCAAAAGCTATACCCTCCTCGCCCAAGCGGGTGGCTTCGCCAGCAGCTAACGCTCGTTGTGAATCAAAAAAGACACTATTTGTCGTCCTGAGCGCGAAGGACCTAGCCGATCGATCAACGATTCCGTTGCCGGCGTGAGATCCTTCGCTTCGCTCAGGATGACAAAAATTGTCGCTGGCCTCGGACCTAACGCGGCTCGGTCCAGCTTTCGGAGAAGGCGAGGGCGCAGGTGCTGAAGGGCTGGCCTTCGCGCTCGCGCGGCCAGGGCTGGCCCTTGGCTTGCGCCCCGTTCAGCGTGAGCCGTGCGGCCAGCGCCGGCACCAGCAGGGTGCAGACACCGTAGGGCCTGGGATTGGGCGCCGCATTGGGCTGTGTGTGGATGAGCAGCGGCTCGCCGATATCGTGCCAGGTCAATGAGATCTCGGCTTCCGCCGACGAGACATGCTCGGTCCAGAAGTAGCGTGGATCGCCCGACTTCACGAACGAGGCATCCATCACCGGGATCGAGAGATCCTTCAGTTCGGGATTGAGCATGCCCTGCACCGTCCTCTGCAGCCAGCGCGCCATGGCGATGTTGTCGGAATAGATGTGCCAGCGGCCGTTGGTGAGCTCGCTCTTGATATAGAGGACGTGCCCGGGTCCGGCCGGGCAGAAGAGGATGCGCCAGAAGCTAGCATCGGTCGAATTGGGATCGCCGTCACGCGCGCTGAGACGAATGAACGGATTCTCGCCCGTGAGGATCGTCCGATTGGGATCTGCGGTGGCCATGTCGTTTCCTCCTGGGCGGAGCTTCGATCAGAGGACCTGGTTGCGCAAGGCGGTCTCGCCCCGCCACAGCCGCTCCAGGTTCTCGACCAGGATATCGAGCACGTTGTCCTCGTATCGGCGCGTCTCGCCGGCCGTATGCGGCGTGATGAAGACGTTGGGCATCGACCACAGCGGCGACGCCGCCGGCAGCGGCTCGTCGGCCGTGACATCGATTGCCGCGGCCCAGATCCTGCCGGTCTTCATCGTCTCGATCAGCGCGGCCTCGTCCGCCACCTTGCCGCGGGCGACGTTCACGAACACCGAGGACGGCTTCATCGCGGCGAAGGCGGCCTGGCTCATGAGACCGGTCGTCTCCGGCGTAAGCGCACAGGTCAGCGCCACGAAATCGGCCTGGGGAACCAGCGTCACGAGGCCACCCATCGCATGGATCGAGTCCGCCCCGTTGGCGCCCTGTGCCGGATCGCGCCGGATGCCGATGACCTTCATGTCGAAGGCCTTGGCGAGCCGCGCGAGGTGATTGCCGATGCGGCCCATCCCGACCACCAGAAGCGTCTTGCCTCCCAGCTCGTCCTCGCGCTCGGCAAGATCGCCGATCATGCCGCGCCACATTTTCTTGTGCTGATTGTCGCGCGCCTCGGGCAGCCGCCGGGCCACGGCGAGGATCAGCGCCATCGCGTGCTCCGCCACCGCCCGCGCGTTGACGCCCGCAGCGCTGGCCAGCCGCACGTTTCTGGCGCCGAGCTGCTCCCTGGAATACTGGTCCATGCCGGAGCTGATGGACTGGATGAACTTCAGCTTCGGGGCGTGGGCGATCAGGTCGTTCTTCCACATGCCCGATACGACGACCACGTCAGCTTCGCCGATTCGCTTCTGCAGCTCGTCGTAGGCGCGGACCTCGAAGTTCCTGATGCCGGTCTGCCGCGCATCGAACCTGTTCTTCATCTGGTACGCCGCGTGCGCAAAGCAGATCGTGAGCTGGTCCTTCGACGGAAACATTGGCCCTCCCCCGGCACAAAATGCGAGACTGACACCAATCGCACTTACCGGGGAACCGCCATGCGCCGCAACCTGCTTCGCGAACGTCTCGACGCCGACCAGCCGACCGTCGGCACCCATATCCTTTCCTGCTGGCCAACCCTGGTCGAGCTGATCGGGCATTCCGGACAGTACGACTATGTCGAGTTCACCGCGGAATACGCGCCCTTCGACATGCACGATCTCGACAATCTCGGCCGCGCCTTCGAGGTCGCCGGGCTGGCCGGCATGATCAAGATCGAGCAGACGCAGTACACGCACCAGGCCATGCGCGCCATCGGCTCGGGCTTCCAGAGCGTGTTGTTCGCCGACATCCGCTCGGTGGAGGACGCCAAGACAGCGGTGAATGCCGTGCGCGCCGAGACGACGATGGCGAAAGGCGTCCGCGGGCGCGGGCTCATGGGCGTCGGCATGCGCCGCGATGTGGGCGTCGTGCGCCAGGGCGGACAGCCGGCCTATGTCGAGGCGCTGAACGACGTCGTGATCGCCATCATGGTCGAGAAGAAATCGTGCGTGGACGATCTCGACGCCATCCTCTCGGTGCCCGGCATCGACATGGTCCAGTTCGGCGCCTCGGACTTCTCCATGAGCATCGGCAAGCCGGCGCAGTATGGCGATGCCGAAGTGCTGGCCGCCGAGCAGAAGACGATCGAAATGGCGTTGAAGAAGGGCCTGCATCCGCGCGTGGAGTTGCGCGATCCGAGCCAGGCGGCAAAGTACCTGAAGATGGGCGTGAAGCACTTCTGCATCGGCTGGGACGTGCGCATCCTTGCCGACTGGTGGGACACCAAGGGCGCGGAGATGCGCGAACTGCTGGACGGCAAGGTCGAGGCACCCGCAAAGTCCGCGGCCAAGGTCGTCGGCAACTACTGAGGCCCGCGTTGGCTTCGCCGCCTGTCGCGCCGCGGCATCCGTCGCGGCGCACCCTGCATGGCGTGGTCCTCACCGACGACTACGCCTGGCTGAAGGACAAGAACTGGCAGGAGGTCCTGCGCGATCCGTCACGGCTCGATCCCGACATCCGGTCCTACCTGGAAGCCGAGAACCGATACACGGACGCCACACTCGCCCCGACGGAAGCGCTGCAGAAGACGCTGGTCGCGGAGATGCGTGGCCGCATCAAGGAGGACGACTCCGGCGTTCCGATGCCGGACGGTCCCTATGCCTATTTGTGGAAGTATCGCGAAGGCGGGCAGCATGCGCTGTTCGGGCGGACTCCGCGGGACGGCGGCGATTTCCAGCTCGTCCTCGACGGCGATGCCCTGGCCCGGGCATCCGGCTATTTCAAATTCGGCGGCAGGCGCCATTCGCCGGACCACGAGCTCGAAGCCTGGAGCGCGGACCAGCGGGGGTCGGAATATTTCACCATCCGGGTTCGGCGCTGGGCGACCGGCGAGGACACCGCCGACATCATCGAGCAGGCGAGCGGCAACGTCGTCTGGGGCCGCGATTCGACTTTCTTCTATTACGTGCAAGTCGACGACAATCATCGACCGCTGCAGGTCTTTCGCCACCGGCTGGGCAGCGCTCAGTCCGACGACGTTCTCGTCTACGAAGAGAAGGATCCGGGCTGGTTCACGCACATCGCGGAAAGCGCGAGCGGCCGGTTCTGCATCATCGCCGGCGGCGACCACGACACATCCGAGCAATGGCTCATCGATCTGTCGCGGCCGGATGCCATCCCGCGCCTGATCGCGCCGCGCGAGACGGGTGTGCGCTACAGCGTCGCCGATCGCGGCGACGAACTTTTCATCCTGACGAATGACGGCGGTGCGATCGATTTCCGGATCGTCACGGCGCCTCTTTCATCGCCAGGGCGCGAGAACTGGCGCGAGCTCGTTCCCCATCGGCCGGGCATCTACGTGCTGGGCCTCGAGCTTTACGCCGGCCACCTGGTGCGCCTCGAGCGCGCAAACGCCCTGCCGTCGATCGTGATCCGCGACCTTCGCGACGGCGGCGAGCATGCCATCGCTTTCGACGAGGCCGCCTATTCGCTCGACATAGCCGGCGGCTACGAGTTCGAGACGACGACCGTCCGCTTCACCTATTCGTCGATGACCACGCCGGCCGAGGTCTGGGATTACGACATGGCGAGCCGCCAGCGGATTTTGCGCAAGCGGCAGGAGATCCCGTCGGGCCACGATTCCGCTGCCTATGTGACGATGCGCCTGCTGGCGCGCTCGCACGACGGCGCGGAGGTGCCGGTCTCGATCCTGCATCGGCGCGATCTCCTGCTGGACGGCAAGGCGCCTCTTCTTCTCTATGGGTATGGCTCCTACGGCATATCGATGCCGGCCGCTTTCTCGTCCAATCGTCTGTCGCTGGTGGATCGCGGCTTCGTCTATGCCATCGCCCATATACGCGGTGGCACCGAGAAGGGATGGTCGTGGTATCTTGACGGCAAGCGCGACAAGAAGACCAATACCTTCGATGATTTTGTCGCCGCCGCCCATGCCCTCATCGAGCGCGGGTACACTTCGGCCGGGCGTGTCGTGGGGCATGGCGGCAGCGCCGGCGGCATGCTGATGGGCGCCGTCGCCAACCGGGCGGGTGAGCTTTTTGCCGGCATCGTGGCGGAGGTGCCGTTCGTCGACGTGCTCAACACCATGCTGGACGACACGCTGCCGCTCACGCCGCCGGAATGGCCCGAATGGGGCAACCCGATCGCGGACGAGGCGGCCGTCCGCACCATCCTTTCCTATTCGCCCTACGAGAACGTCCAGCCGAAAGCCTATCCGGCGATCCTCGCGATGGCCGGCCTCACCGATCCACGCGTCACCTACTGGGAGCCGGCCAAGTGGGTGGCCCGGCTGCGCGCCGTCATGACCTCGGGCGGCCCTGTCCTGCTGCACACCAACATGGGCGCAGGCCATGGCGGCGCCGCCGGCCGTTTCGACCGCCTCGACGAGGTCGCTATCGCCTACGCCTTCGCGCTTTGGGTCGCGAGCCGCGGTTAACAGCTTCAGTGTCATCCCGAGCGCAAGCAGGGATCCTTAACCGACGTCGCGAAAGATCCCTTACGTTCGGGATGACAAGTTCCTTAGCTGGCGGCCCGCTGTGCACCTGCCACCTCGGCATTCATCTGCCGGAAGGTGGCGACGGCCTGGCCGTGGAAGGCGCGCTCCTCGGGACCGGCCTCGACGATCGGCCGACGCTCGTCGTCGAAATGACCGTATCGGTCCTCGCCTTGCACCAGCATGGCGCTGACGCGCACCGTGCTCGTGCAGCGCGCCGAGGTCGGGATGTAGCTGAGGCCCAGTCCGATGCGCCGGTCGCTCGACCGGTTCGGCCGCGAATTGTGCACGAGATGGGTGTGATGGAGCGAGAACTGGCCCGCCTTCACCGGCATGAAGGCCGTCCGGGTGCGATCGACGTCAGCCGCGAGTGTCTGCCCGCGTGACAGCAGATTTTCCGGATCCTGCATGTCGGCATGGCGAAGCTGGCCGAGCTTGTGTGAGCCCGGCACCACCTCCATACAACCGGCCTCGATCGAGGCATCGGTGAGCGCCACCCAGGCCGTGACATGGCACACCGGCTCGAGCGCGAAGTAGGTCGCGTCCTGATGCCAGCTCACATAGGTTCCCGAGCCCGGGTCCTTGGGCCAGACGCTGAGATGGAACAGCCGGATGTCGGGACCGATGAGGTCCTCGACGGCATCGAGCACTTCCGGCGCATGAACGATCTCATCGACCCACGGGAAGAGAAGGTGCGGCTTGAAATTATGGCCGCGCCCCAGCTTCTGACCTTCCGCCCGCTCGAAGGCTTCGAGCCTGGCGCGCCACGCGCCCGCCCGCTCGGCCGAAAAGGCATCGATCGGACAGATGTAGCCGTCGCGTTCATAGGACGCGATCTGGTGGGGCGTGAGCTTCCTTGGCATGTCAGTGCGCCGTCCAGCCGCCGTCGACGAACAGCAGCGTACCGGTGACGAAGGACGAGTCGTCGCTCGCCAGGAACAGCGCCGCCTTCGCCACCTCCTCCGGCTGGCCGATGCGGCCCATCGGATGGCGCTGCTTCCAGAACAGGCGTGCCGCCTCGGGATCGGCCTGGCGCTGCAGCGAGCGCGCGGGCATGGGCGTGTCGATGACGCCCGGCATCAGGGCGTTGATGCGGATCCCCTGGCGCGCATGGTCGACCGCGATGGTCTTGGTGAAGGACGCGATCGCGCCTTTCGAGGCGACGTAGGCGGCATTCCCGCCGAGGCTCGACTGGGCGAGCTGAGATCCCACCGTCACGATCGCACCGGACCGCGCGGCGATCATCGGCTGGATGGCGTGATGGATCCAGAGATACGTGCCCTTGACGTTGACGGCGAAGGTCTTGTCCCAGGTCGCCTCATCGAGGCTATCCACCGTCCCGCCGAGCGATATGCCGGCTGCGGTGAGCAGCACGTCGATACGGCCCCACGCCGTCATGGTGCGGGCGATGCCTTCGCGTGCCTGAGCGGCGTTGCTGACGTCGGCCGCAATGGTGAGGGCCTCGCCGCCGGCATCTTCGATCTCCGACGCGATCTTGCCCAGGCCTTTCTCGTCGAGATCGACCAGCGCCACCCGGGCGCCTTCCGCCGCGAACAGGCGGGCCGACGCAGCGCCGATGCCGGACGCCGCGCCGGTGACGATAGCGACACGGTCCTCGAGCTTCATGGGACCAAAGCATAGCGCCGCATCCCGCCCGAAAGAAGCGCGGTCGGCTTGTGCCGCCCTGTGCCGCGTGCCCTAATTCCGCCGGTACGCGTACGGCGCAGGAGGCGCACAAGAACGAGGAGCGAGGAGGAACGCCATGAAGACTGCAGTGGACAAACTGCTGAAGGAATCGGTTGCCAAGGGCGATGTTCCGGGCGTCGTCGCGGTCGCGACCGATGCCAAGGGCACGACCTACGAAGGCGGCTTTGGCAAGCGTGTGCTGGGCCAACCCACGGAAATGACGCCCGACACCGTGGTCTGGATCGCGTCGATGACCAAGGCGATCACCGGCGCGGCCGCCATGCAGCAGGTCGAGCGTGGCAAGCTCAGCCTCGACGGTCCTGCGAAGGCGGTAATTCCCTATCTCGGCGAAGTCGAGGTGCTCGAGGGCTTCGACGACAAGGGCAAGCCGAGGACCCGCAAGCCGCGGCGCGACATCACGCTGCGCCACCTGCTCACCCATACGGCGGGCTTCTGTTACGAGATCTGGAATCCCGACATCGCGAAGTACCAGCAGGCGATGGGTGTGCCCGGCATCACCGGCTGCGAGAACAAGGCGCTCACGACGCCGCTCGTGTTCGACCCGGGCGAGCGGTGGGACTACGGCATCAACATCGATTGGGCGGGCAAGATGGTCGAAACGGTGAGCGGCCAGAAGCTCGGCCAGTATCTCAAGGACAACGTGCTGGGTCCGCTCGGTATGGACAGCACCGCCTTCTTCATCTCGCCCGACATGCGCGGGCGTCTGGCGAAGATCCACCATCGTGGCGCCGACGGTTCGCTGACGCCGGACATGGAGCTCGAGATCCCGCAGCAACCCGAATTCGAGATGGGCGGCGGCGGTCTCTATGGCACCGCCGGCGACTATCTCAAGTTCGTGCGCATGATGCTGAACCAGGGCAGGTCCGACCGTGGCGAGCAGGTTCTGAAGCCGGAGACCGTGGCGCAGATGTCGAAGAACGCCATGGGCGACTCCAAGGTCTGCCTGCTCAAGACTGCCATGGCGCCGCTTTCGAACGATGCGGAATTCTTCCCCGGCATCGAGAAGCAATGGGGCCTGAGCTTCATGATCAACAACGCCCAGGCGCCCACAGGTCGGTCGGCCGGCAGCCTCGCCTGGGCCGGCCTCGCCAACACCTACTACTGGATCGACCAGAAGAAAGGCCTCGGCGGCGTCTACGCCACGCAGGTCCTGCCCTTCGCGGACGTCAAGTCGCTGCCGCTGTACTATGCCTTCGAGAAAGCGGTCTACGATGCCTGACGGCGCGAATCACAACTCCGATTCACGATGATCAACCTTGTCGTCCTGAGCGCAGCGAAGGACCTTGCATCCGTTCCACAGAACGCCGTCGAAGAGGACGCCAGATTCTTCGCTGCGCTCAGGATGACAAGGAGAGAGTTTCCCTTCGCGACTCCATCTGCACCGATAGTTGGTGCTAGGCCGCCAGCGTAAAGAGTTCGGTGGCCTCGCGCACGCCGCGCAGATGATGGCGGCCGAGCGAGACGAGATGGTCCCGGCTACGTCCGGCGGCAGCGGCGAACGCTTCGCTGACCAGCAGATTGCGGTCGAGCTCCTTACATAGGAGCTCGATGCGCGCCGCCTCGTTCACCGCGGGGCCGATCACGGTGAAATCCAGGCGCGCATCGGTGCCGACGTTGCCGTACAGCACCTTGCCGACATGGAGCGCGATGTCGAGACCGGGCGTCGACCGACCCTTCTTGCGTCTCTCCTGGGCCAGCAGGTCCATCAGGTCGAGCGCCTCGCTGGCCGCGGCAAGCGCCAACGCACAGGTCTCGTCACGGTGGCGCTGCTCGGTCGAGAAAACGGCGAGCAACCCGTCGCCCAGGAATTTCAGGATCTCGCCGCCGCGCCGGGTCACTGGCCGCACCATGCAGTCGAAGCAACTGTCGAGAAGACCGATCAGCTCGTGCGGCGGCAGCCGGTCGGCAAAGGCCGTGAAGCCGCGCAGATCGGCATAGAGCAGAACGGCCTCCACCCCCTGCAGCTCGCCGCGTTGCAGCCTGCCCGACAACACGCGGGCCGCCGGATCGCTGCCGAGATAGGCCGCGAGCAGCCCTTGGCCGACGGTCCGCAGCGTGATCGCCTTCACCGCCAGCGCGAAGAGCGGGAGCACGGTGCCGAGCACCGTCATATCGGCCGACGTGAAGCCACCCGGCCGATCGGTGCTGACCGAGCAGGCGAGCCCGAGCCGTCCGCCCGCTTGAGGAATGCTCGGTCCCTGGACCTGGAATTCCAGCTCGCCGAACGGAAAGATGCGGCCGAGCCAGTCGGTCATTCCGGCCTCGCGCAGCTCGGCAAAGAGCGGCGCCTCGTTCTCGGCCGCGGCCGCCGTCAGCTTCATCCGCCGTTCCGCAACGCCCTCACGGAGCATGGCGACGAAAGGGCTCTGCACAATAATGGGCGCATCGACCTCGCCGTGCCGGAACTCGAAGCGGGTCGCCGGCCCCGTCGCACGGTCCCAGATGACGCTGCGCGCCCGTATCAAAGGATGCAGCGTATTCATGCCGACGAACAGGCGGGCGGTTGCGACGCC
>DATEID010000102.1:0-7106 GCA_035279245.1 Reyranella sp.
TACCCGGCGGTCCCTGGAAGTGCAGGATCTCCTCGGCCAGGATGATATGTCCCGTCGAGGACACCGGCAGGAACTCGGTCAGGCCCTCGACGACGCCGATCAGCACCGTCTTCCAGATCAGCGTCAGGTCCATTCGATCAGTCCTTGAAGCGCTTGGCGCGAGGCCATCCTTTTTCGGGCATGCGGCCGGCCTGGGCGCGCTCGCCGCGCCAGAACTTCAGCTCGCTGGCCGGGATGACGCGGTTGGCCCACGGCAGGCCGTCGGCGAGCCGGAAGGCCTGCGCATCCGACAGCTGGTCGGCCTTGGACTTCTGCAAGGTCACGCCACGGCCGCGGCCCATCTCCGGCACCTGCTCGATCGGGAAGATCAGGAGCTTGCGGCCTTCGCTCAGCGCCGCGATCGAATCGGCGCCGTCGGGCACCACGGAGAACGCGACCGCCTTCTCCTTGCCGGCGAGATTCAGGACCTGCTTGCCGTTCTTGGTCTGCGCCACGACCTCGTCCTCGGGCACCACGAAGCCGCGGCCTGCATCGGATGCGACCAGGAATTTGCGGCCGCCCTTCAGCACCTCGAGCTGGACGATGTCCTGCTCGTTGCCGAGCTCGATCATCAGGCGCACCGGCTCGCCATGGCCGCGGGCGCCGGGCAGCCGATCGCACGGCAGCGTGTAAAAGCGCCCGTTGGTGGCGAACAGCAGGATCTTGTCCGTCGATTGCGCGTGCACCGCGAACTTCGCCTGGTCGCCTTCCTTGTATTTCAGCTCTGCCGCCGCCTTCTCGTCGAGGTGGCCCTTGGCGGCGCGAATCCAGCCTTTGTCGGACAGCAACACCGTGACCGGCTCGCGCTCGACGAAATCCTCGACCGCGTGCTCCACCTCGGCCGGCGCGTCGGCGAGCTCCGTCCGGCGCTTGCCGAGCGCGGTCTTGCCGCCGAACTTGTTCTTGATCTCCTGGACCTCGGCGGAGATCGCCTGCCACTGAAGCTTCTCGTCCTTCAGCAGCGCCTTGATCTCCTTGCGCTCGGCGGTGAGCTTCTTGTGCTCGCCCTTGATCTCGAACTCTTCCAGCCGGCGCAAGGCCCGCAGGCGCATGTTCAGGATCGCCTCGGCCTGCAGGTCGGTGAGCTCGAACGCCCGCATCATCTTCGGCTTGGGCTCGTCCTCCTCGCGGATGATCTTGATCAGCCTGTCGAGGTTGAGATAGGCGATGAGGTAGCCGTCGAGGATCTCGAGCCGCCGCTCGATCTCGGCCAGCCGAAAGCGCGACCGGCGGATCAGCACCTCGCGGCGATGGTCTAGGAAGGCCTGCAGCGCCTGGCGCAGGTCCATCACGCGCGGCGTGTTGTCCTTGTCGAGGACGTTGAGGTTCAGGGGAAACCGGATCTCGAGATCGGTCAGCTTGAATAGCTGCTCCATCAGGAGCTCGGCCGGCACGTTGCCGGTGCGCGGCTCGAGCACGATGCGCACGTCGTCCGCCGATTCGTCGCGCACGTCCTCGAGGATGGGCAGCTTCTTGGCGGTGATGATCTCGGCGATGCGCTCGATCAGCTTGCCCTTCTGGACCTGGTAGGGAATCTCGGTGACGACGATGCGGTACTGGCCGCGCGGCAACTCCTCCTTGATCCACCGCGCCCGCAGGCGGAACGCGCCGCGCCCCGTCTTGTAGGCCTCGACAATCGACTCGCGCGGCTCGACCAGCAGCCCTCCGGTCGGAAAGTCCGGCCCCTTCACCAGATCGACCAGCGTCTCGACGCGCGCATTGGGCGTGCGGATCAGGTGCAGCAGCGCATCGCAAAGATCGCCCGCATTGTGCGGCGGGATCGACGTCGCCATGCCGACGGCGATGCCGGCCGCACCGTTGGCGAGGAGATTGGGGAAGCCGCCGGGCAGCACGATCGGCTCCTGCGCCGAGCCGTCGTAGTTGGGCCGGAAGTCGACGGCATCGTCGTCGATGCCCGCCAGCAGCGCCTCGGCAACCTCGGTCAGCCGGGCTTCCGTGTAGCGCATCGCGGCCGGATTATCGCCGTCAATATTGCCGAAGTTCCCCTGCCCCTCGATCAGCGGGTAGCGGACGGAGAATTCCTGGGCGAGCCGCACCAGCGCATCGTAGATCGACTGGTCGCCGTGCGGGTGATACTGGCCGATCACGTCGCCGACCACGCGCGCGCTCTTCTTGAAGGCGCTGTTGGGATCGAGCCGAAGCTGGCGCATCGCGTAGAGCAGGCGGCGATGGACCGGCTTCAGGCCGTCGCGCACGTCGGGCAGCGAGCGCGACATGATCGTCGACAGTGCATAGGACAGGTAGCGCTCCTGGAGCGCCTGCCCGAATTGCACCGGCTTCACAGCGGCGAGCGGAACGACGTTGGTGCTGCGTTTGGCCATCGATCGTGACGTAGAGGGGAAGCGGCTGCGATCGGCGCTGCAGCCATCGTTGTTCTAGCGGAGCAGCGCTTCCATAAATCTCGACCGGGCGGGAGGCAAGGGCTTGTTGTGTGGCCAAAATACGTGCCGCTCGAGGAAATGCGCCGCGAGGTCAAGCCCCTGGCGCAGCTCGTTGTCATTTTCCGGTAAGGTTCCGGTGGACAGGAACGCCGGCAACGGAAGCAGCTTTTCCTTGTACGGTTCGGCCGCCGTACGCGAGACCGCGCGGCCGGTCCTGGGCGAGACATAGGCGAGGTCGCCGGTCCCGCCCGAGACCGCGCACTTTTCGAGATCGAGCCCGAACCCCAGCTCCTGGAGAAGGCCGAGCTCGAGCTTCACATAGATGACGGGCCAGCCAGCATGGCCCAGCGCGGCGAGGAAGGCGTGGAAACCGTCGAACACCGCCGGATGCGGCTCCCGCTCGGGCAGAGCTGCATCGACGACCGCGCAGGCCGCGGCCAGCCCTGCAAGCTCGACGGCATCGTCCAGGGCATGAGCGGCGTGCGGTTCGCGCAGCTCGCCGGTGAACGAACCGAGCTGCTCGGCGAGCCGTGCTCGCCATTCGACTTCGACGAGGTTGCCGGACTGCCAGATCGGGCGCGCCTTGCGCGATGCGCCGCCGTGGACGAAGCCGGCATGCCGGCCATGATCGCGCGTCAACAGCGAGACCACGCGCCCGGTCTCGCCATGCGCCCGGCTCGCCAGCACGATCGCGCGGTCCGTCCATTCCATAGAGTGGTCTTTCATCTCCTCCCCAGCGAGAGCTGGGAGGTGGCGCCGTCATACGGCGACGGAGGGGTCGAGCGCAACGAACCCATGACCCCTCCGCCCCTTCGGGGCACCTCCCCGCGCTTGGCGCGAGGAGGAGACTAAGGCTCGTAGTCGAGGCCGATGGCGCGGTAGTGCGCGGGGTCGTCCGCCCAGCGTGCGCTCACCTTGACGTGCAGGAAGAGATGGACCGGCCGTTCGAGCATGCGGCCGAGCTCCTGTCGGGCGCGCGCGCCGATCTGCTTGATGCGTGTTCCGCCCTTGCCCAGCACGATGGCGCGCTGGCCCTCGCGCTGGACGTGGATGGTCTGCTCGATGCGCACCGAACCGTCGGCCCGCTCCTCCCATTTGTCGGTCTCGACGGCCGCTTCGTAGGGCAGCTCCTGATGGAGCTGCAGGAAGACCTGCTCGCGCGTGACCTCCGCGGCGAGCAGGCGCATCGGCAGATCGGCGGCCTGGTCCTCGGGATAGAGGAACGGCCCGGCCGGCAGGCCTTCCGCGAGAGCTGTCAGGACATCGGCAATGCCGTCGCGCTCGAGCGCGCTCACCATGAACGTCCGGTCGAACGACAGCAGCGCATTGAGCTCGGCCGTCAGCGCCAGGAGCTTCTCGCGCGCCACGAGATCGATCTTGTTCAGCACGAGGTGGCGGCGGGCGCGCGAGGATCCGAGCTTCTTCATGATCGCCCGCGTCTCCTCGCCGACGCCGCGTTCGGCATCGACGACCAGCGCCACGGCATCGGCATCCTCCGCGCCCTGCCAGGCGGCCGCGACCATGGCGCGCTCCAGCCGACGCCGGGCGACGCGGAAGATGCCGGGCGTGTCCACCAGCACGACCTGGGCGCGCGTGCCGTCGGCGAGATCGGTCATGGCGATGCCGATCACGCGCATGCGCGTGGTCTGGACCTTGGGCGAGACGATGCTCACCTTGGCGCCCACGAGAGCGTTGACGAGGGTCGACTTGCCGGCGTTGGGCGCGCCGACAATGGCGACAAAGCCCGCGCGCGTAGCGGGTGCGCTCATGGTTGGGCGTTCATCGGGCGATCGAGCTGCTCGAGCAGCGCATTTGCCGCCAATCGCTCGGCCTCGCGCTTGCTCGCACCACGGCCTCGGCCGGCCTCGTAACCTTCGATCGCGACGTCGACGACGAAGACCGGGGCATGGGCCGGTCCCTCGCGGCCGACCTCGCGATAGATCGGCAGCGGCAATCGCCGCGCCTGGGCCCATTCCTGCAAGGCCGTCTTGGGATCGCGTGGCGCCAGCACCTGGCTCTCCAGCCTCTCGCCCCACAGCACCTCGATGCAGCGGGCGGCGGCCTCGAAGCCCGCATCGAGGAAGACCGCGCCCAGCAGCGCCTCCAGGGCGTCGGCCAGGATATTGCGCCGCACGCCGCCCTTGTAAGCGCGTTCGGACTCGCCCAACCGGATCAGCGCACCGAGGCCAACTGCCTGGGCGATTGCCGCCAGCGCTTCGGCCCGCACCAGGGCCGCATGGCGTCGCGCCAGGGCCCCTTCCCGCTCGTGCGGAAAGCGGCGCAGCAGCAGGTCGGCCATGGCCAGCGAAAGCACGCGATCGCCCAGGAACTCGAGACGCTCGTTGCCGTTGGGAAAGGCAGCCTTCAGTGCGGGTTGCCGGTCGAGGGCGCTGCGATGGGTGAGCGCCTCGGCAGCGAGCTCGGGGCGGGCGAAAGCATGCCCGATCCCGCCCGAAAGCCTGGCCAGATCGACGTCGTCAGGCTTCAGTGGATCGCCATGAAGAAGCGGCTGAAGCGGATCGCCTCGGGCCATTTCCACGGTTCCAGCCATCCCGCTTCGGACGGGTCGTGCGAGAAGAAGATGAACTCGGCGCGGCCGACGAGATTCTCGGCCGGCACGTACCAGCCGAGTTGGTCGCGCTCGCGTGGCGCGCCGCTGATGTCGCGCAGCATGAGACGGGTGCGGCTGTCGAGCGAATCGTCGCGATTGTCGCCCATCATGAAGTAGCTGTTGGCCGGCACGAGGAACTCGGGCGTGTTGTCGGACGGCCCGCTGTCCGAATACTGCAGCACGGTGTAGGTCGGGCCGCCGTTCGGCATGGTTTCGCGGTAGAGCGTGCCCTTCTGGAAGCCGCCACCCTTGTATTCGCCGATGCGCTCGCGCGTGACGGCGGCGCCATTGATATGGAGCACGCCGTTCGTCACCTGGATGCGATCGCCCGGCAGGCCGACGACGCGCTTGATGTAGTCGGTGCGATTCAGCCCTTGTCCCTGGTCGCCGGGATACTTGAACACCACCACATCGCCGCGCTTGGGCGAGTGAAAGAAGATGCGGCCGGGAAAGAGCCCCAGCGAGAACGGAAAGGAATGCTTGCTGTAGCCGTACGAATACTTGGAGACGAAGAGATAGTCTCCGACGAGAAGCGTCGGGATCATCGACCCCGACGGAATATTGAACGGCTCGATCACAAAGGTCCGCACAACCAGTGCGATCAGAACGGCATATACGACCGTCCGGACGGTCTCGCCAAAGCCGCCGGTCTTTTCCTGTCCGCGTTTACGTCGTTCCGCCACTTCCGTCATCGCCGTTCCAGTCTGGACGAGCGGGGCCTATAGCAGGGCAGGAAGGCGCTGTCTCCGCCTCCCGACGCCGCATGGGGACGGATTGAACGTCTTTCGGCTTCGCGGCGATGCAGCAATGCACGATGCGCGAGCGTCGACGATGCCGGCGTCTTCATGCGGCGGGGTTGGCGGAGATGATCACGATGGCCTGGGCAAGAGGATATTCGTCGGTCAAGGTCAGGTCGATTTGCGGCAACATTCCGGCGGGCACGATCTCCTGCAGACGCGCCAATGCGCCGCCGGTCAGCGCCACGGTGGGTTTCCCGCCCTTGAGGTTGACGACGCCCATGTCGCGCCAGAACACGCCGCGACGTAGGCCGGTTCCGAGCGCTTTCGAACACGCCTCCTTGGCGGCGAAGCGCTTGGCGTAGCTTGCCGCCCGCGTCGCCCGTCCTTCCGAGCGCTTCTGCTCCGTCTCGGTGAAGATGCGCTGCACGAAGCGATCGCCGAAGCGCTCGAGCGACTTCTCGATGCGCCGGATGTCTACGAGGTCGTTGCCGATGCCGATGATCACGCCGCCTGCCCTGCCGCCCGTGCCTCGTCCATCACGCGGCGCATCTCGCGAATCGCCGGACCGAGACCGACGAAGATCGCCTCGCCGATCAGGAAGTGGCCGATATTGAGCTCGCGCACCTCGGGGATCGCCGCAACGGGCGCGACATCGCCGTAGCTCAGCCCGTGGCCGGCATGGCACTCGAGGCCGAGCTTGCCGCAAAGCGCGGCGGCCTTCTGCAAACGCGCGAGCTCCGATCGCTGCGCCTCGCCCTCCAGTTCGCAGTAGCGGCCAGTGTGCAGTTCCACCACCGGCGCACCGAGCACCACGGCCGCCTCAAGCTGGCGCGGATCGGCCTCGATGAAAAGCGAGACGCGGATGCCGGCATCGCGCAGCCGCGCCACCATCGGCTTCAGATGGTTGTGTTGACCGGCAGCATCGAGCCCGCCTTCGGTCGTCCGTTCCTCGCGCTTCTCCGGCACGATGCAGGCGGCATGCGGCCGATGCCTGAGCGCGATGCTTACCATCTCGGGCGTCGCCGCCATCTCGAGGTTGAGCGGGATCTCGAGTTCGCGCATCAGGCCGTCGATGTCGGCATCGACGATATGACGGCGATCCTCCCGCAGGTGGGCGGTGATGCCGTCGGCGCCGGCCTCGGCGGCGATACGGGCGGCGCGCAGCGGATCAGGCAGCTTGCCGCCACGTGCGTTGCGCACGGTGGCGACGTGGTCGATGTTCACGCCGAGACGAAGACGAGAGGAAGGCATGGCGGTCACCCTTCTCCTCCCCACGATAGTGGGGAGGTGGCGCGCAGCGCCGGAGGGGTCACG
>DATEID010000103.1:0-6953 GCA_035279245.1 Reyranella sp.
TCGACGAGGCCCAGTACGCGGACATCGTGGCGCTGAGCCAGATGCTGCCGGGGCCGGCCAGCAGCAAGGTCGGAATCATGATCGGCGTGCTGCGCGCCGGCATTCCCGGTGCGCTCGCCGCCTGGCTGGGCTTTACCATGCCCTCGGCGCTGGCGCTGATCGCCTTCGGCTACGGCGTGAGCGCCTTGGGCGATCTGGCCGGCGCGGCGTGGCTGCACGGCCTCAAGATCGTCGCCGTCGCGGTGGTGGCGCAGGCGGTGTGGGGCATGGCGCGCACCCTCTGCCCCGACCGCGAGCGGCTGGCGATCGCCGGCGCCGCGACCGTGCTCGTACTGGCCGCGCCCTCGACGCTCGGCCAGGTGGGTGCGATCGTGCTGGGCGGGCTGATCGGCTGGCGGCTGCTGCCAGGCGAGACGATCGCGCTCAACCCGCTGCCGGTGCGCCTCGCCAGAGGCTGGTCGATCGCCGCGATCGTGCTCTTCTTCGCCCTTCTGGTCGCACTGCCGCTGGCCGCCGCCTCGACCGGCAATCATCTCGTGGCGCTGTTCGATGCCTTCTACCGCTCGGGCGCGCTGGTGTTCGGCGGCGGCCATGTCGTGCTGCCGCTCCTGCAGGCCGCCACCGTGCAGCCGGGCTGGGTCGGCAACGACGCCTTCCTCGCGGGCTACGGCGCGGCGCAGGCGGTGCCGGGACCGCTCTTCACCTTCTCCGCCTATCTCGGAACGGTGATGGAACCGCCGCCGCACGGCTGGACCGGCGGCCTCTTCTGCCTCGTTGCGATCTTCCTGCCGGCCTTCTTCCTCGCGGTCGGCCCGCTGCCGTTCTGGAACTGGCTGCGCACGCATCCGGCGATGCGGTCGGTGCTGAAGGGCGTCAATGCCGCGGTCGTCGGCCTGCTGCTCGCGGCGCTCTACAACCCGGTCTGGACCAGCGCGATCCACGGCGCCGCCGACTTCGCGATCGCCGTCGTGGCGGTCCTGCTGCTCGGTCCCTGGAAAGTGCCGCCCTGGCTGGTCGTCATCCTCGGCGCGGCCGCCGCCTCCGTCGTCGCCTATCTCGCCTGAGCCCGCTCAGTGTCGGTCGTGATGCTCGTCCTGCATCATCATGTGCTCGTGCTCGTCGCCGGACTCCTCGGTTGCGGCTTTGTAGTCGGCGGCGGAAAGCGACGGCAGCTTGTCGATGAATGCCACCATGTCCCAGATCAGCTTGTCGCTGTGCGTGACGCCCCAGGCCGCCATGCCCGACATCTTGATGCCGTGCTTGATCACCCAGAACTCCTGCTCGGGCGTGAGGCCGGTCGGCTTGGTGAGCGCCGGCGCGCGCGGATAGAGACCTCGACTGATCTCACTGGGCTCCATGCCCGGCGCGAGGTGGCAGCCGCTGCACATCTCGGCATAAAGCCCGGCACCCGCTGCGATCCTCTTCGGATCGCCGAGATCGGCGGGTCGGACGACCTCCTCGGCCCGAACCGCGACCGACCGGATCCGCACGGCATCGATCATGCGCGCCACCGGCTCGGAATGCGGGGCATCGGCCCCGATATCGTAGAGGCCCGACTGGACGAACAGCGTGACGCCGCCGGCGCACACGATCGCCAGCACGATCAGACCCAGCAACCATCTTGGAAAGATCCGTCTTGCCGCCATGGTCGGCCCTCCGATCTCCTGTTCCAGGCTCGATACGCAGGGACGCGGCCGATCCCTCGCGAGGGAAGCGCCGCACCGTCGCGTATATAGGAAGAAATAGGGAGCGGACATGATCGATGACGACATCGCGGCACTGTTCGAACGGGAGCGCACACCCAATCTTGGCCGACTCGAGGCCGACATCTGGCGGCGGGAGGCGACCCTGCAGGCACGCCGGCGAGCGACGCGGCGCATCGCGGCGTGGCAGGGCGCGGTGATGCTGGCCGCCGTGATCGGCAGCGCGGGGGCCGGCTTCGCCCGGTCGGCGCATCCGGTCGAATCGCGGCATGTCACCGTGATGATGCCGGGCGAGCAGCTCGCCCCCTCCTCGCTTCTGTTCGGTAGCCACCGATGAGGAATCCCTGGCGCACCTTCCTTGTCATGCTGGCCGTGACGGTGATCGCGGCGGCCACCGCCGGTTGGGCCGGCGTGCAGTACGGGCTCGGCCGAAGCGATGGCGAAGCCGATCTCGACGCCGTAATCCACCACGATCTCCATCTCACGTCCGACCAGGACCGCGCCATCGCCAAGCTCGAGGCCGATCTCGCCGCCGACCGCGCCGACCTGCAGGCGAAGATGCGCGCCGCCAACCGCGATCTCGCCGAGGCCATCACCCGGCGCCACGCCTACGACGAGCGCGCGCGCGACGCGGTCGAGCGGCTGCATGCGGCGATGAGCGCGCTGCAGGAGAAGACCATCCGCCATGTGCTGGCCATCCGCGCGCTCCTGACGCCCGAGCAGGCACGCGACTTCGACGAGAAGGTATCGAAGGCGCTGGGCGCGGCGCCTTCGTGACGGCGGATGATCCCGAGAGCGACGAGGCTCTCGCGACGCGTGCCAGGACGGGCGACCGAGCTGCCTTCGATGCGCTCGTGCGCCGCCACAAGGAAGGCCTGTACGGTTTCGTGCGGCACTATCTCGGCTCGGCCGACGAGGGCTACGATGTCCTGCAGGAGACTTTCCTGTCGGCCTGGCTGGCGCTCCGACGCTACGACCCGGCGCGCCCCTTCCTGCCCTGGCTGCGCACCATTGCGCTCAACAAGTGCCGCGATGCCGGCCGGCGGCAGACGGTGCGCCGGCTCCTCCTGCGGGCCTTCGCGCGCGAGACGGCCGACCAGCGGACGACGGCGCATCTCGACCATGAGCGCGACGCCCGGGCGGCACTCGACGAACGCCTTGCCTGTCTCGACCGTGCCATCGCCGATTTGCCGGCGCTCTACAAGGAGCCGCTTCTCCTCACGACCGTGAGCGGCCTCACGCACAAGGAGGCCGCCGCGATACTCGAGACGACACCGAAAGCCATCGAGATGCGCCTCGCCCGCGCCCGCAGCCGATTGGCCGCCGCTCTTCCTCCTCGCCTCCTCTCCTAGCCTCTCCCCCTATCGGGGGCGAGGGACATGAGAAGGAGGTCGTCTTCTCTTCCTCCTCTCCCCCGATCGGGGGAGAGGTTGGGAGAGGGGGCGGGCGAGGAGCATGAGGAGGGATAGCCGCGAGTCATGCGTATGATGGCGAGGAGGTGGTGATGGACAAGGTTAGGAGGATTGGTCGCCGGCGCTTCGTCGAAGGGCTCGCTCTGACGACAGGGTTCATGACGCTGGCGCAAGCGAGGGCGCATGCTGCCGCGCCGGCTGCGGTATTGCGCGGCGATCGCATCGACCTCGCGATCGGGCCAACACCCGTCGACTTCACCGGCCGCGCCCGCACCGCGACGGCGGTCAACGGTCTCGTGCCGGGGCCGGCCCTGCGCCTGCGCGAGGGCGATACGGTCACGCTGAACGTCACCAACCGACTCGAGGAACCGACCTCGATCCACTGGCACGGCCTTCTGCTGCCCAATCCGATGGACGGCGTGCCCGGCCTCACCTTCCGCGGCATCATGCCGGGCGAGACCTTCACCTACCGCTTTCCCATCCGCCAGGCCGGCACCTACTGGTATCACAGCCACAGCGGGATGCAGGAGCAGACCGGCCTCTACGGTCCGCTGATCCTCGAGCCGCGCGACCGCGAGCCGTACAGCTACCAGCGCGACCATGTCGTCATGCTGTCGGACTGGACCGACGAGGACCCGATGACGGTCTTCTCCAATCTCAAGCAGCAGAGCGACTACTACAACTACAACCGGCGCACGCTCGGCACCTTCACGAAAGACGCCCGGCGTGACGGCCTGGGCGCGGCCGTCGACGACCGTGTGATGTGGGGCAAGATGCGCATGAGCCCGAGCGATCTCATGGACGTGACGGGCGCCACCTACACCTTCCTGATGAACGGCCGGCCGCCGGCCTGGAACTGGACCGGCCTGTTCGCGCGCGGCGAGAAGGTGCGGCTGCGTTTCATCAACGGCTCGTCGATGACCACCTTCGACGTGCGCATCCCCGGCCTCAGGATGACGGTCGTACAGGCCGATGGCTCGGACATCGTGCCGGTCGAGGTGGAGGAATTCCGCGTCGGGGTCGCCGAGACCTACGACGTGATCGTCGAACCCGTTGCCGATGCCTGCACCATCTTCGCCCAGGCGCTCGACCGCAGCGGCTACGCGCGCGGCACGCTCGCCGTGCGCGAGGGCCTTGCCGCCGCGATCCCGCCGATGGATCCGCGGCCGCTGCGCACCATGGCCGACATGGGCATGGCTCACGACATGAGGAGCATGCCCGGCATGGATAAGGGCGACTCGGACAAGGGCGGCATGGACATGAGCAAGATGAGCCCGGCCGACATGGAGAAGCACAAGGCGATGGGCCATGACATGTCCGGCATGACAATGCCGGGCACAGCAAACATCCCCACCAGCAACGCCGACGGCGTCGATCCCAAAACCCTCGCCGGCCAGCCCGCCGTCGACAATGTCGCGATGGAGACGCGGGACAAGCTCGGCGAGGCCGGCATCGGGCTCGACGGCAACGGCCGGCGCAACCTCACCTATCGCGACCTCAAGGCCGTGCGGCCGCATCGCCGCAGCCCGCCGCCCACCCGCGCGATCGAGTTCCACCTCACCGGCAACATGGAGCGCTTCCTGTGGGGCTTCGATGGCAAGAAGTTCTCGCAGGCCGGCCCGATCCGCGTGGCGCTGGGCGAGCGCATCCGCTTCGTGCTGATCAACGACACGATGATGGAGCACCCGATCCACCTGCACGGCTACCTGTTCGAGGTCGAGAACGGCCAGGGCGACCGCCTACCCTTCAAGCATACGATCAACGTGAAACCAGCCGAGCGGATGAGCTTCGTCTTCACGGCCGACGCGCCCGGCCATTGGGCGTTCCATTGCCATCTGCTCTACCATATGGAAGCTGGCATGTTCCGCACGGTGCTCGTGGCATGAGCGGCCGATCCACAACCGCGCTGACCGCGCTTCTCGTGGTCGTGGCCTCGACCGCGTCTGCTCTCGCCCAGACCCACATGGAGCACGCACCGCCCTCGCCGGCCGAAACCGGAACCGCCGCTCCGTTCGGCCCGCCGGTCATGGACCAGCACGTCTTCTATCACGCGTTGCTCGACGAGCTCGAAGGCCGGTTCGGCGGCGACCAGAGCTTCCGCTGGCAAGGCGAGGCCTGGGGCGGCACCGACGAGAACCGCTTCTGGCTGAAGAGCGAGGGCACGCTCACCAACGGCCTGCTCGACGACGGCCGACAGGAGCTCTTCTTCAGCCGCGCCGTCAGCACCTACTTCGACGCCCAGATCGGCGCCCGCTACGACCTCGATTCGAAGCCGGGCCGCGGCTGGCTCGCCTTCGGCGTCGAGGGGCTGGCGCCGCTCTTCTTCCATGTCGCGGCGACCGGCTATGTCGGCGGCGACGGCCGACTGGCGGCGCGGCTCGAGGGCAGCTACGACCTCCTGCTCACCCAGCGCCTGATCCTGCAGCCCAAGGTCGAGATGAACCTCTATTCGCAGGACGACCCGATGCGCGAGATCGGCACCGGCCTGTCAGATTTCGAAGCGGGGCTCCGGCTGCGCTACGAGATCACGCGCAAGGTCGCGCCCTATATCGGCATCTCCTACGACGGCAAGTTCGGCCGCACCGCCGACTTCGCCCGCGACGCCGGCGCTGCCACCGACGAGATCCGCTTCGTCGCCGGCCTGCGCCTGTGGCTGTAGGCTGCGATCTGTGCTCATCGAAGCGTGGCGCCAACAAGAAACAAGATCAGGCGCCCCGGCCATAGCCGTGTCATCCCGAGCGCAGCGAGGGATCTTTGGCAGCGCTGACCAAAGATCCCTCGCTGCGCTCGGGATGACACGGCCTTACCGTAACATACTCGTTTCATCCCCGAGGGTCGGCGACGCCGGCGAGGAAACTCGAGTGACGCAATCATAAAAGCAAAGTCAGCGGCGGCCGGACCGAGACGGCTTCGACGCATAGGCGTCGGCGAGGAAGTCGAGCAGGGCGCGCACCGACGGCAGCAAGCCGCGTCGCGTCGGAAAGGCCGCGTATGTGACGCCGGCCCTCGGCGCCCATTCCGGCAGCACGTCGACCAGTCGCCCGGCCTTCAGGTCGTCCTGCACGATGAAGGTCGGGAACTGACAGACGCCCACGCCGCGCAGCGCCGCCAGGCGCAACGCCACCATATCCTCGGTGACGAGGCGCGGCTTGTGGCGGACGGTGGCGGTCGCGTCGCCGGGGCCGTCGAGGCACCATTCGTGCACCTGCTTCGCCGGCTCCCAGCCGAGGCTCGGCAAGGCCGCGAGGTCGGCGGGAACCGGCGTGCGCGCCAGCCCTTTCAGCACGGCCGGGCTGGCGACCAGGCGCTGCGGGCTCTCCGCCAGCTTGCGGATCACGAGATCGCCGTCGTCGAGCGGCGGGAAGCGCACCCGGATCGCGATGTCGAAGCCCTCGTGGATCACGTCGACGCGCCGGTTGGTGCTCTCCAGCAGCACGTCCACCTTGGGACATTCGACCATGAAGCGGGCAATCATCTCGCCGACCTGGAAGTAGATCACCGACGACGGGCAGCTCACCTTGACCGTACCCTGCGGCTCCGACCGCACCCGGTCGATGACGTTCTGCGCCGCCTCGGCCTCCACCAGCATCGCCAGGCAGTGACGGTAATACTCCCGGCCGATCTCGGTGACGGCGAAGCGCCGCGTCGAGCGCTGGAGCAGCCGCACGCCGAGCCGCTGCTCGAGGAGTCCCATGCGCCGGCTGAGCCGTGAGCGCGGCATGCCGAGCTTGCGGGCCGCCGCGGCGAAGCCGTTCTGCTCCACCACCTCGACGAACAGACGGAGGTCGTTGAGATCCTGCATGGCGCCATTGTCCTGTTTTCAGGACAGTGTAGTGCG
>DATEID010000104.1:0-7237 GCA_035279245.1 Reyranella sp.
GCCTCCTGCACGATACGCGCACGGCCGCCGTGCTCCAGGTAGTATCCGGTCACGAGATCGTGGAAGGCCGGCGACGATCGCCTGGGGAAAATGATCAGCGGAGCCGCGACCGCGGCTTCGGCGGCCAGACGGCCCCGCACCAGTGTGAGACGGCCTCCGTCGATCCAGCTCGCCGGCACGACGGCGACCAGCGGCTCCGACAGGAGCCGGCGATAGTTCAGCGGTTCCGGCAGCCGACCGTCCGGCGGTGGGATAACGAGGCCGGCATGCCCCTTCCCCTCCAGCAGCGCGTCGATCTGCACGTCGCTCGTCGCTTCGGTCAGGGAGATGGCGACGTCGGGGAACAGAGAGGCATAGCGGCGCACGAGGCTTGGCAGGATGCTGTAATCGGCGGTGCTGACGAACGAGATCGCGAGCTCGCGTGCAATGCCGTCCCGCAAGCGCTTTGCCATGCCCGCCAGGGTGTTCAGCGAGTCCAGCGTCTTCACGACGTGAGGAAGCCAATGAGCACCGAAGGGCGTAAGGGCGACGCTCCGCTTGGTCCGCGCGAACAGCGGCGACCCGAGCTCCCGCTCCAGCGCGAGAATCGACTGGCTGAGCGGCGGCTGCGTCATGCCGAGCCTCTCCGCCGCCCGGCCGAAATGCAGGGTCTCCGCCACGGCGATGAAGTGCCTGAGCTGGCGAGCGTCCATAAAGATGCTGTCCGACTTTATATCAGTTGAATAATATATTTCTCGACCGATCGGCAAGGCGCTAGCAAGGACAGCTCGCCTTTCGGAGATTCGTCATGCCGCCCTATCGCTCTCGAACCACGACCCACGGCCGCAATATGGCCGGTGCCCGCGGCCTGTGGCGGGCCACCGGCATGAAAGACGAGGATTTCGGCAAGCCGATCATCGCCATCGCCAACAGCTTCACGCAGTTCGTGCCCGGCCACGTCCATCTCAAGGATCTGGGTCAGCTCGTGGCGCGCGAGGTCGAGGCGGCGGGCGGCGTCGCCAAGGAGTTCAACACCATCGCCGTCGATGACGGGATCGCGATGGGCCACGGCGGCATGCTCTATTCGCTGCCCAGCCGCGACCTGATCGCCGACAGCGTCGAATATATGGTCAACGCCCATTGCGCCGATGCGCTGGTCTGCATCTCCAATTGCGACAAGATCACGCCTGGCATGCTGATGGCAGCGATGCGGCTCAACGTCCCCACGGTGTTCGTCTCGGGCGGCCCGATGGAAGCGGGCAAGGTCGTCGTGAAGGACAAGGAGATGGCGGTCGACCTGATCGACGCGATGGTCGTCGCCGCCGACGATCGCTATTCGGACGAGGAGGTCAAAGCGGTCGAGCGGTCGGCCTGCCCGACCTGCGGCAGCTGCTCGGGCATGTTCACCGCCAACTCGATGAACTGCCTGACCGAGGCGCTCGGCCTCGCGCTGCCCGGAAACGGCTCGGTGCTGGCCACGCACGCCGACCGTGAAGCCCTGTTCCGCGAGGCCGGGCACCTGATCGTCGATCTGGCGCGCCGCTGGTACGAGCAGGACGATCCGTCGGCCCTGCCACGCGGCATCGCTACCTTCGCCGCCTTCGAGAACGCGATGAGCCTCGACATCGCCATGGGCGGATCGACCAACACCGTGCTGCATCTGCTCGCCGCGGCGCGGGAGGGCGAGGTCGATTTCACCCTGGCCGACATCGACCGGCTGTCGCGTCGTGTGCCCTGCCTCTGCAAGGTCGCACCGGCCAAGAACGACGTGCACGTGGAAGACGTGCATCGCGCCGGCGGCATCATGGCCATCCTCGGCGAGCTCGATCGCGCCGGCCTGATCGATACGTCACTGCCCACCGTCCATTCGCGCACGCTCGAGAATGCGCTCGCCCATTGGGACATCGCACGGACCGCCAGCGAGGAGGTCCGCCGCTTCTTCCGCGCCGCTCCCGGAGGCGTGCCGACACAGATCGCCTTCAGCCAAAGCCGGCGCTGGACCGAGCTCGATACCGATCGCAAGGCCGGCGTGATCCGCTCCGCCGAGCATCCCTTCTCGCGCGACGGCGGCCTCGCCGTCCTGACGGGAAATCTCGCGCCGGAAGGCTGCATCGTGAAGACCGCGGGGGTCGACGAGTCGATCCTCGTCTTCCGCGGCAAGGCGCGGGTATATGAAAGCCAGGAAGACGCGGTGTCCGGCATCCTCTGCAGCGAGGTCGAAGCCGGCGACGTCGTCGTGATCCGCTACGAGGGCCCAAGGGGCGGTCCGGGCATGCAGGAAATGCTTTATCCGACCAGCTACCTGAAATCGAAAGGCCTCGGTAAAGCCTGTGCCCTGGTCACCGACGGCCGCTTCTCGGGCGGAAGCTCCGGCCTCTCGATCGGCCACCTCTCCCCGGAGGCGGCGGAGGGCGGCCTGATCGCGCTGGTCGAGACCGGCGATACGATCATGATCGACATTCCCGACCGTCGCATCCATCTCGACGTCGACGATCCGACGCTGGCCGAGCGGCGCAAGGCAATGGAGGCGAGACCGAACGGGAGCTGGAAGCCCCTGAACCGCAACCGTGCCGTCTCGCCGGCGCTCCAGGCCTATGCCGCCCTCACCTCCAACGCCTCGCGCGGCGCGGTGCGCGACGTGCATCGGCTTCGCCGTTAACGCAACGGCGGCGTCCGCCTTTCCTGCGCGAGCAGGGCAGTCGCATATGACCTGATTCCGTCATCCCGAGCGGAGCGCAGCGAAGTCGAGGGACCTCTTTTGTCGGCGCTTCGTCCCACGACGGCAGAGCCAAAACAGATCCCTCGACTTCGTTCGCTTTGCTCACTTCGCTCGGGATGACGGAGATTTCGCCCAAATGCGATTGCCCTTCCCCGCGCAAGGGTTGCATCGGCACCATGGAGGCCGGTAGGCGTTCCTTCTCGAACCGGGATATGCGAAGGGACGAGATGCTGGAGAGCAAGGCCGACAACGACGATGTCGTGAGGGACGAGCCGCCGACCGACTCCGAAGAGGGGCGGACGCTCCGCCTGATCCTCTACGACGCGATTGCCAGCGAGGCGATGGGCACGCTGACCACGGGCGTCTTCCTCGCGGGCTTCGCCGTCGCGCTGGACGCCGACAATCTCGCCATCGGCGTGCTGGCCGCCGTCCCCTTTCTTGTCCAGCTCCTGCAGATTCCCGCCACGCTGCTGGTCGAGCGCCTGCGCGTGCGCCGCGATGTCTGCGTATGGGCGGCCGGAATCGGTCGCGCATTCCTGCTGGCTGCGGCGGTCGCCCCGCTGCTACCCGCCACGGCCGGCGTCGTGACGCTCATCGTGTCGCTCGCGATCTACCAGGGCATGGCGGCGATCGGCGGCTGCGCCTGGAACTCGTGGATGCGCGATCTGGTGCCGGCCTCGCAGTTCGGCCGTTTCTTCGGGCGCCGCACGACCGCGACCACCGCCGTCTCCATCGTGCTGGCCCTCGTCGGCAGTGCCCTGATCGATGGCTGGAAGAGATACGTTCCGGACCATGCCGCGGCCGGCTACACGATCCTGTTCACGCTCAGCGCCCTGATCGGCTTTCTTGGCGTCTATCTCCTGCGCATCACGCCGGACCGGCCGATGGCGCCGGTGGAGAAGGCCGCCCATCCGATCGCGCTGCTTTCCGCACCGCTGCGCGATCCCAACTTCCGGCGCCTGCTGTTCTTCCAGTCGTCGTGGAATTTCGCGGTGAACCTCGCGGCGCCCTTCTTCACCATCTACATGCTGAAGACGCTCGGCTATTCCCTGACGTCGATCCTCGCCGTCACGATCGCAAGCCAGCTCGCCAACCTCGCCGCGCTCGGCCTGTGGGGCACGCTGATCGACCGCTTCAGCAACAAGGCGGTGCTCGGGATCGCATCGCCGCTGTTCCTCGCCTGCATCCTGGGCTGGACGTTCACAGGCCTCGCCTGGATGCAGCCGATGCTCTTTTACTTCCTGGTCGGCCTTCACATCCTGATGGGCCTGTCGACGGCGGGCGTCGGGCTCGCGTCGGGCAACATCGCAATGAAGCTGTCACCGGCCGGACAGGCGACCGCCTACCTCGCCGCCAACAGCGTCATCACCGCGAGCTGCACGGCCGTCGCACCGATCCTGGGCGGCCTGTTCGCGGATTATTTCGCCTCGCACCAGCTCACCCTCGCTTTCACCTGGAAGGGCGGCGCCGAGGACGTCACGCTGCAGGTGCTCGATTTCCACTCATGGACCTTCTTCTTCGGCATCGCCTGCCTGGCCGGCCTCTATTCCCTGCATCGTCTGTCCTTCGTCGACGAACCGGCGGGGACGACGGACCGACTCCTCCTGCGCCACCTGTTCCTCGAGGCGCGGCGGTCGGTGCACAGCCTGTCCAGCGCTGCAGGCCTTCTGCGCGTCGTCCGGCTGCCGCAATGGCTCGTGCGCCCGTGATACTCGTGTAGCCCGGCCCGATAAGCCGGAGCGTCAGCCCTTGATGAAGGCCAGCAGGTCGGCGTTGATCGTTTCGGCCTGCGTCGTCGGCATGCCGTGCGGAAAACCTTTGTAGGTTTTCAGCCTGCCGTTCTTCAGCAGCCTGGCCGAAAGCGGCGCCGAATCGGCGTAGGGCACGATCTGGTCGTCGTCGCCGTGCATCACCAGCACCGGCACGGCGATCTTCTTCAGATCCTCGGTGAAGTCGGTCTGGGAAAACGCGACGATGCCGTCGTAGTGCGCCTTGGCGCTGCCCATCATACCCTGGCGCCACCAGTTCCAGATGACGCCCTGCGAAGGCTGCGCGCCGGGACGGTTGTAGCCATAGAAGGGTCCGGCCGGCACATCGTAGTAGAACTGCGCGCGATTGGTGGCGACCTGCGCCTGGAAGCCATCGAAAACCTCCTTGGGCAGGCCGCCGGGATTGGCCGCGGTCTTCACCATCAGCGGCGGCACGGCGGCGACGATCGCCGCCTTCGCCACCCGGCTCTCGCCATGGCGCGCCAGGTAGTGCACGACCTCGCCGCCGCCGGTCGAATGGCCGACATGCACGGCGTCCCTGAGATCGAGATGGTTGGTCAGCGCGGCGAGATCGTCGGCATAGTGATCCATGTCGTGGCCGGAGCTCGGCTGGCCCGAGCGGCCGTGGCCACGGCGGTCATGGGCGACGACCCGGAAGCCGTGGTGCAGGAAGAACACCATCTGGGCGTCCCAATCGTCGGCCGACAGGGGCCAGCCGTGACTGAACACGATCGGCTGTCCCGATCCCCAGTCCTTGTAGAAGATCTCGGTGCCGTCCGTGCTGGCGATCATGGGCATGCGCTTGGTCCTTCTGTGCGTGGCATCCGGGAGGCCGTTGCGTCGTGGCCGAAAGACTAGGTCATCGCCAGCAGCAGTTCCTCCGAATTGTCGGGCGGACGAAGGCCATCGGTCCTGCCTGTGAAATAGCGCTGGGCCAGGGCAGCCGCCGACACGTGCCGGGCTTGCCTGAAGCCTGCTTCGCGGGCCAGCGCCTGCATGTCGGTCGGCGTGAAGAAGCTGATGAACGGCGTCCCGCTTGCGCGTGCCCCCTTCTCCGCCAGCTCGAGGCCGGGACGCACCTCCGGATCGGCGAGCTCGAGCGGCAGCAGGAACGTCGTCGCGAGCGTGGTGCCCGGTGCGAGCGCGGCGATCTCGCGCAACGTCGCAAGGTTGGCCGCCCGCGTAAGATACATCGAGACGCCGGTCGAGGCGACCACGGCCGGCCGGCTGGCATCGAAGCCGGCCGCCATCAGCTTCTCACGCCACGACTGACCGGCCTCGAAATCGACCGGAACGAGCCGCAGCCACGGCGGGACACCGAAGCCCGCCTCGATCAGGCGTTGGCGCTTCCACGCCTGGGGACCGGGCTGATCGACCTCGAACACCCTGAGGCGGGAGGCGAGCTCGGGCCGGCGCTGGACGAACGTGTCGAGGCCGGCGCCCAGGATCACGTACTGGCCGACCCCGCAGCCGACCTGTTCGACGACCAGATCCTCGATGAAGCGGGCGCGCGCCACGATGGAGGCGCGGAAGGGCCGCGTGAACTGCGGATCCATGTCCGGACGACGCCGCCAGTCCTCGTCCGGACCCGCGAGCTGCAGGCCGACCTTGTCTTCCAACACGTGCGGCGCTGCATCGACCTCGACATGCAGCGCGCGCCACAAGGCCACGCGCACCGCCGTGCTGTCCGGCTTCGCCGCCTGCCGATCCACCATGATCTGTGCCTTCAACCCTTCTTCGGATCGCGCCATTTCGCGCGTTTCCCATAAGTGTCTTCGAAAAGTGTCACGACTTCGGCGCCCGCGGCAACCTTTGGCACTGGTAGCTGCGCATCTCTTCGAGTCGATGGAGTCAGAAGAACTCCCTTTGTTGTCATCCTGAGCGCAGCGAAGGATCTCATGGCGATTGCGTCGATGTGCTGGTTGGAATGGCATGAGGTCCTTCGCCTCGCTCAGGACGACAGAAATGCTTACTGTCATTCGGATTTGTGATTCCTTGTACTACCCTCGACGCAGCGGCCGTTCGTGCTACGGTATCGACCATGACCGCTTACGCCGACTACAAGCCCCTCACCTTCCACGATGCCGCCCGCCGCTTCACCGACGGCAACGACAGCCCGCGCGCCTACCTGGAGCGCTGCCTCGAAACCATCGCGCAGCGCGAGCCGGTGGTGAAAGCGTTCACGGCCGTCAACGAGACGGGCGCGCGCGCCGCGGCCGATGCGAGCGTCGCGCGCTGGAAGGCCGGCAAGCCGCTCTCGCCGATCGACGGCATGCCCGTCGCCATCAAGGACCTGCTCGAGACCAAGGACATGCCCACCGAGATGGGCTGCGCGGCGATGAAGGGGAACTTCCCCAAGCGCGACAACGCGGCGGTCTGGGCATTGCGCCAGGCCGGCGCGGTGATTCTCGCCAAGACGGTGACCGCGGAGCTCGGCGGCGCCCATCCCGGGCCGACCACCAATCCGTTCGACCTCAAACGCACGCCGGGCGGCTCGTCCTCGGGCTCCGCGGCGGCGGTGGGTGCCAACATGGTGCCGGCAGCGATCGGCACGCAGGTCGGCGGCTCGATCATCCGGCCGGCCGCCTATTGCGGAAACTTTGCGCTCAAGCCCACGCAAGGCGGCATCAATCGCGGCGAGCGTCTCGCCACGAGTCAGAGCACCCATGGCCCCCATGCCGGCTGCCTTGAGGATATGTGGCAAGTCGCGATCGAGATCGCCAAGCGCTGTGGCGGCGACCGCGGCGCCATCGGCCTGATGGGCCCCGAT
>DATEID010000105.1:0-2654 GCA_035279245.1 Reyranella sp.
CTCCTCGCATCAATATCCGCTCTACCCGGGGACCGGCAGTGCGCGCGAGCACGGTATCGACGGCAATGTCGTTAACGTGCCCCTCGCTCCAAACAGTGGTAGCCGCGAGTTCCGTGCTGCCTGGAGCGAGTCCATCCTGCCACAGCTCGACCGCTTCGCGCCCGAGCTTCTGATCGTATCGGCCGGCTTCGACGCCCACCGCCTCGATCCGCTGGCGCATCTGCGCCTGGAGACCGAGGACTTCCGCTGGATCAGCGAAGAGCTGTTGAAGATCGCCGACCGCCATGCCCAAGGCCGGATCGTCTCGGCGCTCGAAGGGGGCTACGATCTCGACGCGCTGGCGGCCTCGACCGCAACGCATGTGCGCGTGCTGATGCGGGTCTAGGCCATGCTCGGCAGAACCGTTCTCAGATGCGGTATGACCTGGACCGCGGCGTCGCTGCTGGCGGTGACGAGCGCGACGCCTGTCCTGGCGGCCGATCCTTCATCTTCCGGCGGCTTTTATGTCGGCGGCCACGTTGGCTATCTGTTCGGCAATGCCGCGGCCACACTGGGCGACCCGACCGGCGGCATCGCGTCGACCGGCGGGACGACCCAGTTCGGCACCCTGTTCGGCGGTGTCCAGGGCGGCTACGAGTGGCGGCTCCCCTCGCGCTGGATGCTCGGCCTCGAGGCCGACCTGTCCTTCGCCAACTACCAGGACCTGAACCAGGTCCTTTCCTATCGTGCCACGAGCACGGGCTCGGCCAACGAACAGCTGGAATATCTCGGCACCCTGCGCGGCCGCGTCGGCTACACGATGGGCAATTGGACCCCCTTCATCACCGGTGGGCTTGCCTGGGGGAGCACGCGCTACTCGCGCACCGACTCCACGACCGGCGACGAGGAAGGCGCATCCGGCCATTGGCGCGTCGGCTATGCGCTCGGCGCCGGCATCGACTACGCTCTGAGACAGGGCTGGTCGGCGCGGCTCGAATATCTGTACGCCGATCTGGGATTGAGCGGCTTCGCCTTTGCCTCCGCGCCGAGCCGCTACGATTCGCATTACGACCTGCACCAGTTCCGTGTCGGCCTCAACTATCATTTCGGCGCTGGCGAGAGTCGCGAAGACGAGGACAAGGTTGCAGATCGCGGCCCCGGTTCATGGGAGATCCACGGCCAGACCACGTTCATTTTCCAGGGCTACCCGCCTTTCCGGGCGCTGTACGACGGCCCGAACAGCCTGCCGAGCAATGGCCAGTCGCGCGAGACCTGGACCGTGTCGGCCTTTCTCGGCATGCGGCTCTGGCAAGGCGGCGAGCTCTACTACAACCCCGAGCTCCTGCAAGGCTTCGGCCTCGCCGACACGGTCGGCGCCGGCGGCTTTCCCAACGGCGAAGCCCAGAAGTCCAACTTCCCCTTCCCACGCTATAACACGTCGCGCCTCTTTCTGCGGCAGGAGTTCGGTCTTGGCGGAGAGCGTGAGACGGTCGAAAGCGATTACGGCCAGCTCGCCGGCGAGAAGGACATTTCACGGATTACCTTGCAAATCGGCAAGTTCGCCGTGCACGATCTGTTCGACACCAACGACTACGCCCAGGACACGCGGATCGATTTTCTCAACTGGTCGCTCTGGGCGGCTGGTGCCTACGACTATGCGGCGGACCGCGTCGGGCTGACCTACGGCGTCGCCGCCGAGCTGAACCAGAAACAATGGGCGGTACGGGCCGGCTACTTCCTGATGCCGACCGAGTCCAACGGCAACATCATGGACTGGAACCTGTTCGCGCGCGGGGGCTATGTCGGCGAGCTGGAGCTGCGGTTCCGACCTTTCGGCCGGCCCGGCGCCCTGAAGGTGGGCGGCTTCCTGAACAGCGTCTTCTCCGGCTCCTACACCGATGCGGTCGCGCTCGCCGATGCCGCCGGCGTCACGGCCGACAGCACCATCGCCCAGACGCGGCAAAGCCGCATCAAATATGGCTACTATCTCAATCTCCAGCAGGAGATCACCGACGATATCGGCGCGTTCGCCCGCTGGAGCTGGAACGACGGCCAGAACGAAATCATGGCCTTCACCGACATCGACCGCAGCCTGTCGCTCGGCATCTCGGTCAAGGGAAGCTTGTGGGGCCGTGCGAACGACACGGTCGGCGTCGGCGGGGCCATCAACATGCTGTCGGGGCCGCACATCGACTTCCTCGCAGCCGGCGGGCTCGGGCCCCTCGTCGGCGACGGGCGCATCAACTATGCGCCCGAGCATGTGCTCGAAGCCTACTATGCGATGCAGTTGACGAAGGGCCTGGTCGCGACCGCAGACTATCAGCTCCTCGTCAATCCCGCCTACAATGCCGATCGTGGACCGGTGCATGTGTTCAGCGGCCGACTGAGGGCGACCTTCTGATCGGTCACTCGACGCCGAGATAGATCCGCTGCACGTCCGGATTGTCCGCCATCGCCTTGGCCGGGCCCGACAGCACTGTGCGGCCAACCTGCAGCACGTAGGCGTGGTCGGCGGCCTCGAGGGCGACGTCGACCGATTGCTCGGCCAGGAGGATCGTCTGGCCGTCCCGGTGGAGGGCGGCGAAGCTGTCGTACATCGAATCGACGATCGCCGGAGCAAGGCCCAGGCTCGGCTCGTCCAGCATCAAAAGCTTGGGCTCGCTCATCAGCGCCCG
>DATEID010000106.1:0-2091 GCA_035279245.1 Reyranella sp.
CGGCGGCGGCACGCCCAGGCCGAGGAACGACAGGCCGGCCTCGATCACCATGGCGATGCCGATCAGCACGAAGGCGTAAGTCAAGATCAGGAAGAGCACGTTCGGCAGGATATGCCGCGTGCCGATGTACCAGCCGTCGCCGCCGAACATCTGTGCGGCGCGGACGAAGTTCTGCTCGCGCACGCGTAGGGCGCCGGCCCGCGCCATGCGGGCATAGGCCGGGACGGTGTAAAAGGCGATCGCCAGCGTGACGTTGCGCAGGCTCGGCCCGAGATAGCTCGCCACGGTGAGCGCCAGCACGAGGCCGGGGAACGCGAACAGCACGTCGAGGCAGCGCGAGATGACGGCGTCGACCGTACCGCCGCGATAGCCCGCGACGATGCCCAGCGTGCCGCCGACGACGAGGCCCAGCGCTACCGCACCAAGGCTCACCGTCAACGAGACGCGGCCGCCATGAAGGCAGCGGGCCAGCAGGTCGCGCCCCAGCGCGTCGGTGCCCAGCCAGTGCCCGGGCGTGCCGATCGGCGCGAGGGCGTTGGCGAAGTCGGTCGCCTCGGGGTTCGCCAGCGGCAGGACGAACGGCCCGAGATAGCAACCGGCAGTGATCAGGACGAGCACCGTTCCCCACAGCCAGGTTTCCGTCCCCTCCTGGAGACGGAGCGAGAGACGGGGAAGCGCTTCCAAGGCCTGCCTAGCCGTCATGGAGATGGATCCTCGGATCGAGCAGCATGTGCGCGATATCGACGACGAGATTGACCAGCACGACCGTCACCGCAACGATCACGACCACGCCCTGCACCATGACGGCGTCGCGCTGGTAGATCGAATTGACGAGGAGATCGCCGGCTCCGGGCAGCGAGAACAGGCTCTCGACGATCACAGCACCGCTCACCAGCGGGCCGAAGCCGATGCCGATGACGGTGACCAGCGCCACGGCGGAGTTGCGCAGGACGTGGCGCAGCACCGCACGCAACGGCGAAATGCCCTTGGCGCGGGCCGCCAGCACGAAGTCCTCGGCGAGGTTGCGCAGCATCTCGCCGCGCAGCACGCGGAAATAGACCGCGAACTCCAGCACGCCGATGGTTATCGCCGGCAGCGCCACCGAGTGGAGATTGCCGGCGGCGTCGGCGAACAGCGACACGAAGCCGGTCGAAGGAAAAAGCTGCCAGTAGACCGAGAAACCCAGGATCAGCAGAAGGCCCAGCAGGAAGCGCGGCGTCGCGATGGCGCCGTAGGCCAGCAGCCCGAGCAGCCGGTCGAGCCACCCCTGCGGTCGCAAGGCGACCATCACGGCGCAGGGCATGGCCAGCACGACGCCAATGAGCTGGCCCAGCAGGATGATCTCCACCGTCACCGGAAAACGCTGGAGGATGGTCGGCAGAACCGGCTGGGACTGGATCTCCGACCAGCCGAAATCCCCGGTCAGCGCGTGTCCAAGCCAGTGCAGATAGCGCAGGAGGATGGGCTGGTTGAGGCCGAGCTGCTCCTGCAGATGGGCGATGGCTTCCCTGCTGGCGTCCGGGCCGAGGATGGCCAGCGCCATGTTGCCGGGAAGCAGGTTCACGAGCAGGAAGGCGAGCAGAGTGACGCCGAGGAGGACGGGAACGAGCTGGACGATACGGCGCAGGACGAAGGCGATCATGGCCGGGCCGGAGTCAGGGAATGCTCGGCTTCGGATCGCGCCGTCGCCGTCTCGTCCTCGGCGAGGGGGAAGTGACAGGCGACCGCGTGCCCGGAGGGAGTGGAGAGCAGGGGCGGCTCCTCGGCCGCGCAGCGGGGCATGGCATGCGGACAGCGGGTTCGGAAGCGGCAGCCGCTCGGCGGCGCCAGCGGCGACGGCAGCTCGCCTGCCAGCTTCACGCGCGGACGGCCACGGGCTTCCTTGCTCCGCGAGACGCTCGGCACCGCGCCCAGCAGAGCCGCCGTGTAAGGGTGCCGCGGCTGGCGATAGACGCAGTCCGAGGGACCGATCTCGACGATCTTTCCGAGATACATCACCGCGACCCGATCGCTGAGATGACGCACCACGCCGAGGTCGTGCGAGATGAAGAGATAGGCCAGGCCGAACGTGCGCCGCAGTTGCTCGAAAAG
>DATEID010000107.1:0-4287 GCA_035279245.1 Reyranella sp.
AAGCCCGTGATGGAGTTCCTCGAAGCCACTTTCCGCGAGAAGCCGTTGGCGCACTGGATGCAATGGCTGGCCGCGCTCGACATCTGCTACGGGCCGGTCAACACGCTGCCCGAAGCGATCGCCGATCCGAACCTCCTGAAACGTGGCGCGGTGCTGACGGAAGGCGACGGCCGCAAGCACTTCGCGCCCGTCGTGCGCTTCAAAGACGAGCCCTCGCGACCGCTCTATCGCGAACCGCTGCTCGGCGATCACACCGAGGAGATCATCGGCGCGCGCCGGCCATGATCGTCCGCCAGTCGAGCCCCAGCTCGCCGAGCCGATCGAGGACGTTGAAGGTAAGGCGGGAGATATCGTTGTCGAAGCCGTCGACTGGCAGGCAGCCGCAATAGGTGATCGAGCCCACGGAGAAGACCGCGCCGCCGGCCGGCTTCTCGATGTAGACCATGTCCGCGCGCACGAGCCGCTCCAGCGTCTCGCCGGACACGGTCGTCGCGAAGGCCAGCCGCTCCTCGTGCACGGGGACGTAGTCCTTCGGATCGTGGCCCTCCGACGTCGCCAGAACGACGGTGTTTGGCGGGCTGCCCAGCGCGGGATCGCAGCGATCGATCTCGAACCCCGCCGCACCGCCACCGGAAAAGCCACGCCGGCCGAACAGGTCGCCCGTCACGCCGTCGAAGATCCAGGCGTGACGATCGTCATGCGATGCCGCGGTGCGTCGATAGGCTTCGCCCGTGAACGTCCCCTGGCTCGAGAAGCCGACACCGCACAGGAGATTGGGCGGTCGATCGGAGCGCCGCCACAGCCCGCCATAAGCGCCGTCGAGGGCGTGGTAGTACTCGCCGGCCTCGGCCGCCCAGCTCCGGATGCCACCTTCGCCGCGACGCACCTCGAGAGCGCCCGGCACCTTCTCCGAAACGGCGACGCGCCAGTAGAAGCCGTTGCCGCCGAGGTACATCAGCCGCCCGCCCGTCTCGGTGTAGCGTTGCAAGGCGTCGAGCGTGCGCTCCGTGTGGTACTCCGGATGCGAGCCGGTGACGACGACCTTGTAGGGCGCCAGCAGCGCCTCGCCCTCGCGGTCGAGATCGTGGTCGGTGACGACGTCGAACGCGATTCCCATGCGGTCCAGCCAGCCGGTGAGATGCGTATCGGCCGGCAGGTGGCGCAGGCCGGAACCGACGTCGTCGTTGAAATAGAGATAGTCCGGCCGCCAGGTGAGCAGGGGCCTCAGCAGCGACGAATAGGCATTGCCCGAGCCGTCGCGATGGAGATTGTAGGTCGAGAGGCTGTAATCCTGATGGTCGTCCGGATTGTGCGCAAAGGCCTTGCAATCGGCCACCCGCTTTCGGAACGCCGCATCGAACAGATGCCGCTGGTGGTTGGCGTACGCCTGGTAGGTGAAGGTCGCGGCGAGATAGCAGACCTTGGCCTGCGGCTGGCCGCGCTCGGGCAGGACGAAGAACGGAATGACGTCGCGATGCGGCCCGCAGCCAAGCGCCATGCCGTAGACGCCGCTGCGCAGGCCGTTCGGAACCGTGAAGACGAAGTCGTCGAGCCAGCCGCAATCGTGCAGGTCGTCGTCGTGGAAATGGATGGCGGCATAATGGTGGGGCGCGTGCTTCCAGTCGCGCTCCACGCCAGTCCAGGCAGCGCCTTTCACGGCGCGCGCCGGCAGGTTGACCAGCCTGCCATGCAGTCCATTCGGCCCCGTATCCTCGATCTCCAGCGTGTCGATGCGACGGGAGAAGTCCCACGCAGCGACGCCAGCGATCGACGGCGCCTCGATCTTGCCGTTGAAGCAGCGATGCACGGGCCGATCGGTCGCCTGTTCGGCCGCAATCAGGATGGGCCGGGCCACATCGAGCGCGAGCGGCGCGGTCGCGCCGACCGCCGCTTCACCCTCGTCATCGACCGCATGGGCGCGTTTCAGCGGCTGCTGGCCGACGCGCAACATGCCGGTCACCGGATCGGCGCTGGCCCACGCGCGATACCAGGTGCGCGGGCGCATCGGCTTGCCGACGACGACCTTCGCGTCGCCGACTTCCAGCGCCATGCCGTTCGCGGTCAACAGGAAGGAGAACCCGGCGCCGTTCGCCGGATCGCGGCGGGAAAGGACGGCTTGCGGTTCGTCCGCCGGCAAGGTCGGCCAGATCAGCGCTTCGAGCGACAGCGAGGCGAGCGGTCCGAGCGAATTCGCGCGCTCGACCAGCGCGTAGGAGCCGGGCCAGGCGCGCTGCTCGCGCGAAGGGAACTGGTCGTCGAAAAGCTCCGACAGGTCCTCGAGCTTCTGCGGTGGTCCGTCGGGATTTGGGTCGCCGCGCACGATACGCACCAGACTGGCGCGATAGGGCTCGGGTCCGATGCTCGAAATCTTGAAGCCGATGCGTTCGCCGGCCCGTGCCGAGATGCGGTCGGTGTAGCCGATCAACGGAGCCGTCACGTTTGTCTCCCCCTCTTCGGACGATATAGTCGCGCAAACCTCGAGAGTAACGCCATGACCAAGTTCGTCCGCCGTCGCACCATGCTCGCAGCAACGCTCGCTGCACCGATGCTCGCCCGCCAGGGCTGGGCGAAAACCTATCCCGACAAGGCGATTCGCCTCGTGGTGCCTTTCGCGCCCGGTGGGACCACCGACATCCTGGGCCGCATCGTCGCCCAGCACCTGACGGATGCCTGGGGCGCCACGGTGATCGTCGACAACAAGAGCGGCGCCGGCGGCAACCTCGGGGCCGACATCGTCGCCAAGGCGCCGGCCGACGGCTATACGCTGTTGCTGGGCACGGTCGGGACCGCCGTGACCAACCAGTTCCTCTACAAGAAGATGCCCTACGATACGGCGACGGCCTTCGCGCCGGTGGCGCTGTTCGGCGAGGTGGCCAACGTGCTGGCCGTGCATAAGGACTTCGCGCCCGAGGTCAAGACGGCCAAGGATTATGTCGCTTATTGCAAGGGTCAGGGACCCGGCAAGGTGAGCTTCGGGTCGCCGGCAGTCGGCGGCACCGGCCATCTCGCCATGGAGTATTTCCAGGCGCTGGCCGGCTTCAAGGTCGAGCACGTCGTCTATCGCGGCAGTTCGCTGGTGCTGCAGGACCTGCTCGCGGCCAACATCCCGAGTACCATGGACAACCTGCCGCCCTATCTGCCCCACATCCAGACCGGTGCGTTGCGCGCGCTGGGCGTGAGCACGCGCAAGCGCTGGTTCGCCCTGGCCGATGTGCCGACCATCGAGGAGCAGGGCTTTCCCGGCTTCGATGCCGCGCCCTGGTGGTACGTGGCAGCGCCGGCCGGCACGCCGAAGGAGATCACCGCCAGGCTGTCCGAGGAGATCGTGAAGGGCGGCAAGTCCGACGCCGTGATCAAGAAGATCCGCGATGCCGGCGCCTCCGAGCTGATCGGCAGCGACGAGGAGCTGGCGCAACACATCACCCGCGAGACGGCCAAGTGGAAAAAGGTCGTCGATGCCGCCAAGCTGGAGCCGCAATGACCCGCGACGAACTGCGCGGCAGGATCCAGACGGTGCTCGGCCTGATCGAGCCCGCCGCGCTCGGCCGCACGCTGATGCACGAGCATGTGCTGTGCGACATCCGTCCGCCCTCGACCCGCGCCGACAACGATCTCGGGCCCGAGATCACGCTCGAGAACACCTGGCAGATCAACTACGGCCACGGCGTGAAGCGGGCCGGCCGCAAGTACATGCTCGATCTCGAGGACATCGCCACGCGCGAGGTCCGCATGATGAAGCACGAGGGCGGTGAGGCCATCGTCGAGCTGACCTGCGGCGGTCTTTCGCCCGATCCGCGCGGCCTGCAGCGCATCGCCGCCGGCACCGGCGTGCAGCTCGTCATGGGCTGCGGCCACTACGTCAACGAGTACCAGGACCCGAGGAACCATGACCGCACGGTGGAGGATTTCGCCGGCGAGATGATCGGCCAGATCCTGAACGGCGCCTGGGGCACCGATGTGCGCGCCGGCATGATCGGCGAGATCGGCTGCACCGCACCCTGGACCGATACCGAGAAGCGCGTGATGCGTGCAGCGCTGATCGCTGCGGCCGAGACGGGGGCGGCGATCAACGTCCATCCCGGCCGCGATCCCGACCAGCCGCAACAGGTCGCCGACTTCATCAAGGCGGCCGGCCATCCCACCGAACGCGTCGTCATCAGCCATATCGATCGCACGGTTTTCGACGAGCCGCGCCTGCTCAAGCTCGCGGACACGGGCGTCACGATCGAGTTCGATTTGTTTGGACAGGAGCAGGCCTATTACGGTCTCTCCGACATCGACATGCCG